>DASRPD010000016.1:0-7213 GCA_035646535.1 Acidimicrobiia bacterium
GATCGTCTTCGACATGGATGTCGTGATGGGCCTCAGCCCAGTCATGACCCACAAACACCTTCGTCACCACAGCTCCCTTGTCGTCGTCGGCTTCAGAGCCCGAGGCGACCAGCAGCTTCCTAATGGTTCAGTGCTCGAAGCCCTGGAAACGCGAGTGCTGACCAGCCAGCGGCTCGAGACCATCCTCACCCTCAACGAGCCAGGCGGTCGACCCCCATTAGGAGTTGAGCGGGTCGGACCTGTCGGCTCGGCGCGCCCTCTAGCCTCGACGGACCATGGAGCCGCTGCTCATCGTCGGTGTGCCTCGGTCCGGCACGACCTGGACCGGGCGCGTGCTGGGCCACACCGAGGGTGTCGCCTACGTCAACGAGCCTGACGGCTTCCGTGACCCGTTCGCGTTCGGGGTCATGGTGGCCCGCGGTGAGAACCCGATCCTGGCCGCCGGTGACGCCGCTGCCGATTGCGAGCGACTCTGGTCCGGAGCGTTTGGCGGAGGCCGGCCGGCCGGCTCGGTGCGCGACCGGGTCGCGCACTTCCTGTACGAGCGCACGTCGCTCGACGCTCGACGAGCGGCACGCGCGTCGGGTCGCCCCGGGTTGCGATCGGCCGTGGCCGCGCGTCTGAGCTGTCCTCGCGTCGCCGAGCCGGACGCGGATCGAGTGGTGGTGAAGTCGGTGCAGAGCATCCTGGCGCTCGAATGGATCGTCGACCGATTCCGGCCACGCGTGCTCGTCGTCGAGCGCAACCCCTTGAACGTGCTCGCGAGCTGGATCGAGCTCGGCTACGTCCGCAATCTCCGCGAGCAGGCCGCGCTGGCGCGCTACGCCCACCAGCAGTGGGGGATCGACGCACCGGCAGAATCTGCTCCGCACCTCGTCCGTCAGACCTTCACCTACGCGGTGCTCGCCACCGCGCTGCGCGCCGCTCGAGCGCATCACCCCGAATGGCTCACGACGACGCACGAATGGCTCTGTGTCGACCCGAAGGCCCGGTTCCAAGAGCTCGCAGCGAGCGCCGCGCTGGTCTGGGGTTCGGCCGCCGAGGTGTTCCTCTCGGAATCCGATCGCGCGGGCACGCCGTACCGCACTCAGCGAGTCACCGCCGACCAGCCCGACCGCTGGCGCAACCGCCTGGACCCGGAACAGCTCGACACGATCCGCGCCACGCTCGCCCCCTTCCCGGCGCTCGCGGTGCCCGAATCGTGAGCTCCCGGCGCGTGCTGTGGCTCGTGAAGGGCTTGGGTCCGGGTGGTGCCGAACGACTCCTCGTCGCCGCGGCAACGGCGCACGACCGCAGCCGTTTCCACTTCGAGGTGGCCTACCTGCTGCCGTGGAAGGACCATCTCGTCGCCGAGCTCGAAGCCCTGGACGTCCCCGCCCATTGCCTCGGAGTGCGGGACGAGCGAGACCTGCGCTGGGCGGGACGGCTCCGCCGGTTCCTCCGGGAGCGACCCTTCGATGTGCTCCACGCCCACTCGCCGTACGCCGCGGGGATCGCCCGGCTCGTCGTGCGCACGCTCCCAGGCCGGCAGCGACCGCAGCTCGTGTACACGCTCCACAACACGTTCTCGAGCTTCGCGGCGCCGACGCGGGTGCTGAACGGTCTGACCTACCCGCTGGACGCGGCCGACCTGGCCGTGTCCGAGGAGGTTCATGCCACCATCTGGCCGCGCCTTCGCCCCCGTACCGAGGTCCTCGTGCACGGAATCCAGCTCGGCGCCGTACGCGCCCAACTCGCGTCGCGCGCGTCGGTGCGCGCCGAGCTCGGCATCGCCGCCGACGAGGTCGTCGCCGGAACGATCGCGAACTTCCGACGCCAGAAGGACTACCCGAACCTGCTCGCCGCGGCCGAGATGCTCGCCGCGCGGCGCGTGCCGATCCGCCTCGTCGCGGTCGGCCAGGGTCCACTCGAATCGGAGATGCGCGCCCTCCACGATCGCCTCGGCCTCGGCGACCGCGTCCTGCTGCTCGGCCACCGCGAGGACGCGGTGCGGGTGCTGGCCGGATGCGACGTCTTCACCCTCGCGTCCGACAACGAGGGACTCCCCGTCGCGCTCATGGAAGCGTGCGCGCTCGGGCTGCCGAGCGTGGTCACGGCCGTCGGTGGGATTCCGGGGGTCGTGCACGACGACGTCGAAGGTGTGCTCGTGCCGCCGGACGATCCGGCCGCGCTGGCCGACGGTCTCGAGGCCCTCGCCGGTGATCCGGCCCGGCGCGCCCGGCTCGGAGCGGCCGCGACCGCGGCCAGCGCCCACTTCGACATCCGGGAGACGGTCGCGAGGATCGAAGCGATCTACGACTCGATCCTGGAGCCAGGTCGGTGACGAGCGCTCTCGGCATCCGTCGAGCACGGCCCGCCGACCGCGCCGCGATCCTGGCGCTGCTGGCTGCGTCGCTCGGCCGGGACGCGAGCGACCCGCGCTACGACGATCTGTTTGCGTGGAAGCACGAGCAGAACCCCGTCGGCCCCTCGCCCATCTGGGTGGCGACCGACGGGAATCGCGTCGCGGGGGTACGGGTGATGATGCGCTGGGAGTTCCACCTGGGTGCCCGGCGCCTCCGCGCGGTGCGGGCGGTCGACACCGCGACCCACCCCGACTATCAGGGCCAGGGGATCTTCACCCGCCTCACCCTCCACGCCATCGAGGAACTGCGCGACGAGGGTCTCGACTTCGTCTTCAACACCCCCAACGACCAGAGCCTCCCCGGCTACCTCAAGATGGGTTGGCAGACCGTGGGGCGGCTCCCGACCGCCGTCCGACCGACGAGCGTGGCCGCGATCAGTCGCATCATCGCGGCCCGTGTGCCGGCCGAGCGATGGTCCTTGCCGGCGACGGTCGGTGTGCCCGCGCGCCGGGTGCTCGACCAACCGGCGGCGCTCGACACACTGGTCAACACGCAGCCGGTGCCCGAAGCGGTGACGACGCGACGCGACGCCCGCTACCTCCAATGGCGTTACGGAACGCCGCTCCTCGGGTACCGCGCGGTCACGACAGCCGAAGGTCCGAGTGCGGGCGTCGCGTTCGTACGGATGCGGGCCCGCGGCCCGGCGCGCGAGCTCGTCGTGGCCGACGTCCTGGTACCCGGGGCTCGACGTGCGCTCGACGCGCGACTCATGCGCGAGCTCGCGCGCGGCACCGAGGCCGACTACCTGATCCGTCTCGGTGGGGGGCTCGTGTCGCCCGGTCCCATGCTGCGGCTCCCCGGCCAAGGGCCGCTGCTCACCTGGCGCGCGGTGTGCGAACCCCTCGTCCCGAGGCGCTGGGCCCTCACGCTCGGCGACATCGAGCTCTTCTAGCCGCCCCGCCGAGGCCTGGCATCGCCAGGTCTCGGGTCGCCTACCCGGGTTGGGGCTCCTGGTGGGCCGTCGTGATGACCTCGTCGAACATCGCGGCATAGCGCGTGCCGTCGTAGCCAGCTCGCAGGGCCTCGAAGTTGACCAGGACGTCGCGCAGGTCGTCACTCGTGTGCTTCTCGGTGGCGCCGCGGATCGGACGGCGCCGCACGTCGAGGAAGTCGAGGACGCGACCGAACGTCGCGTCCGGCGTCGCGAGCAGGTCCTCGTAGTCGACGTGCAGGCTCGGACGATCGAGCCCGGCCACGAACTCGGCGATCGAGGCCTTCTCGGCCACGACCGCGCGGAGCCGTGCATCGAAGTCCGCCGGATCGATCTCCACCGGCGCCGCGGCGGCCTCGTCCCCGTAGCGATTCCAACGGCCGGTCGTGTCGCGGAGCCGGCGCGCGGTCACCCGGCTCACGACGTGCTTGACGTCGTTGCGGCGGTCGAGGAGCACGACGCGGGCGTCGAATTCGTCGAGGAGTCGGGCGAAGCCGTCGGTGTCCAAGACATCTCGCAGCTTGGTCTTGAAGCCCACCGCGCGATGACGATTCACGATCGGTCCGCGCAGGTAGCGACGCGTCCAGGCCAGCTGGGCCGGCGCGCCGGCGGCCCGGAGCGGATCGAGGCGTTCCCCCTTGGCCTCCACGTCGGGATGGCCGTCGAGCGCGCTGACGAGGTAGGTGCTCCCGACCCGGCCCGGGAACAGGATCACGAAGCGCACGACGTGAGCGCGCAGAGCCGGCATCGGCGTCAGGGTACGCGGTCCGCCCGTCCGGACGCCTCTGGGCCACCGGACCTATCCGCGGCGCTCCGACGACGGCGAATCCGGGCGCGGCGCAGGGCAAACCCGCGCCATCGGCGCCTGGAAGCGCTGAGGCACCTGACCTACGCTGGTCCCCTCACGGTCACCGAGAGCGGTGCCGTTCGACACGCTGCGTGGTTGCTGGGTTGGCTGGGGGACAGATGCGCGGGGATTCGGCGCGCCGATGACAACGGTTGCCGGCCGTTCCGCCGGCCACGCTGACCGCCGCGGCGAGGACCCGGGCCGTGGCGATGGCCGGTTCTCGCCCAGGACCCGCCGGTGGGCGGGCTTCGGCGCGTTCGCCGTGCTCGCCTACCTGCCGATCCTGCTGACCCACCCCGGCCGGGTCGACGCCGATACCAAGACGTACCTGTACCTCGATCCCGGTCGGTTGCTCACCCAGGCCCTCTCCATGTGGGACCCGAGCATCGGCCTCGGCACGGTGAGCCACCAGACGATCGGATACCTGTTCCCGATGGGCCCGTTCTACTGGGTCCTCGAACAGGGCATCGGCGTCCCGTCGTGGGTCGCGCAACGCCTCTGGCTCGGCAGCCTCATCTTTGGCGCAGGCATGGCGATGTGGTTCCTGTTGCGCACCATCGGCGTGCGCGGGCCGGGCGTCGCCGTGGGGGTGCTCGCGTACGCGTTCTCGCCCTACGTGCTCCAGTACTCGGCTCGCTTCTCGGTCATCCTCGGCCCCTGGGCGGCGTTGCCGTTGCTCATCGCTTTGGTCGCGCTCGCGCTGCGGCGTGGCGGCTGGCGGTACGCCGCGATCTTCGCCCTCGTCATCCAGCTCATCGGTGGTGTCAACGCCACCGCGCTGTTGTTCGCCGGACTCGGGCCCGTCCTGTGGATCGCGTATTCGGTGTGGGTCCGACGCGACGCGACGCTCGGGCGCGCCTGGCAGGTGTGCTGGCGTACCGGTCTGCTGACGCTGGTCACGTCCCTCTGGTGGATGGCGGGGCTCTGGGCCCAAGGGAGCTTCGGCCTCGACATCCTGCAATACACCGAGACCGTCGAGACTGTGTCGATCACGTCCTACGCGAACGAGATCTGGCGCGGACTCGGGTATTGGTTCTTCTATTTCGGCGAGATCGTCAGGTCGAGAGATGACGCGGCCGTGCAGCTCACGGCACGGCCGCTGCTCATCCTCACGAGCTTCGCGGTCCCCGCGCTCGCGCTCGCGTCGGCAGCCATCGTCCGTTGGCGCGACCGTGTCTTCTTCGTCGCACTCATCGTTGTCGGCATGGTCATCGCGGTCGGCGCATCCCCGTACGACAACCCCGCGCCGGTCGGCTCGGTGTTCAAGGCGTTCGCGAACAGCTCGAGCGCCGGGCTCGCGATGCGTAGCACGTCACGCGCGGTACCCCTCCTCGTCCTCGGGGTGGCTGCCCTCCTCGCCGCGGGGGTCAGTGCCCTCCACGATGTGCTCGGCCGTCACCACCGCGTGCTGCGCGCCGTGGTCGTGATCGGAGTGGGTGCGCTCGTGCTGATCAACGCGCCTGGTGTCTGGGGTGGCTATTACTACAACCACGCCATCGAGCGCGACGAAGAGGTTCCGCAGTACTGGCAGGCGGCGTTGGATGACGTCGACTCGCGTCCGCACGACACGCGGGTCTTTGGGCTTCCCGGCTCCGACTTCGCGGCCTACCGGTGGGGGACCACCATCGATCCGATCGAGCCCGGGTTGATGGATCGGCCGTACGTGGCCCGCGAGCTCGTCCCGTGGGGCTCACCCGCCTCGGCCGCGTTCCTCGAGGCCATCGACCGACGCGTGCAGACCGGTGAGCTCGCCCCGGACGCGATCGCACCGCTGGCACGACTGCTCGCGGCAGGCGACGTCCTGCTCCGCATGGATCTCCAGACCGGCCGGTACAACCTCGTCCGCTCCGAAGAGCTCTGGCGCATGTTCACCGAGCCTCCGCCGGCCGGTCTCGAGGCACCGCGTGTCTACGGCGACGAGATCCCCGGCAAGCCGCTCACACGCGTCGACGAGGAGACGATCGCGGCCGGCGACGATGGCCCGGAGCCACCGCCGGTGGCGATCTTCGGTGTCGAGGACGCGCAACGGATCCTTCGAGCCACGTCGATCGAGGGGCCGGTCATCGTCGCGGGCGACGCGGACGGCCTCGTCGACGCCGCGGGGGCCGCGGTCCTCGATCCCGACCGCGTCGTGCTGTTCTCCGGCTCCTACGCGTCCGAGCCCGCGAAGCTGCGCGAGCAGATCGACCGAGACGCGACCCTCGTCCTCACGGACACGAACCGACGGCGGAGCCATCGCTGGACCGGAGCACATGACAACTCCGGCCACACCGAACAGGTGGGCGAGAGCGCCTTGCGTGAGGACGCGCGCGATGCCCGACTCGAGGTGCTCCCCGACGCGACCGACGCCGCGTTCACCGTGGCCGACCAGCGAGGCGTGCACGAGGTCACCGCGACCAGCTACGGCTTCGACGGATTGACGCCCCAGCCGGGGTTCCGGGCCGTGCGCGCGCTCGACGGTGATCCCCTCACCGCGTGGGAGGTCGGCGGGACCCGTCAGAACCTCCCGGGCGAACGGATCCGTGTCGTGCTCGACGAGCCGATCACGACCGATCAGGTGAACCTCCTCCAGCCCATCCAAGGGCCGCGAGGGCGGTGGATCGAACAGGCCACGTTGACCTTCGACGGGCGTGATCCCGTCCACGTCGACCTCGGGCCGAGCTCGCGCGACGAGTCGGGTGAAGGACAGACCCTCCACTTTCCGCAGCGGACGTTTCGCACCTTCGAGCTGAGGATCGATCGAGTCCACGAGAGGCCGCCGACGAAGTGGAAGATCTCTCCCAAACCCGGCGACTCCGTGCGGTCGAACGCCTCCTATGTGGGCATCGCCGAGATCCGTCTGCGCGACGAGGCTCCCGGTGCGGAGACCATCTCAGTCGACGAGTACTTCGTCATGCCCTCCGATCTGCTCGACGTGGCCGGCACGGCCTCGCTCGATCATCCGCTGGTCTTGACGATGACGCGTGACGGTCGCGCCGGCGACCCGAGGGTGGACGCCGAGTACGGCCTCCGGCGCGCCTTCTCATTGCC
>DASRPD010000017.1:0-22622 GCA_035646535.1 Acidimicrobiia bacterium
CCGCAGTGGCTCACCTCGAGGAGCACATCGTCGGGACCGAGCTGCGGAACGGGTCGATCCTGGATCTCGATCCGCCCGGTCCCCAAGTACACCGCGACCCGCATCGTCTGGTCCACCGCGGCAGCGTGGCCGGACGCTGACACGCGCGTCAAGTGTCGCCGACGTCGCCTCGGGCAAGCGCGGCGGGAGCGACCGACGCCGGGTCGGCGACCGCGCCCTTCAGGGCGGACGGCCCGGCCTCGTCATCTACCGGGACCGTCGCGGCTCGCCAGGCGAGCGCGGCGATCGCTACGACCATCACGACGACCCCGAGAACCGGCGGGAGCGGCGGGGTCCAATCGGGATTCGTCAGGTACAGATACGCCCCGTCCTCGCCGACGGCATACCGCCGGGCGGCTGCGAGGACCGCCCAGATCTGGCCGGCTGCGAACACCGTCACGAGCACCGGAACCAATGCCGCCACCGACGACCAGATGGCGATGGCGCTGGTGATCTCCACGCCGTTGGGATTCACGGCGCCGCCGAGGTAGAAGACCATGGGGGTCAACGCGAACATGGTCCCGACGACGGCCCACCGCCCGAGCCGCTGAGCCGATACCAATGCCGACGCGATCAGTGCTGCGCACATCGCTGCGCTCATGAACCGCATGAGGTAGACGACGGGCTTGCCCGAGAGCGCCAAGGTAGGCACGCCCTCGATGAGGAAGTACCACGGCGAGTAGGCCCCCATATAGATCAGGAACGAGCCGCTGGGCGCCACCACCGGCTCCACGACGCAATACGGCGTGACGTTCGGGTGCGCGATGAAGCAGACCGGGTCGAGCAGGGCGGGCCAGCGGGGTCCGTCCACCCGACTGAGCACTCCGAACGCCGTGTCTTCGTCGACACCGGAGAACTCGCCCCGCACCATGACCGCCGCCCGTTCGGTGTGTGCCTACTCGTCGTGCGCGCCGAAGATCGGCATCGACGAGGCCCAGGTGGCCATGACGACGAACGCGACCGCGAACCAGATCCACCACCCACGCCGTTCCCGCTGACGAGACGTCTCCCGGGCCGTCTCGAGCTGCATCGACAAGACCCTAGGTCTAGTCGTAGCCGGCTGCAGTAGCGGGAAACAGCTGTGCGTGCTGAGATACCCCTATGGGAAATGAGCTGGTCATCCGCGGCGGCACTGTCATCGACGGCACCGGCGCGCCCGGCTACGCGGCCGATGTCCTCGTCCGAGATGGCTCGATCGCCGAGATCGGTCCGCGCCTGTCGGGAGCCGACGAGCTCGACGCGCGAGGCCAGCTCGTCGCGCCGGGCTTCATCGACGTACACACCCACTACGACGCCCAGGTCTTCTGGGACCCGGCGTTGACCCCGTCGTGCTGGCACGGCGTCACGACGGTCATCGCCGGGAACTGCGGGTTCAGCATCGCTCCCTGCCGACCAGAGCATCGTGACCTGCTGGCCCGCACGCTCCAACATGTCGAGGACATGAACATCGCCACGCTCGCCGCAGGGATCCCATGGGATTTCGAGAGCTTCCCCGAATACCTCGACTCGGTTGAGCGCCGCGGCACCGCGCTGAACTACGCGGCGTACATCGGTCACACCGCGCTGCGAATGTTCGTGATGGGCAACGACGGCTACGAGCGCGAACAGGCCACGGATGCCGAGATCACCGAGATGCAACGACTCGTGACCGAAGCCCTCGAAGCCGGAGCGATCGGATTCGCCACCAGCTCCTCGCCGACCCACTCCGGCGATGGCGGGCGCCCCGTCCCCTCGCGACTCGCCGACCTCGCCGAGGTCCAGGCACTCCTCGAACCGCTCGGGACACTCGACAAGGGGGTGGCGGCCCTCCTTCCCGGTGAACGGATCACCCACGCCGACGTGTACGAGGTACAGCGACGGATCGGCCGACCGCTCACCTGGACGGCACTGCTCACCATCAAGGGGTTCCCGTGGCACGAGGACATCGTCCGGGACAACGACGCCGCCCGCGCCGACGGTATCGAGGTGTGGCCACAGATCTCAGTGCGCCCGCTCGTCTTCCAGATGAACCTGCGCGAGCCGTTCACCTTCAACATGGCACCCGCGTTCGCCGACTTGATGGCCGAACCCGATGCGGTACGAAAAGCGCGCTACGCGGACCCGAGCTGGCGTTCCATCGCGCTGCGGCAGCTGGAACACGAGATCCAGCTCAAGCCGAGGTGGGGATCCGTCGAGGTCGCCGAGAGCCAGGCACATCCTGAGCTCATCGACCGACGCGTCGTCGACCTCGCCCGCGAGCGCGACTGCACACCGTTGGACGTGATGCTCGACATCTCGCTGGACGAAGACCTGGCGACGCGCTTTCGGTCCGTGTTCGCCAACAACGATCCCGAAGCGATCGGTTCGCTCCTGCAGCACGAGGGATTGCTCATCGGCCTCGCCGATTCCGGGGCGCATGTCAGCCAGCTGTGCGACGCCTGTTACTCGACCGAGCTCCTGGGGAGCTGGGTGCGAGAGCGAGGTGTCATCGACCTGCCGCGGGCCATCCACAAGCTGAGTGGCGAACCGGCGCACGTGTTCGGACTGGACGGTCCGTCCGGCCGCGGCCTCGTGCGCGAGGGGATGGCCGCGGATCTCGTCGTCTTCGACCCGGACACGGTCGCGCCCGGTCCACTCCGACGCGTCCGGGACTTCCCCGCGAACGGCGAACGGCTCGTCGCGGACTCGCCCAGTGGTGTGACCCATGTCTTGGTCAACGGCACACCGATCCGACTCGACGGCGAACCCGTCGCTGAGAACGTCGACTCGCGACCGGGCAGGCTCCTGCGGAGCTGAACGGAGTCGACCGGGTTGGCGCAGGTAGCGTCGTGGCCCGTGCCAACCCACCTCGCGCCACCGACTGAGCACCGGCTCCGGGCGGCCATGCCCGCGCTCATCGGTGCCGCGTTGGCCTTCGTGTGCTTCCTCGCGGTGTTGCTCGACGGGCACGCGACGTTGCTCGGACGTGACTCGATCGGCGGCTTCTACGACCTGCAAGCCCACAGCTTCTGGGATCTACGCCTCGATGTTCCCGCGAAGGCGTTCGGCTTCGAGGCCTTCCTGATCGACGGCAAGGCCTATACCTACTACGGCCCGTGGCCGGCTGTTCTTCGCATGCCGGTCACGCTCTTTACCCATTCGTTCGACGGTCGCTTGACGCAGGTCTCGATGCTCCTGGCCTTCTCCGTCGCGCTGGTCTTCACCTTCCGCCTCACCCAGCGCATCGGCCGACTCGTGCGGTCAGGCGAGTCAGTGGCGATGGGTGAGCGAATCGCCGTCGGGGCATTCCTCTTCGTCGTCGGAGCGGGATCGACGTTCCTCTTCCTCGCCAGCCGGGCCTTCGTCTACCACGAGGCCGAGTTGTGGGGGGCGGCGCTGGCGATCGCCGCGTTCGACTCGATCGTTGCGTTCGCGACGTCAGCCGAGCGACGTGACCTCCTCTGGGCAGTGACATTTACGCTGCTCGCGTTTCTCACGCGCGCATCTGTGGGAGCAGGCCCGGTAGCCGCACTCGCGTTGATACTGCTCGCGAGCTTCTCGACACGTGGGCGTCTGCTCGCCGGACTCCCCCAGCGCTTCGCCGACTCGGCGGTGCGGCTGAGACTCGCGATCGGTGTGGCAGTGCCTGTCATTGCCTACGCAGCGATCAACTACGCGCGATTCGGGACCCTGTTCTCGATCCCGCTCGATCGCCAGCAGTTCACGCAGGTGAACGCGGTGCGACAGGCCGCGCTCGCCGCCAACGGCGGCAGCCTGTTCGGCCTGAAGTTCGTACCGACGACGCTGCTGGCGGTGCTCCGGCCCGATGCGTTCCGCTTCGACGCGCTCATCCCCTGGATCAACTTCCCGCCACCCGCAACCGTCATCGGAGGCGTGACTTTCGACACCCTCGACGTGAGCTCGAGTCTCCCCGCGTCAATGCCCGCTCTCGTATTGCTCGCCATCGTCGGGCTCGCTGCGCTTGTCCGGCCGCCGGCGACCGGAGCCGCGACCCTCGCGGTGCTCCGCGCCCCGGTGGTCGGAGCGGCCGCCGGAACCTTCGTCACGTTGACGATCGCTTTCATCGCCCAGCGCTACCTCTCTGACTTCGTTCCCCTGCTCGTGCTGCTGGGCGCAGCGGGCCTCCACATCGTGTTGCGATGGTCGTACTCGCGGCCGCGCCGCACCGTCGCCGTCGGGGGCGCGTGGGCGGTGCTCGCGGTGGCTGCACTCGGCTCCGTGTGGGTAAACGGAAGCCTCGCGATCCTCTACCAACGTCAGCTCAACCCCGCCGTCACCGAGGCCGAGCTCTCCGACTTCGTCGATTTCCAGTACCGCACGCACGCTCGTTTCCCCGGCGGAACGCCTCCCTCCATCGAGCGGGGCCCCGAATTGCCTCCAAGTCCGCGGCCCCGCGGCACCGTGTTCGTCGTCGGCGAGTGTCGCGGCCTCTACTTCTCGACGGGCGGCGCGTGGAGGGCACTCGAGCGAACCGAGACAACCGGCGGCTGGAAGCTGGACGTTCGCTTCTCCGACAGCCCGACGCGCCGGTGGCAGCCGCTCGTCTCGAGCGGAACACCGGGCGCCGGCAACTTCGTGGCCGCTCGCGTGCTCCCCGACGATCAGGTCGTCTTCGGGTATTTCGCGGAAGGGCAGACGGACACATGGATCCAAGGGAGCCCGGTGGATCTGCCTCCCGGTCGACGTGCCGTGCTCGATGTCGTCGACGACACCCGCACCGGACGAGTCGAGGTCGCGATGGACGGAGCCGTCGCGTTCGACACCAGCACGCTCGTGCGCCCGACGATCGACCCGACCATCGGAGGCAGCGATGTCGGCGGGCCGGTCGCCCGCCGCTTCGACGGTGACGTCGCCCAGCTACGAATTCACCCCGACCTGTGCGAGTCGATCATCCACTGAGGATGGACCGCTCGACCGGACGGGCGTCACTCCTGCCTCTCCGAACGCGTCGCGCCGATTCGCCGATACGCCTCGTCGGGGATGTCGGCCACGTCCTTGTAGACGTGGTGCACACACGGCTCGCCCGGGCGTTCCGTCGGATACTCGATGCTCGTGGGCGCGCTGCCCCACTCGACGGGCTGGATCTCGTTGTTGACCGAGCAATGGGCGCAGTACACGGCTAGCTCGTCGCGCATGAAGGTCCGGCCGGCACGCTCGCGCAACGTGGCGTACGCGTGCTCACCTTCGTAGCGGCCGTCGTCGATGAGCCGCCCGCCGCTGCCGCAACGGAACGAGAGCACGATCTTCTCGTCGTCCTCATCGATGTCGACGGTGCCGAAGTTTGCCACCATCGCCCGGGTGATGACCTTCGCGCGCGCCGAGGCGGGCAGCGCGTCCCAGTCGGTTCCGGTGTCGCGACGAGGCGCGACGAAGTCATCACCGGTTCGGCGCAACGCGCGCTCGACCGCTTCCTCACCGAGCTCGTCGGCGATGAAGCTCAGCAACACCGTGATCCAGTTGATGGAGTACTCCTGGAGGCTCCGCCACTGCCGCACGGCGTCATCGAGGAGACGCTCGCCCGCGTCGCGATCTCCGGCGACGAAGGCGGCTCGGGCCTGTTCCCACAGCGGGGTGCGCATCCGCTCGACGTCGTCGGCGGAGAGCTCTCGATCCTGGGCGGCCACAGGCCCTCCTTCCTCAGCGGCGCGGGAGGCCGAGCACCCGCTCCGCGATGATGTTGCGTTGGATCTCGCTCGTCCCACCGGGGATCGTGCCACCGAAGGAGCGCAGGTACTGCACGGCCCACGACCCCTCGCGCCACATACCCGGTCCTGGCAGGTCAACGTCGATGGCGTCGGCTCCGAGCACTTCGACGCCGGCCAGAAGACACCGCTGCACCGACTCGCTGCCGAACAGCTTCAACAGGGAGTGCTCGGGTGACGATCGGCCCTGCATGAACTTCGAGAACCCCCGATAGCCCATGACCAGGAGAGCTTGGGCGTCGATCGCGAACCCCGCCACTTCGTCGCGGAAGCGGGCGTCGTCGCGAAGCGCTCGGCCGTCGGCACCGGGTCGGTCGCCCAGTCCTTGGAGCGCAACGACCGCGCGCTGGAGGCTGTAGGCGTACTCGATCCACAACATGGCCCGCTCGTGCGCGAGCGATCCCTGCGTGATCGGCCAGCCCATGTTGAGATCGCCGAGGAGGTTCTCCGCGGGGACGTGGGCGTCGGTGAAGAAGACCTCGTTGAAGTCGAGGAAGTCGGGCTCGCTCAGCTCGGCAAAGGGAAGCGCCTCGACCCCGGGCGTGCGCATGTCGACGATGAGCGCGCTGATTCCCTTGTGCTTCGGCGCGTCGGGATCGGTGCGCACGAAGCACAGGCACCAGTCGGCATGGTGCGCGCCCGAGGTCCATACCTTCTGGCCGTTGACGACGAACTGGTCGCCGTCGAGCACGGCCCGGGTACGCAGCGAAGCGAGGTCACTCCCCGCGGTCGGCTCGCTCATCCCGAGGCACCAGGCGATCTCGGCACGAAGCGTCGGCAGCAGGAACTGCTCGCGTTGCGCGTCCGTCCCGTAGTCGCGGATCGAAGGGGCGATGATGCCCAGGCCCTGCGGGTTGGCGGTCCGCGGTATTCCGCGGCGCGACATCTCCTCGAAGTAGATCATCTGCTGGACCGGCGTCGCGTTGCGCCCGCCGAGCTCGGGCGGCCAGCCGGGCACGAGCCAGCCCGCGTCGAACAGCGCTCGCTGCCAGTCGCGGGCCCAGGGCGGAGTGTGCGCGCTCGACAACCGGGGCTCGGCCATCACCTCCCGAGCCGGCAGGTTGGCCTCGAGCCATGAGATCAGCTCGGCCCGGAACGCCTCTTCCTCGTCGCCGTACCGCAACCTCACGCCGCGGACGTTACCCTCTCCGGCTGACACGCGTGTCAGCTGCCGGACCGTTCGGCGCGGTGGATGGGCTGACCGACCGACCACGCCGAACGTTCCGACACGGGAGGAGACGACGTGGACTTCGGGTTCTCCGAGACCCAGGAGCAGCTGCGCGACTCGGTGCGTCGCTTCCTCGCCGCCGAAGCCCCGATCGATCTGTACGTGCGTGCCCAACTCGAGACGGACACGGCCACGACGACCGAGGTCTGGCGCGGGCTTGCCGACCTCGGCGCGACCGGGCTGCTGGTTCCCGAGCCGGCGGGCGGGGCGGGCATGGGCATGGTGGACATGGCCGTCGTGCTCGAGGAGATGGGCCGCGTCGTCCACCCGGGCCCGTTCGCCTCGACTGCGGTGTCGGCCGCGAGCCTCCTACGGCGTTCGGAATCCGACGCCACCGCGACCGAGCTGGCCCGGGAGATCGCGGACGGCTCAGCGCGCGTCGCCGTCGCGATGTGCCTTCCGGGCGCCGCCGGACCGGCGCCGACGATCGGTGCGGGCGGTGTGGTCTCGGGAAAGGTCGCGGCGGTCGCCGACGCGGGCGGCGCGGACGCGATTCTGGTCGCGGCCACATCCGGCGGTGAGCCCGTCATCGCGGTGGTCGAGACCGGCGCACCCGGTCTGGCGACCATCCCCGAACCGACGGTCGATCAGACCCGGCGGTTCGCCACTGTCGTGGCCGACAACTGCCCCGCCCGACTGCTCGCGATAAGCGATGCCGGCGACGCGCTCGCCGAGACTGTCGATCGGACCCTGCTCGCGACCATCGTCGATGGCGTGGGCGCGGCCGGCGCGGCCATGGCGCTGGCCGTCGACTACGCCGGCCGGCGCGAACAGTTCGGACAGCCGATCGGCTCGTTCCAGGCCGTCCAGCACCTCTGCGCCGACATGCTGCGAGCCGTCGAGCTGGGGCGCGCCGCGGCGTACTACGCGTGTTGGGCCTGCGACGCGGGAGACCCCGCGGAGCGACACCGCGCGGTCACGCTCGCCGCCGCGTACACGGGCGACGCGTTCTACCAGGTCGGCGCATCGGCCATCCAAGTTCTCGGCGGCATCGGGTTCACGTGGGAGCACGACGCACACCTGTTCTACAAGCGCCTGCTCACGCTCCAGCAAGCGGGGGGTCCTCCACACGCGCACCTGGAAGAGCTCGCGACGATTCTGCTCGACTGAGACGTCAGGCCGACGACGCGGCTGCAGCCCGCGCGCGTGAGCGCGCCGCCCGGTCGACGAGCGCTCCGGGAAGCACCCAGTTGATCGCGACTGCCGCCAGCAGCACGATGCTCGGTTCGGCCGGAACCCGAAAACGGGTCTGGCCGTAGGTGACGACGGCCGCCACCGTGACGATCGCCACGGGCACAAGGAGCGGCCACCATTGCAACACGGATCGACGTAGCGTCCAGAGCCCGAGGGCGGCCAGGACCACGAGCGGGTAATAGGCGACGAGCCCGAGATAGGTCACCCAGCGCTCGCGCCCTTCGCCGATGTTGTACGTCAGCATGTCGGCGGGCCGATACACGCTCCACACGCGTCCCACCCGAGCCAGCGCGACCGGGGGCAGCCGGTCCGCGTGATCTCGGGCGTAGCGCGCCGCTCGGTAGCGGTAATCCGCGCTGAGGACGGACTGGTCCCCCGGTGGTGGCGGATCCGGAAGGCAGCCAAGGTCGGTGAGGCCCATGGCGTCGCCGGAGTACACCGGTTCGCAGTTCGATCCCAACAGCGCGATGCCTTCGTTGGTGGAGAGGAACGTGGGCTTCTGAAATCGGCCGAGGTTGAACACGGCCCACGGCCCGATGACCACCGCAGCGGCGACGACCGTGACGACGATGGCCTGTACACATTCGGCGCGCTGGCGGTACCAGACGACGATGACGGCCGGTACGGCGAGGCCGACCACGAGCAGGATGAGCTCCGCGCGCGTGAGTGCGGCCAGGCCGCACACCGCGCCGAGACCGAGCGCGGTCACGATCGTCGGCCTTCGCAGCAGGCGGTAGGTCAAACCCAGTGCCAGCGCGACCGTCAATGCCGCCAACGTCTCCGACATGATGAGGGCGTCGTTCACCCACAGGTTCGGGTAGAGCGCGGCGATGCCCGCCGCTATCCAGCCGGTGCGGTCTCCCGAGATCGCACGGCCCACGTATCCGATGGCGACGACCACGGCCACGCCGAGCATGGCCATCGCGAGCCGCTGCGCGTTGGGGTTCTGGTGCGCCAGCCACGACACCGGCGCGATCACCATGATCGTGAACGGCGGATGGTCCGCGGCCGGGCCGATTCCGGGCTGGAGCGGGTCGTCGGGATCGAACGGCACGACGAAGCCCTCGCCGCGCGCGAGGTTGTTGGCGGCCGCGTTGTAGTAGATCTGGTCTCCGACCATCGGCTCGTCCCACTTCTCGCCCACGACGTAGGCGAGACGGATTCCCAGTCCAACGAGGGCGATCAACGCCAGCACTCCGGCGAAGCCGCGCCGCGAGCTCATGTCACCTCCGCCGACACCGGATCGGCGAGCGTTGCCCGACCAGCCCCTGCGCTACCGACCCGGCCGACCCGGCCGACCCGGCCGACGATCCACACCAGCGCGACGGCTGCGAGGACGACGAGACTCGGCTCCGCCGGAACGCGAAACCGCGTCTGGCCGAACGCGGGGATCACCCCGAGCGTCACCACGATGGCGGGCACGACGAGTGGCCACACCGACCGCGCGGCTCGGATCATCAGGATGACGCCGCCGACGGCGAGGAGGAGCAGTGGGTAGTAGAACCAGAGCCCCAGGGCCGTCACCCACCGAGGGCGGCCTTCCCCCTCGTTGAACCCGAGCATGTCGAAGGGCCGGAACACCGACCACGTCCGGCCAACCCGGGATGCGAGGACGGCGGGATACCGGCCGAGGTTGTCCGAGATGTAACGGACGGCATCGACGCGGTACTCGGCGCTCGCCACGGATTGGTCCACACCCGCGGGCGGGTCGGAAAGACACGTGAGCCCGGTGAGCCCGGTTCCGCCACCGTAGAAGGCCTCGTCACAGCTCGACCCGGCCAGGGCGATGCCTTCGTTGGTGGAGATCAGGACGGGACGATCGAACCGCACGGTGTTCCACGCGATCCACGGCACGAGGACGGCCACGGTGACTCCGACGACGATGCCCGCCGGCCGCCAGCGCTCGATGGCCGGCCGGCTCTGTCGATCGCGCAAGGCGATCGGCAAGACGAACAGCGGCGCGAGCAGGACCAGCTCGGCGCGGGTCAGCGCAGCAAGCCCGCAGACCGCGCCCAGCGCGACCGCCACGCCGACGGCGCGCGAGCGCGCGAGTCGATACGCGAGCAGCACCGCGGTCACGGTGAGCAGGGCGGCCAGGGACTCCGACATGATCAACCCGTCGTTCACCCAGAGGTACGGGTACACCGCGGCGATCGCCGCGGCCACCCAACCCACCCGGACGCCGCCCACCTCACGACCCAACAACCCGATGACGAACACGGTACCGAGCCCGAACAGGACGGTCGCGTACCGCATGAAGATCTGATTCCCGGTCCGCTTCACCACTGCGATCGGCGTGAGCACCAGTGCGGTGAGCGGGGGGTGATCGGCCGCCGGGCCCGGAGCCAGATCGGAGAGCGCCGGCACCTGGAACCACTGACCATCCGCGTTGGCATCCGCCTGGAGCTCGTAATAGAAGGCGTCGTAGAAGCCGTCGTCGTGGCGAGCCACGGTCTGGACGAAGACGACGCGCACCACGAGTGCGGCCACGAGGATGCCGCCGAGCACGAACCAGAAACGCCGGTCGGGATGAGTCACGTCGGGCGTTGCGTCACCGGTCGGGGCCCATCAAGTCGACCAGACTAGGGCCCGAGGAGCCCGATCAGCGGGTGCGCGTGAGCAGGAGCGAACCCGCGAGCGGGCCACCCCCGGCGGCGGCCACGCCGACCTCGGGGTTCCCTTCGACCTGCCGGGCCCCGGCTTCCCCCCACAGCTGGACACACGCCTCGTGGAGGAACCCGTAGCCGTGCAGGCGCCCCGCGGACAGTTGGCCCCCGTGGGTGTTGAGCGGGAGCTCCCCGTCACGGGCGATACGCCGTCCGCCCTCCACGAAGGGGCCGGACTCACCCCTGCCGCAGAAGCCCATGGCTTCGAGCCAGGCCATCGTGATGAAGCTGAACCCGTCGTACAGCTCGGCCAGATCGACATCGGCGGGTGTGAGATCGGTGCGCTCCCACATCTGGGCCGCGGCGTCGCGACAGGCCATCGTCGTGAGATCGTCGAACTGGTCCCAGCTCGGTCGGCCGCGAATCGCGGTGCCGACGGCTTCGACCCGGATCGGCGGACGGCGTAGGTCGGGCGTCGTGTCGACGTGGGACACGATCAGCGCAGTCCCGCCGTCGCACGGGACATCGCAGTCGTAGAGTCCGAGCGGCGTGGAGACGAGCCGCGCCGCGAGGTAGTCGTCGAGGGTCATGGGGTCGGTGTAGATCGCTTTCGGGTTCAGCGCCGCGTTGGCCCGCGCGTTGAGCGCGATCTGGCCGAGTTGCTCCCGCGTCGTACCGAACTCATGGAAGTGGCGCTGGGCCATGAGCGCGATCCAGTTCGCAGCCGACGGCGCGGCGAATGGCAGGGTCCACTCCATGAACCCGCTGGCGCGGAACCCGCCTCCACCTCCGCCACCGGGCATGACGGCCTTTCGACCCTTGCTGCCCTGCGCGCTGCCCTCGTAGACGCTGCGGAAACACAGCACGTGGGTCGCGAGCCTGGCGGCGACGGCGAGACACGCGTCGATCACCGAGCCGAGCTGGCCGGGAAGCTCGATACCGCCGGTGTACCAACCGAGCTCGAGCCGGAGCGCGTCCTGCACGTCGACCAGGCCCGCGCCGCTGAACCCGGCGGGCTGGGTCATCGGTCCCGGGTAGGTCGCGATGCCGTCGATGTCGGCGGTGGTGAGCCCCGCGTCGGTGATCGCGGCGAGACACGCGTCGAGGGTGAGCTCCAGCGGATCGCGGAAGAGCCGTCGACCGACGTCGGACTGACCGGCGCCGCTGATGACGGCGCTTCGTTCGATCGTCTCGATGCTCATGACCGCTCCGGTTCGAACAGTGGGATCCACACGTCGTCGTGGTGCTCGAAGGTGACCTGCATGCCCATGCCGATCTCGATCTCGGCGATCGGACAGTTCACGATGTTGGTCGTGAGTCGCAGACCGGCCTGCTCGGGTATCTCGACGATCGCGACCACGTAGGGAAGCTCGGGCCCGGGCATCCACGGCTGGTGGTTCACGGTGTAGGTGTGCAGCGTCGCTCGTCCCGACACCACCTCGGCGTGCTGGGCCTTGGAGTGACACCGCGGGCAGATCGGCACCGGCGGGTGGATGAGGTACGCACAGTCGTCGCACTGCAGGAACCGCAGCTCGCCGTGTTCGCCGCCGGTCCAGAAGTGCCGGTTCCGGTCGGTGAGCTCGGGGAGGATCCGGAACGGGAGCTCGTCGCTCATCGGGACACCACCGATCAGTCGGCTTCGGGATCGGGCGCGGCGTCGAAGCCGGACCGGGCGTGCGGCATGGCCTCGACCGCGGGCGCCACCCCGAACGCGGGGATCGTCAGCACCACCGAGCCGAGCACCTCTTCCCACGTGGCGCCGACCTCACGGGCGAGCCCCGCATGACGGACGACGCCGTCGTGGTTGCGCAGCGCGACCACACAGACCAGCCGGATGAGCTCGTGGGTCTTGCGATCGGGTGCCGGCAGCGAGTCGATCTGACTCATGAAGGCCCGCTCGGCCTCGTGCAGCGCGGGAAAGGTCTCGTGGAGCTGCACTTCGTACGGGAAGCTCCAGTCGGACGATGAAGAGCTCATTCAGTGCGCCCCGCCGCCTCAGTCGGCCGCCGGCCGAAACACCGGGATCGTGAACTCGTCGCTCGTGGCCTGAAAGACGACCTCGAGCGCCAACCCATCTGCGAGCTCGTCGAACGGGCAGTCGATGATGTTGGTCTGCATCCGCGGGCCCTCGGCGAGATCGACGACCGCGGCCACGTACGGCACCCGCTCCGGCCACGGCGGGAGATCGTTCTGGTGAACGACCGACCAGGTGTAGAGCGTGGCCCGACCGCTCGCCTCGACCCACTCGACGTCCTCGCTCCAGCATTTCGGGCAGAACGGCCGGGGATAGAAATGAAACACCTCGCAGGAGCGGCAGCGCCGGATCAGCAGCTTGCCCTCGCGCGTCGCGTCCCAGAACGGCTGGGTCTCGAGGTCGGGACTCGGCAGATCGAATCGCATGGCCATCGTGGACCCTACGCCCGCTCGGCCAGCGCCGCGACCGCGACCCCGGTCAGCTTGGCCTCGCCGTCCTGGTTGACGACCTCGCAGTCGAGGTCGACCCGATGCTCGCCGTCGGACTCGTACTGGCGACGCACCGTCACGTGGGTGACGAGCTGCTCCCCCGGCCAGGTCTGCTTGGTGAACCGCACCTTGTAGTGACGCAGGTTGCCCACACCGACGTAGTCGGTCAACGCCGTCGCGAGGATGCCCGCGGTGAACATGCCGTGGCCGAACACGCTCGGCAGGCCCGCCGCGGTCGCCGCCGGCTCGTCGGTGTGCATCGGGTTGAAGTCACCCGACGCCCCGGCGTAGCGCACGAGGTCTGCTCGGGTCAGCATGTGCACGACCTCGGGGGCCGACGCGCCCGGTACGGCGTCGTCGACGTACAGCTCGTGTCCGGACATGTCAGCTCGTTCCGCTCCTGTTGACGGTCTCGCGCCGCGGGATTCGTCGGCGGGAGGACCGAGTGCTACCGCTTCCCTGACGCTCGTGTCAACTATGTGCGAACACCGCTAGCCTGCGGTCGTGACCGCTGCGTGGCCGCTCCCGGACGTCGCACCCGCGCTCGCGCAGCGCTACCGCGAGCGCGGGTGGTGGCGCGACGAGACCCTCGGCGATGTCGTTGCCGGCGCGCTCGCGGCCCACCCCGAGGTCGCCGTACGGCTGTGGTCACAGACACGGCCGGCCGAGACCACGATCGGCGAGGTCACTCGGCGATCTCGCGCGCTGGCCGGGGCGCTCGCGGCCCGTGGGATCGGACCGGGCCATGTCGTGGCGTTCCAGCTCCCCAACTGGCTCGAGGCCGTCGTCACGTTCTACGGCGTGTCGCTCTGCGGCGCGACGCTCGTGCCGATCGTGCACTTCTACGGACCACGCGAGGTCGGCCACGTCCTTCGCGAGTCGGGCGCCGAGCTGCTCGTCACCGCTGACCGTTTCGGCCATCTCGACTACCTCGCGGCATTCGAGGAGCTGCGGCCGACGCTGGCCGATCTGGAGACGGTCGTCGTCGTCGGCGAGTCCCCGGGACCGGCGGGCTCGATCCCCTTCGACACGATGCTCGACGCACCACCGCTGGACGAGCCGGTCGCGGTCGGCGTCGACGCGCCCGTGGTCATCGGCTACACGTCCGGGACGACCGCGGCGCCCAAAGGAGTGGTGCACTCCCACCGCAGCTTGCTCGCGGAGATCCGGCAGATGAGAACGATGGGCGCGGTCGGTGACCGGCCCGTCCTGACGGGAGCGCCCGTCGGACACGCCATCGGCATGTACGCGGGACTCCTGCTGCCGCTCGTACGCGGGCAGGCGATACACCTGACCGACGTGTGGGACCCTCCGCGCGTCCTCGCCGCAATCGCCGAGACGGACGTGACGTCGGGCTCAGGTTCCACCTTCTTTCTCCAGAGCCTGCTCGATGACCCGACCTGCACCGATGCGCACCGGGCGCGGATGTCCCGTATCGGGCTCGGCGGCGCGCCGGTACCGGCGGCATTCGCCGACCGCTGCCGCGACCTCGGCATCTCGATCGTTCGGTCCTACGGCTCGACGGAGCACCCTTCCACCACCGGATCGACCCACGATGACCCGTACGAACAGCGTGGCTACACCGACGGCCGCCCGCTCGACGGCGTCGAGCTCCGCCTCGTCGATGACGCGGGCCGCGACGTCGCCCCGGGGACTCCCGGTGAGATCCTCAGCCGAGGTCCGGACCGGTTCGCCGGCTACACCGATCCCGTGCTCACCGCCGCTGCGATCGACGCCGACGGCTGGTACGCGACCGGCGACATCGGCGTGCTCGACGAGGCCGGTGCCCTGACCATCACCGACCGCGTGAAGGACATCATCATCCGAGGGGGCGAGAACATCAGCGCGGCCGAGGTCGAGGATCTTCTTCACCGCATGCCCGGCGTGGCCGAAGCCGCGGTGGTCGCCGCCCCCGACGAACGGCTGGGCGAACACGCCTGCGCATTCGTACGCGCCCTACCCGGCCAGACCGTGCCCGACCTGGCGGCGGTGCGCGCACATTGCGAGGCGCTGGGTCTCGCCCGCCAGAAATGGCCCGAGGAGATCCTCGGCGTCGACGCGCTACCCCGCACGCCGACCGGGAAGGTCAAGAAGTTCGAGCTGCGCGCCCGCCTGCTCGAGGGAACCTGAACCCACCCCCACTGCTTTGGCGTCGCAGGATCGCCCACCCCCACTGCTTTGGCGTCGCAGGACGGGAATAGTGCCCGTCCTGCGACGCCAAAGCGAGAAGGGGTGGGACCGTTATGGGTCGCGGGGCAGGCCGAGGGCCCGCTCGGCGATGATGTTGCGCTGGATCTCGCTCGTGCCCCCCGCGATCGTGAGCTGGCGGGCGAAGAGGAACTGACGAGACCACACCGCCGCGGCACCGTCGGCGATCGCGCCCTCACCCCCGAGGAATCCGAGCCCGACCTCGTTGATCCTCTGGTCGTGCTCGACGCCGAGGAGCTTGCGCACCGAAGCCTCCGACGGTGAGGGGTCCGCGCCGCTCAGCTTGGACAGCGTGAGCCGGAATCCGAGCACCGCCAGCGCGTAGCTGGTGACCACGAGCTCTCCGGCCTCGGCCAGCGCGGAGGTGTCGTGCTCGAGACCCTGGGTTCGCAACATGTCGAGGATCCCGCGGACACCCGAGCCGATCGTGGAGCCACCGCCCATGAACACGCGCTCGTTGGCCAGCGCGGTACGAGTGGCCCGCCACCCGTCGTTGGCTTGGCCGACGAGGCAGTCGTCAGGCACGAACACGTCATCGAAGAACACCTCGTTGAAGAAGGCCTCGCCGGTGAGCTCACGGAGCGGTCGAACATCGATCCCGGGTGTCTTCATGTCAAGCATGAAGAACGAGATGCCGTTGTGCTTCGGGACGTCGGGATCCGTGCGGGCGAGCAGGATCCCCCACTCGACGCGCTGGGCCATCGACGTCCAGACCTTCTGGCCGTTCACCAGCCAGCCGCCCTCGACCTTCTCGGCTCGGGTGGAGAGGCCGGCGAGGTCGGACCCGGCGCCGGGTTCGCTGAAGAGCTGACACCACTCGATCTCACCGCGCATCGTCGGCGGGATCCAACGTTCGCGTTGACTCTCCGTGCCGTAGACGATCAGCGGCGGCAGGGCCCAGTTCCCGATCACGATGCTCGGCTTCACGAGCTTGGCGGCGCGGAACTCCTCGTCGATCACGAGCTGCTCGATCGGGCTGGCGGCCCGGCCCCAGGGCTTCGGCCACGACGGTGTGATGTAGCCGCCGTCCGCGATTCGGTTGCGCTGGTCCTGCGGCTCGAGGTCCTTGATCTCGGCCAGGAAGGCGCGCAGCTCTTCGCGGTGCGCCTCGGCCTCGGGCGGAAGATCGACGGCGAGGCGCCGACGGGAGCCGCTCATCGCCAGTTGCGCGGCGCGCTGCTTCCACGAGCTCGCTGAGCCGATCAGCGCCCGGGTCGTGGTCGCTCGCCGTAGGTAGAGGTGCGCGTCGTGCTCCCAGGTGAATCCGATGCCGCCGAGCACCTGGATGCAGTCCTTGGCCGTCTCCATGAATGACTCGACGGCCAGCGCGGCGGCCGCCGCCGCGGTGAACGGACCCGTGTCATCAGTGCCGACGGCGCGCGCCGCGTCCCACACCGCGGCCCGCATGAGCTCGGTGCGGGCCAGCATGTTGGAACAGCGGTGCTTCACCCCCTGGAACTGACCGATCGGCCGGCCGAACTGTCGGCGATCGACTGCGTAGGAGGCCGCGGTCTCGACGCACCATTGGGACGCGCCGGCGGCCTCGGCGGCAAAGAGCACTGCGGCGAGGTCACGGACCTCGAGACCGGACAGGTCCCGGAGCTGGCGACTCGGTGGTATGACGACACGGGTGACGGTGACCTCGGCGACGCGCCGGGTCAGATCGAGGCTCGCACATTCCGCGGCGTGGAAGTCGTCGTCTTCGAGCACCACCCAGGTACCGCCGGCGTCGGCGACGACGACGTCGGCGAGATGGCCGGCCAGGACGGGCCGCAGGGTGCCCGACACCATGAGCGTCTCGTCTTCGGTGGCCTCGACGTCGAGGCCACCACCGAAGGCCACGGCGCCGATCCGGGTTCCGTCGATGAGCGACGGCACGAAGGCAGTGGCGACGTCCTTCCCCGCGGCCTGCAACACCGCGGCGGTGAGCACGGTCGGCAAGAACGGACCGGGCGCGCCCGCTCGGCCGAGCTCCTCGGCCACCACGACGAGCTCAGTGAGGCCATAGCCGGATCCACCCAGGACCTCGTCCACGTGGAGGCCGAGCCAGCCCTGGCCGGCGAGCTCGTCCCAGAACGGCGGACGCCCCTCGCTCGAGGCGTCGAGCAGGGCCCGGGGCACCTCGGGTGGGCAGTGACGTTCAGCCCACCCACGGACGGCATCATGCAACGAGGTGTGTTCTTCAGAGATCCCGATGGGCACGCCGCCCAGCTTACGAGCGACCTGATGTTGACGTCACAACCACGGCGGGCGTCCGTGCGCCGAGCGGCCCGGCGGCTGGGCCGGTGAGGACGAGAGGCCGGTGCCGCTCTCCGCGACCGAGCAAGCCGATCAGCTGCGTCTCCTAGGATCGTCGCATGCATGACCTCGTGGTGAAGAACGGGACCCTCGTCGACGGGACCGGGGCGCCGCCCCGCCATGCCGACGTCGCGGTCGATGACGGCGTCATCACCGATGTCGGTGACGACGTCGGTGGCGGCCGACGAACGCTCGACGCTGACGGCCTCACCGTCACTCCGGGCTTCGTCGACGTGCACACCCACTACGACGGCCAGATCACCTGGGACGCGACACTCGCTCCATCGTGTTGGCACGGGGTCACCACGGTTGTCATGGGCAATTGCGGCGTCGGCTTCGCTCCGGTGAAGCCCGACGAGCACGCCAAGCTCATCGGGCTCATGGAGGGCGTCGAGGACATCCCCGGTGCGGCACTGTCGGCCGGGATCCAGTGGGGTTGGGAGACGTTCCCCGAGTACCTGGACGCAATCGACGCGCTCCCCAAGGCGCTCGACGTCGGCACGCAGATCCCCCACGGCGCGGTCCGGACCTACGTGATGGGCGAACGCGGCGCCAAGAACGAGCCGGCAACCGCCGACGACATCGTGCAGATGGCCGCGCTCGTGCGCGAGGGAATCGAGGCCGGTGCGCTGGGCTTCTCCACGTCGCGCACCATCGCCCACATGGCCATCGACGGTGAGCCGGTCCCGGGCACGTTCGCCGCCGAGGACGAGCTCTTCGGCATCGGCCAGGTCCTCGGAGATCTCGACGCGGCCGTGTTCGAGCTCGCGCCCGCCGGAGCCCTCGGCGAAGATCTCGCTGCTCCCGAGCGGGAGATGTCATGGATGCGTCGTCTCTCCGCGGCCGTGGGCCGCCCCGTGTCCTTCGCACTCACCCAGAACGATCACGACCCCGACGCGTGGCGCGAGATGCTCCGCCTCGCCGGCGAGGCCGCGGCCGAGGGCGCACAGATCCGCCCGCAGGTCGCGGGCCGGCCGATCACGCTGCTGCTCGGTCTCCAGACGTTCCACCCGTTCTCCTACTCACCGTTGTGGGCCGAGCTCGCCGTGCTGGCTCTGCCCGAACGGGTGGCGCGGATGGGCGATCCGGAGCTCCGGCGCCGCCTCATCGCCGACGCCTCGGCGCCCGACCCCGCGATGGCACAGTTCGTCGACCCGGCCAAGGCGTACCCGCTCGGCGACCCGCCGAACTACGAACCCGACCCGGCCGACTCCATCGCGGCGCGCGCCGCGCGCGCCGGGCGCGACCAGTACGACCTCTACTACGACCTCCTCCTCGAGGACGAAGGGCGCGCCCTCATCATGCGCCCCCTGCTCAACTTCTCGTACCAGAACCTCGATCCGATTCGCGAGATGCTGCTGCACCCGACGAGCGCCTGGGGCCTCAGTGACGGCGGCGCGCACTGCGGCACGACGTGCGATGCGAGCACGCCGACGTTCATGCTCACCCACTGGGTACGGGACCGAGACGGCGAGCGGCTCCCGCTCGAGTGGGTCGTCCGCAAGATGACCGCGGAGACGGCTTCGCTCTATGGACTCGGCGATCGCGGCATCGTCGCGCCGGGCAAACACGCGGATTTGAACCTCATCGACCTCGACGGTCTCACCTTGCGCGCCCCGGAGATGGTCCATGACCTTCCGGGTGACGCCCGGCGGTTCGTGCAGCAGGCGGACGGCTACGCCGCCACGGTCGTGGCCGGGGAGGTCACGATGGATCAGGGCGAGGAGACAGGGGCCCGTCCCGGGCGTCTGCTGCGCGGGGGTCGCTGACCGAGGCGGTCTCGACCTCGGATTCGCCGAACGAGGCCAACCGCACGCGCTCGCACTCGCCGGGCGGGAGCGGCGCGCCGGCGGCGCGCCGGGCAGCAACGAGCTCAGTGAGGCGAGCGGTCTGCACGTCGATGATCTCGGCCGCGACGACCTCCTCGGACGGCTCATCGGGCGGATCCGCGTCGAAGCCGACCACCGGACCCTCGGCCTCACGGATACGCATGCGAGCGCGAGCGATCTCGCGCGAGAGACGCGCCGCTTTTGGATCCAGGCCCAGCAGGACGTCGGCGGCGCGCATGTAGCCGTAGTCGAGCGACGCGCTGATGAGCACAGGATCGATCGTGAGCGCGTCGTGCACGTCGAGCTCGGGCGCGATGAACGTGACCCGCCTCCCCCAGCCCCGGGGAGGGTGCATCTCCTTGCGCAGCGTCTCGTCCGGACCAATGTCGGATGCGACGCGGCGGGCAATGTCCAGGAGGCCTCGGTCCCCGATGTCTTGGATCTCGTCGACGCCCGGCGTGGAGGCAACGACCGCGAAGATGTGCCGGGCACCCAGGTTGGTGATGGCCAGCTCGAGGGGGAGGATCTCGCGCGCACCCCCATCGACGTAGTGCTCGCCGGCGAGCTCGGTCGGCGGGAAGATGACCGGAATGCTCGCGGAGGCGAGCACCGCGTCGCGCAGTGGGACCGGATCGACGTCCAACGGTGTGCCGTCGCGCGCGCACATCGCGCCGGTCTCGGTGATGTACCGCAACGCCCCCGACTCGAGGCTCACGGCTCCGATTCGTAGCGCGATCCCGGACTGCTCGATCAGCGCCGGGTTGATCCGCTCCGCCAGGATCTCCCGAACGGGGTCCATGCGCAGCAGCGACTTGGCCCGCAGCGCCTGGCGCAGGGCGTCCAGCGTCCCGTCGGCCTCGGGCGGGTTGCGGACGATCTCGCCGAGCATCCGCAGCACGACGCGGGTCTGGCTCCCGGTGGTTCCGTGCTCTCCGGCCCGGTCCCGCATCGAGGTGGCCCACGCAGTGTGCACGCGGAGCTTGTCGAGCCACGGTTCGGGGAGCCACATGTCTTCGTTGCCGCGCAGGCCTCGCCAGATCGCTTCGAGATCGTCGATGGCGCGACGACCCGTCTCGGGGTCATCACCCTCCGCGAGCTTGGCGGCGATGATCGCGCCGACCGAGCTCCCGCACAGGATCGACGGCCGCACGTTCAGCTCGTCGTACAGGTAGCGCAGCGCTCCGGTCTCGAAGCTGCCCTGCGACCCGCCGCCGCTCACCGCGACCGCGACCGGCTGGCGGGCGAAACGCCGCCGGAGGTTCGCCCGCGCCGTTCGGACGAGGCGATCCACGGTTCGTTCGGTCACTCGCTCGGCCTCACGGACCTGCGAGCTTCTCGCCGTCCTTGGTCACCACGATGGCCTGCGTCGGACAGCCTTGCCCGGCCAGGACGATCTTGTCCTCCGGTGCCCCGTCGACCTCGACGACGAACGCAACGCCGTCGTCGTCGAGGTCGAAGACGCCCGGAGCCCAGAACGAGCAATTGCCCGACCCCATGCAGACCTCGCGGTTGATCTCGATCTCCAATGTCATCGGGACCTCCGTCGTACGTCGCGGGCCACGCCCGCGCTCCATAATCGACCGTAGCCGAGTGAGCGCCTACCCCTCGGAAGCCAGCTCACGGGCCAGGGTCTCGACCAACGGCGCCTTGGCCGCCGCGTCCCCGGACGAGTTGGAATACGCCAGCGCGTACACGGAGCCGTCGTCGGTGAACTGGAGGTCGACGATCCCCTCGGGGCCCTGGGCATCCACGTATGCCCGGTCACCGAGATCTTCGAGCGGGGTAGCACCCTCGACGACCTTCTCCGAGTAGTAGCCCACGCCGTCGAAGATCCGGAACTGGAGGAACTGGCCGCCGCCGGGAACGGCCGACTCGTAGATGCACTGGGATACGACACCCTCGGGCTGTTCGGCGGCGGAGGGTGTCGCGGCGTCGCCGAACACCGCTTCGGCATCCGCGGTGGTGACCAGCGTGCACGCGGCGTCTTCGGAGATCTCGAGCGGCGGTCGCGACGTCGTCGTGGATGCCGACGTGGTGTCGCCTCCATCGCAGGCAGCCCCGAACAGGGCGAGCACGGCCAACGCACCCACGCCGGTCCTGAACCACCGCCGAGATCGGCGGGTGGGGATCGGAGTGTCGGAGTGTCGGCGGACCATCGCCTCACGGTACTTTTCTGAACGACGGGGAGACGACCATGGTCGAGAAGCAGTGGAATCTGAACTGGCAAAAGACCGAGGCGGCCGGGTTGCTCGCGGACCCGCCGGACCGCGCGATCCGCCACACCCTGATCTCGGTCGATGACCACCTCGTCGAGCCTCCGGGGATGTTCGAGGGACGGCTGCCCCCGGCGTTGCAGGACCGCGCGCCGCGTGTGGTCGAAACCGAGGAAGGCCACCAGGTCTGGGAGTTCGACGGCCGCATCTTCTTCCAGGTCGGTGTGAACGCGGTCGTCGGTCGCCGCCGCGAGGATTGGCGCATCGAGCCGACGCGCTTCGACGAGATGCGCCCGGGCTGTTTCGACATCGATGCCCGGATCCGCGACATGGACATCAACGGGGTCTGGGCGGCAGTCAACTTCCCGTCGCAGATCACCGGCTTCTGCGGCGCGGTGTTCTCGCGGTGTTCCGATCCGGAGCTCGGGCTCGCCGTCACGCGGGCGTGGAACGACTGGTTCTTCGACGAGTGGTACCGCGCTCATCCCGACCGGATCGTGCCGATGGGCATCACCTTTCTCGGCGACGCGGACGAAGCAGCCGCGGAGATCCGCCGGAACGCGGCCCGCGGGTTCACCGCGGTGACGCTGCCCGAACAGCCCGAGCGCATCGGGATGCCGAGCATCTTCTCCGGCTGGTGGGACCCGATCCTGGCCGCGTGCGCGCAGACCGGCACCGTCGTGTGCCTGCATGTCGGCTCGAGCGGGGTCGTCGACATGCCTCCCGACGCGCCCATGGTCCCGCTGGCGGCGACGCTGTTCGGCCAGCTGTCACTGGCCGCGTGCGCGCAGTGGCTGTGGTCGGGCTACGCGGTTCGCCATCCCGACCTGCGGATCGCGATGAGCGAGGGTGGGATCGGGTGG
>DASRPD010000018.1:0-22673 GCA_035646535.1 Acidimicrobiia bacterium
CGTCATGCCCTCCGATCTGCTCGACGTGGCCGGCACGGCCTCGCTCGATCATCCGCTGGTCTTGACGATGACGCGTGACGGTCGCGCCGGCGACCCGAGGGTGGACGCCGAGTACGGCCTCCGGCGCGCCTTCTCATTGCCAACGGCGCGCGAGTTCGGGCTCGCCGGCACAGCTCGGCTGAACTCTGCCGCGCCGGACGATGTCGTCGACCGCTCGCTCGGTATTCCGGATGCATCGGAGGGCGGGATCACCGTCACCTCGTCGGACCACCTGTTCGGGGACCTCGCCTCGCGGGGTTCGTCGGCGGTGGACGGTGACCCGTCGACCGCGTGGACGACGCCGCTCGCCGACATCATCGGCCAGTCGTTGCGGATCGAGACCGCCGGGCCGGTCACCATCGATCGTCTCGACCTCGCCGTCGCGAACGACCGTGTGCATTCCGTGCCGAAACGGCTCACGATCACGACCGCCGATGGTGAGCCGCGCACGGTCCAGGTGCCCGACGTCGGCACGCAGCGCAAGGTCGGCGGCACGGCGACCACAGTGGCCACATTCCCGCCCCTCACCGGGAACAGCTTCACGGTGACGATCGAAGGGGTGCGAGCCGTCCTGGAGACTGACTTCGCAACCGGCGAGCCGGCCGTGATGCCCGTCGGGATCGCCGAGCTCGGGCTACCCGGCATCCAACGAGCCGCGATGCCGGAGCGGCTAGCGGACTCGTGCCGCACCGACCTGGTCGCGATGGACGGGGACCCAGTTGGGGTACGGCTCGACGGGACCACCCAAGCGGCGGCAACCGGGGGCGCTATCGAGCTTCGTCCGTGCGATGGCCGTTCGGTCGCGCTCACCGCTGGGGATCACGACGTGCGCGCGGCTCCTGGCCTCGACACGGGTGTCGACCTCGATCAGCTCGTCTGGTCGTCGGCGGCCGGCGGCGCGGCCACGCCGACGGCTGCGACTACCGAGCAGCCGGCGAGCACGACCTCGACACCGCAGTTGCGGGTCCTCAGCGAGGATGCAACGTCGGCGAAGGTGCACGTCGACGGCGCCACCAAGCCGTTTTGGCTCGTGTTGGGACAGAGTCTGAACCCAGGATGGACGGCACGCGTCGACGGCCAGGACCTTGGCGAACCCAGCCTGGTCGACGGTTTCGCGAACGGCTGGGAGATCGAACCTCTCGCCGGGGGTGGGCCGATCACCATCGATCTCGTGTGGGAGCCGCAGCGGGTCGTGAACTTCGCGATTGCGGCGTCCATGCTGGCCGTCGTTCTGTGCCTGGGCATCGTCGGCGTGAGTGTGTGGCGTCAGCGCCGACGCACCCAGGCGGTCGTCCGAAAGGCCGAGCCGTCGTTCGCGAGTCCGTTCGCCACCGCGGGCCGCCGCCCGCCCCTGCGTCGCGTGCTGGTCACCGCCGCCCTGACCGGCATCGCCGCGGCGGCGCTGATCCAGCCGTGGTGCGGGCTGGTCGTCGGCGGCCTCGTCGCGCTCGTCGCGATCCGACCCCGTTGGCGTTTCGTCCTGACGGTGTTCCCGGTGTTGGCCCTCGTCGGGATCTCCCTCTACATGATCGAGAGCCAGATCGACCGTCGCTGGCTGACCGACATCGGCTGGCCGGGGCACTTTTGGCGCCTTCGCACGTTGGGTTGGCTCGCGCTGGCGTTCCTGGCCGCGGACGTGATCGTCGGGCTCGTGCGGGACGCCGAGCCGGTGGGCGGCGGGGACGAGCCGCCGACGGAGAAGCCGGCCGGCCGGGCCGACCTACCCTGAGATGGTGTGCGCGGTCGCCTCTCGCATGTTGAAGTCGGTCGCGGTCGCGGCCGATCGCGTTCGCACCCCAGCCCGCGGCGTCGTCGTGCTCATCTACCACCGCGTCGGTGGTCATTCCGGACTCGAGCTCGACCTCCCGCGGTCGGTGTTCGCCGACCAGCTCGCGATGCTGGCCGAGTCCGGTCGGGTCGTGACGCTCGACGCCGCGCTCGACGCCCTGGCTCGCCCCGGGCCGACCGAACCGGATCCGGTCGTCCTCACCTTTGACGACGGCACCCGCGACTTCGTCGACGTCACCGTGCCACTCCTCGTCGAACACGGCATTCCGGCCACGGTCTACGTGGCGACGGCGTTCATCGAGGACCAGAAACCCTTCCCGTACGGCGCGCCTCCGCTGTCGTGGGCCGGGCTGGCCGACGCGGCGTCCACCGGTCTCGTCACGGTCGGTTCACATACCCATTCGCATGCACTGCTGGACCGCCTCCCCGCGGATCGGGTCGACGAGGAGCTCGACACCGCCGACGAGCTCATCGCTCACCATGTCGGTGTGACACCTCGTCACTTCGCGTACCCCAAAGCGTTGGCCGGCTCGGCGGTAGCCGAGCGCGCGGTCCGGGCGCGGTATCGCTCCGCCGCGCTCGCGGGTACTCGGGCCAACGTCGCCGGCGCAACGGACCCCTATCGGCTCGCGCGCTCGCCGGTTCAGCGCAGTGACGCCGGGCGGTGGTTCGACGCGAAGCTCGAAGGCGGGATGGCGCTCGAGGACGACCTGCGGCGCGTCCTGAATCGGCTCCGCTATTCCGGAGCGCAGGAGTGACGAGCACCGCGGCGACACGACCCCGGCGCATCGTCCACGTCACGACGACCGACATCAGCCTCGCGTTGCTGCTCGGTCCTCAGCTCCGCGCGTTTCGCGACGCGGGGTACGAGGTGATCGGCGCCTCTGCGCCCGGCCCGTACGTGGAGACGCTCGTGGAGTGGGGGATCGAGCACGTGCCGCTCGAGTCCGCGACGCGGGCGATGGATCCTCGGCGAGACATGGCCGCGTTCGCCGAGCTGACCGGCCTGTTTCGTCGACTGCGTCCGGATCTGGTCCACACCCACAACCCGAAGCCCGGCGTGTACGGCCGGCTCGCGGCGCGCCTCGCCGGTGTCCCGGCCGTCGTGAACACCGTCCACGGTCTCTATGCCCTGCCGGACGACCCGATTGCCAAGCGCGCGGTCGTGTACGGGTTGGAGCGCCTCGCCGCGACGTGTTCCGATGCCGAGCTCGTCCAGAACCCCGAAGACGTCGAGACGCTGCGCGCGTTGCACGTCCCGGACCGCAAGATTCACCTCCTCGGCAACGGCGTCGATCTCACCCGTTTCGATCCGGCGCGGGTCAGCGCCACTCGACGTCGCGAGCTGCGGACCGCGCTCGGCGTGGACGACGACGTCATCGTCTGCGGCGTGGTCGGGCGGTTGGTCTGGGAGAAGGGCTACCGCGAGGTCTTCGCCGCGGCGGCCGAGCTGCGGCGTCGCGCCCCGCAGGTCAAGGTGGTCGTGATCGGACCGAGCGACGAAGCCAAGGACGACGCGGTGGCGCCCAGCGATATCGCCGAAGCAACCCGCGAGGGTGACATCACGTTCCTCGGCATGCGCGACGACGTCGACGAGCTCTACGCCGCGATGGACATCTACGTCCTCGCGTCACACCGCGAGGGCTGGCCCCGGTCAGCGATGGAGGCGGCCGCGATGGGTGTGCCCGTGGTCGTCACCGATATCCGCGGCTGCCGCCAGGTCGTCGTCGACGGCGTCACCGGACTCTCGGTCCCCGTGCGCGACGCCGCCGCGCTGGCCGACGCCGTGGCTCGCCTCGCCGCCGATGAGCCGGCGAGGCAACGCATGGGGGAGGCGGCACGAGCGAAGGCGGCGCATGACTTCGACGACCGGCGAGTGATCGACACGACGCTTGCCGTGTACGAGCAACTGCTCGGCCCACCTCGGTTCTCCTCCGGCCTCGCGGTCCGGCCGGCGACGCGCGTCGACGTGGATCGCATGGCCGAGCTGCACGCCACGCGTCTCGACGAGGGGTTCCTCACCACGCTCGGAGCGCGCTTCTTGGGTCAGCTGTACCGCGGCATCGTGGACGCCGACGATGCCTTTGCCTACGTCGCGACCGACGAGGGGCACGTCGTCGGGTTCTCGGCGGCCGCGACGGATCTGGGTCGGTTCTACAAGCGGTTCATGGTGCGCAGGGGCGTGCTCGCGGCGCTCGGTGCCGCTCCACGTCTCACGGCGTCGTGGCGTCGGGCCCTCGAGACGTTGCGGTACCCGTCGGGCACCGAGGACCTGCCCACGGCCGAGATCCTCGCGGTCGCGGTCGACTCGACTGTCGCCCGCCGGGGTGTCGCGACGTTGCTGGTGTCGGCGACGGTTGCCGAGCTGGTGCGGCGGGACGTGCGACAGGCGAAGGTCGTCGCCGGCACGCACAACGCGGCCGCGCTGGCGCTGTACGAACGCTGCGGCTTCGTGCGCCGCACGTCGATCATCGTCCACGAGGGTGTCACGTCGGAAGTGCTGGTATGGAGTTCGCCGTAGCCCTGGTGGTCGCGATCATCGTGACGCCGATCGCCGCGCTCGTGGCCCGTCGCACGGGCATCATCGACCGCCCCGGTCCCCTGAAGACGCACCGGAGCCCCGTTCCCTACCTCGGTGGCTTCGCCGTGTTCGCCGGCGCAGTCGTCGGGGTCATCGGTGCGGGTCGCGTCGCGCTGGTCGTCCCGCTGGTCCTCGCGCTCGCGCTCGGCACTGCGGACGACGTACACAGCCTTCGTCCCGGGCTTCGCCTCACGGCCGAGCTCGGCATCGGCGTCGCCGCGGCGCTGGTCGTCCCGGGCCCGGTGCTCGTGCAGGTCGCCACAGGTGGGCTCGTGGTCGTGTTGCTCAACGCGGTCAACCTGCTCGACGGTCAGGACGGGCTGGCGACCGCGGTCGCACTGGTGTCGGCACTCGCGTTGGCGACGTTCGGTGGTGATGCGCAGTCCTACGCTCTGGGTCTCGCGGGCGCGTTGGCGGGCTTCCTGGTGTTCAACCGCCCGCCGGCACGCATCTATCTCGGTGACGGAGGCTCGTATCTGATCGGGACGGCGCTCGCGCTGGCGCCCGCCCTCGCTCTGGGATCCCGGTCGCGCTGGTCGGTGTGGTGCGCCGTCCCCCTCATCGTTGCGCTGCCGCTGGCGGATACCGCCATCGCGGTCGTTCGCCGGGCTCGGTTGCGCCGGCCGTTGTTCAGTGGTGACCGCAGCCACATCTACGACCAGCTCGTCGATGGCCGTTGGACCGTCGCCGGTTCGACGACGATCTGCGCACTGACCCAGGTCGCCTTCGCCGGTCTCGGCGTGGTCGTCGCGCGGCTCTCACCGGGAGTTGCCGCACTGGGGCTCGCGGCGGGCGTGGTGACGGCGGTGGTGGGTGCCGGGCTCGGTGGTTTCGTGGCATCACCGGACAGCTCGTCCGGATAGCGTCGCTGCATGACCCCGTCACCGCTCCGCCCGGAGCGTCCCCCCGCCTTTCCGGACGGTCTCGCCTTCGTGCGGCCCGCGGTTCCTCCGCTCGATCGGGTCGTCGCCAGACTCGCGCCGTCGTACGACCGGGGCATCCTCACCAATGGGCCGCTCGTGCGCCGGCTGGAGGAGCTCGTCGCCGACCGGCTCGGGGTCCGCCACGCCGTCGCGGTGGCGTCCTGCACGTCGGGACTGATCCTGGCCGGTCGCGCCGTGGGGCTGTCCGGCCCCACGATCATGCCGAGCTTCACGTTCTCCGCCTCGGCGCACAGCGTGGTCTGGGCCGGAGCGAGCCCTCGGTTCATCGAGTGCGATCCCGACACGTTCCTGGCCGACGTCGCGGACGCCCGCGCCCATCTGGAGGGTGCGGGCGGGCTGCTCATCACGCACATATTCGGCGCACCCGCGGCGCCGGAGGAATGGGCCGCGCTGGCGCGCGCCGCGTCGATCCCCCTCGTGTTCGACGCCGCGCACGCGTTCGGCTCTCGTCGCGGTGGGGATCCGATCGGGGGTTTCGGCGATGCGGAGGTGTTCAGCTTCACCCCTACCAAGCCGGTGATCGCCGGAGAAGGTGGCGTGGTGGCGACGAGGAACGACGACGTCGCCGAGTACGTGCGGCTGGGTCGTGAGTACGGCAACCCCGGTGACTACGACACGCAGTTCGTCGGTCTCAACGCCCGGATGTCGGAGTTCCACGCGGCCTGCGCGCTCGAATCGCTCGTCGACTTCGACGATCACCTCGCGCGCCGCAACCAGCTCGCCGCGCGCGCTCGAGCGCAGCTCGCCGAGATCCCCGGTGTCCGAGCCCAGCGCCTCGACCCGGCCGACACGTCGACGTGGAAGGACCTCACGATCGCCGTCGACGCCGAGACGTTCGGTGCGACTCGCGACGAGCTCGTGGCCTGGCTTCGGGCTGACGGCATCGACACGCGGAACTACTTCGATCCCCCCGTCCACCGCCAGCGATCGCACGCCGCCGCAGCCGACCGCCCGCTGCCGGTGACCGACGCGGTCGCCGGTGCCGTGGTGAGCCTGCCGATCTACCCGTCGCTCGACGATGCTGACGTCGATCGTGTCATCAGTGTCATCGGCGACGTCTTCGCCGCGGGTCACTGAACGGGTCGGATCGGCCGCCGGACGATCTTCAGGGCCGAGGCGTGCTCGACGATCCGTGACGTCCGGGACGCGACCGTGAGCGTGGTGGGGGGGTCGCGGGATCGCTCGGGCGGTATCGCGTCGTCGCGGCGAGCGCGACCAAGACCGCCAGGATGGCGAGGACGAGCGCGTAGGTCGGCGAGCGCACCATGCCGGCGACGCGGCCCGCCCACGCGGCCGCGAGGACCTGCGCGGCGACGAGAGCACCGGTGCTCGCGACGCGCTCGGGCCGTACCGCGATGCGGCCCCATGCGCCGGCGGCGTGGAGGCGAGCGCTGAGGGTCCTTCCAACCGGCTCGAGAACGAGGACCCCGAGCGCGGCGGCCGCGCCGACCGTCGAACCGGGTCTGCCGGCGCCCTCGAGGGTCGCGACCCAGAGGAAGATGCCGACCGCGGCGTAGGCGCCACCCCCGCCGAGTCGCGCCAGTGGCCACGGCCACGCGAGCAACGTCATCGGGATCGTGACGCCAACCAGCACGAGCGCGAGCTCGGTGTCGGGAACGGTCACGAAGAGCCCGACGACGGCGATGCCCAGCAGCAGCGGCCCCGTGCCGCTGCGCGCCCCGCGGCGGTCGACGTCCGCGGCGGCGGCACCACCGAGTGCGGGACCCAGCACGAGGAGAGCGATCACCCAGGCCGGGAACTCGGCTCCGGAATCGATGAGGAGGATGCCGCCGACGATGGCGAGCGCGGTCGCGACGACCTGGCGGTACGAGCCCGGCCGGCCGATCTGGCCCGCGACCCAGAGGACGATGAGACCGACGGCGGCTCGCGCGGGCACCGGCCAGACCTCGGTGAACGGACCGGCCCCGCCGATCCCGGCGACGGTGGCCACGACGAACACCGCGCCGAACAGTCCGGGTGGCCCGGTGGAGTCTCGGGGCCGGGCCGGGCGCAGCACCGACCAGGCGGCCGCGAGGCCGGCGGCGAGGACGAGGCCCACGAGCCCGGCCAACAGTCCGGCGTGGAGCTCCGGTTCACCGATCAGGGCGCGCACGACGACCTCTCCGGTCCGCCGGCGCCTCTCCGACGCCGGGCGCGTCGCGGCGCTCGCCCGGAATCCCGAGGTCCGTGGTCCGACGTCGGAGCGGCGGGCTGAGCTGGGCCAATTGGACCATATGACGCGGCCAGGTTACGTCGGAGAATGTCGGAGCGAACCAGAGGTCTGGGCTGGTGGTGGGTCGCCCTTGCGGCCACGGACCGTGAGCACCAGACTTGGGCCGCTCGCGCAACCTGGGGAGGCTGATGACGCGCCGACAGCGCATGGGAGGCGTCGCCTCCGAAGACAACTGGCACGATCGCACGGAACCGGGAGAGTCCGGGCCCGCTGCGACAGCCTCCTCGGACACGCGCCACGTCATCGTCGAGAACCGTACCGACCGCGCCGTCGGCTCATTGTTCGCGCGGCCTGTGGGGGCGCGGCGTTTGCTCCGGTTCGCGGCCGACGCTTTCGTGTGGGTATTCGCGCTCTACGCGGCCGTGATCCTGCGACTCGACTTTGACATCAGTCGCCTGTCTGGTTTCGAGGTCGCGCTGCTCATCCCCATCGCGTGGGTTGCGCAGGGCGGGTTCGGCTATTGGTGTGGGCTCTACCGGGGCTGGTGGGTGCTCGGGTCGTTCGAGGAGGTCGCCGCGCTCACGCGCGTGGCCGTGCTGACGACGGTCACGCTCGGTGTCGTCGATCTGGCCGTCGGCTCGGACAGGCCCGCACCGCTCAGCAGTGTGATCGGTGCAGGCGTGATCGCGTTCGTCGCGATGGGTGGCGTTCGCTACATGGTGCGTCAGGCCATCGAGCACCGTCGCCGTTCGCTGGTACCGGAGCGCGCGCCCGCGATCGTGTTCGGTGCGGGTGAGGGCGGTGAGCGCGCGTTGCGCTCGATGCTGTTCGAGTCGGGGAGCCCGTACGTTCCGGTCGCGCTGTTGGACGACGATCCCGCCAAGCGGAACCTGACCGTGCGTGGCGTCCGGGTTGTCGGTGACCGGTCGTCGATCGCGTCGGTGGCCACACGAACCGGTGCATCTGCGTTCGTGATCGCGATCCCCACCGGTGATGGCGCGCTCGTACGGGAGATCAGCGAGACCGCTCGGGAGTCCGGGCTCGATGTACGTGTCGTGCCGTCGCTGCAGGAGCTGCTCGGCGGCCATCTCAAGGTGGGTGACCTGCGCGCGCCCACCGAAGTCGACCTGCTCGGCCGGCACACGATCGAGACCGACCTGCACAGCGTGTCGGAGTATCTCCAAGGCAAGCGTGTCGTCGTCACTGGCGCGGGTGGCTCGATCGGTTCCGAGCTGTGCCGCCAGATCTTGGCGTTCGATCCGGCAGAGCTCGTGATGATCGATCGGGACGAGTCCGGTCTCCACGGGGTCCAGCTGTCGATCGAGGGTCGAGCGTTGCTCGACTCGCACAACTTGTTGCTGGTGGACATTCGCGACCGTGCTCGGGTCGCGGCCATCTTTCAAGAGATCCAGCCCGACGTCGTGTTCCACGCCGCGGCGCTCAAGCACCTCCCTCTCCTCGAGAACCATCCGGCGGAGGCGCTCAAGACGAACATCTGGGGCACGGTGTCGGTGCTGGAAGCGGCCGCGCTCGCCGGTGTCGAGCGCTTCGTCAACATCTCCACCGACAAGGCGGCCAACCCCAGCAGCGCCCTCGGCTACTCCAAGCGCATCGCCGAGGCGCTCACCGCGCATTACGGCCGAACGGAGCCGGGTACGTACCTCAGCGTTCGGTTCGGCAATGTGCTCGGCAGTCGCGGTTCGGTTCTCACGGCCTTTCGCGCCCAGCTCGACGCGGGTCAGCCGCTGACGGTGACTCACCCGGATGTGACCCGCTACTTCATGACCGTGGAAGAGGCCGTACAGCTCGTGGTCCAGGCCGGCGCGATCGGTGCCGACGGCCAAGCGCTCGTGCTGGATATGGGCGAACCGGTCCGTATCGCCGATGTGGCCCGCCAGCTCGCGGCCAGTCGGACGCCCGAGGTCCCGGTGGAGTTCACCGGTCTCCGCCCGGGGGAGAAGCTCCATGAGGTGCTGTTCTGCCCGGCCGAGGCGCCGCAAGCGAGCAGCCACCCGCTCATCCGCCACGTCGCGGTTCCCGAGCTCGCCCCCGACCTCGTGCGACGCCTCGACCCGACGCTGTCGACCGAGGCGATGCGTGCCGTGCTGCGGCGCCTGGCCGCGCAGATCGACGCGCTCCTTCCCGGAGCCACGCTCGACCTGGTGGCCGAGGAGTCACTGGACACCCAGTCGATCGCGGGGTAACCGGCCGTGCGCTACGGGGGCTCGTAGGCCTTCTAGCCTGAGGGCGTGCTCATCGATGGCTTCGTGCATCAGCTGCCCGACGTCGACCCTCCCGAGACGCAGGAATGGCTCGACTCGCTCCAGGCGGTCGTCGATGCGCGAGGCAAGGCGCGCGCGACCTACCTGCTGAGTCGTCTCATGGAGCGAGCCCGCGAGCAGGGCGTCGGTGTGCCCGCGATGGTCTCGACGCCGTACATCAACACGATCCCACCGGAGCGCGAACCGTGGTTCCCCGGCGACGAGGGCCTCGAGCGACGCATCCGCGCGTTCGTCCGATGGAACGCGGCCGTGATGGTGGCCCGAGCGAACCGGCGCTTCGACGGCCTCGGCGGTCACCTCTCCACCTACGCGTCGGCGGCCGCTCTGTACGAGGTCGGCTTCAACCACTTCTTCCACGGCAAGGCCGACGGTCGCTTCGGCGACCAGGTGTTCATGCAGGGCCACGCCGCGCCCGGCATCTACGCGCGGGCGTTCGTCGAAGGCCGCCTCACCGAGGACCAGCTCGACGGGTTCCGCCGAGAGGTCGGCGGCGGGGGACTGCCGAGCTATCCGCATCCACGGCGGCTCCCGAGCTTCTGGGAGTTCCCGACGGTCTCGATGGGTCTCAGCCCGCTCAACGCGGTCGCGCAGGCTCGCTTCAACCGATTCCTGTTGCACCATGAGCTCGTCGACACCAGCGAATCTCGCGTCTGGTGCTTCGTCGGTGACGGTGAGATGGACGAGCCCGAGGCCACGGCGGCCCTGTCACTGGCCGCGCGCGAGCAGTTGGACAACCTCGTCTTTGTCGTGAACTGCAACCTGCAGCGGCTCGACGGCCCCGTGCGCGGCAACGGCAAGATCATCCAAGAGCTGGAGGCGACGTTCCGCGGCGCGGGTTGGAACGTGATCAAGGTCATCTGGGGTCGGGCGTGGGACAGCTTGCTGGCGCGCGACGTCGACGGTGTGCTCGTCAAGCGCATGAACGCGACGGTGGACGGGGAGTTCCAGAAGTACACCGTCGAGTCCGGCGCGTACATCCGTGACCACTTCTTCGGTCCGGACCCGCGCCTGCGCGCAATGGTCGAGCACTTGAACGACAACGACCTGCAGAGACTCCCCCGTGGTGGTCACGACTACCGCAAGCTGTACGCGGCCTACAAGACCGCGGTCGAACACACCGGTCAGCCGACGGTGATTCTCGCCAAGACGGTCAAGGGCTGGACTCTCGGCGAGGCGATCGAGGCCCGCAACGCCACGCATCAGATCAAGAAGATGAGCGAGGCCGAGCTCAAGACGTTCCGAGACCGCCTGTCGCTCGACATCCCCGACGAGATGCTCGAGGGTGACGCACTCCCGCCGTACGTGCATCCGGGGCGCGACTCCGACGAGTTCGAGTACCTCAGCGCGCGCCACCGGGCGCTGCACGGCTTCCTGCCCGACCGGATCGATCGATCCAAGCCGATCCCGCCGGCCGAGCCCGACGTGTGGGCCGACTTGTTGGCCGGGACCGGCGACAAGGTCTCGGCTTCGACGACCACGGCATTCGCCCGGCTCGCGCGCAAGCTGCTCTCCGATCCGAACCTCGGACGGCGAGTCGTGCCGATCATCCCCGACGAGGGCCGGACGTTCGGGCTCGACGCGCTGTTCCGCGACATGAAGATCTACGCGCCGCTCGGCCAGCTGTACGAGCCGGTCGACGCGAACCTGCTGCTGTCGTACCGAGAGGCGCGTGACGGTCGCGTCCTCGAGGAGGGGATCACCGAGGCCGGCTCCATGGCGAGCTTCACCGCCGCCGGCACGGCGTACGCCACGTGGGGCGAGGCCATGATCCCCTTCTACATCTTCTATTCGATGTTCGGGTTCCAGCGCGTCGGTGACCTGGTGTGGAGCTTCGGTGATCAGCGCGGCCGAGGGTTCCTGCTCGGCGCCACGGCCGGTCGGACCACGCTGGCCGGTGAAGGGCTCCAGCACTGCGACGGCAACAGCCAGGTGCTGTGCACCACCGTGCCGAACTGTCGTGCGTATGACCCGGCGTTCGCCTACGAGATGGCAGTGATCGTGCGCGACGGCATCGAGCGCATGTACGGCGAAGACCCGCAGGACTGCTTCTACTACCTCACCCTCTACAACGAGAACTATCCGATGCCCGCGATGCCGGACGGGGTCGAGGAGGGCATCGTGGCCGGCTTGTATCGGTACCGCTCGGCTCCGAGGCCGGGTCGACACCCGGCACAGCTCCTCGCGAGTGGAGCCCTGATGCTCGCAGCGCTCGAGGCCCAACAGCTCCTTGCGGATGAGTTCGACGTCGCCGCGGACGTGTGGAGCGCGACGAGCTACAAGCTGCTGCGAGAAGACGCCCTGTCGGCCGAGCGCTGGAATCGATTGCACCCGGCCGAGCCGCCGAGGGTCGCCTACGTCACCGACGTGCTCGGTGCCGCGTCGGGTCCGATCGTCGCGGTCACCGACTACCTCAAGGCGGTACCCGACCAGATCGCGCGGTTCGTCCCCCAGCCGTTCATCCCGCTCGGCACCGATGGTTTCGGGTTGTCCGACACGCGCGACGCACTGCGGCGCCACTTCGAGGTCGATGCCGGCCACATCGTGGTGGCGGTGCTCGACGGCCTCGCCACCCAGGGCTGCCTCGACGCAGCGGTGGTGGCGGCGGCCATCACCCGTTTCGAGATCGACCCCGACGTCGCGGACCCGAGGACCGCCTAGACACCGTCAGTCGCGGCGGTTGCGTTCCTCGTCGGGGTCCCAGGGTTCCGGCTCGGTGACGGCGTCGTCGTCTTGGAGGTGCACCGTGCCTGCCTCGTCGTCGTCGACGTCCGCCAGGGTCTTGCCCCCGTCGTTGAACAGGCCGTCGTCGTACCCTTGTTTCAGCTCACGCGCCTCACGAAAACGGCGAGCCCGACCTTTTCTGGCCACGTCGTCACCTGCCTCGAACCGGGAGAATCGAACCTCTATCTTGCCTCACCCGAGCACTCGACGTGAGGCGCCCCCCTGGAGCGGCCCGAGTGCTGGTCACCGAGGATCCCGAGCGTCCCGGGTGTCCAGGTAGGCCCGGTTCCCGTACCGGTCGACGTGGGTGATCTCCTCGATCGGCCGGCGGCTGGTCGGCCCGTAGTTCCCGACCGGCCAGCCGATCGGCACGACCGCGCAGGGTGTGATGCCCTTGGGCAACCCCAGCGTGCGTCGCGCCAGGCGCACCGACCACAGCGGCAGGGTGGTGAGGGCGGCGCCGAGGCCGAGCGCGCGAGCGCCGAGCAAGAGGTTCTGCACTGCCGGAAAGATCGAGCCGTAGTAGCTGGCCGCGCCGATGGCCGGCAGGACCGGGCGGAAGCCACGCAGGCAGGCCACGATGATCACCGGCACCTCTTCGAAGTGGTCGGCCTGCCACTGCACGGCACCGAGGATGCGCTCGAGCTTGTAGTCGGCCTGGGCCCGCCGGCGGTTCAAGCGACGGTAGACCGACCACGCTTGGCGGTTGAGCCGTGCGAGCTGGTGCTTCACGTCCGGGTCGCGTACGACGACGAACTCCCACGCTTGGAGGTTGCCTCCGGTGGGCGCCTTGACCGCGAGCCGCAACAGGTCCCGGACCGTGTCGTCGCCGACTGGATCGGTCTTGAGGCGGCGGATGGCCCGCTGGGTCTCCATGGCCTCCGAGAGGGCCATGCCCAACCCGGGTGGGCCGATGACTGCCGACCGGCCGGATGCCGGTTCGGCCTCGTCCGATGAGTGTTCCGTCCCCGCCACCATGGCCCCTCTCGCCGAGTCCGAAAGCGTAGCGCCCGCCATGATCTCACGGTCCGTGGTCGGAAGCGATGGTGCGCGCGAGACGCGCGGCGGATCTCGGTCAGCCCACGACATCGACTCTCGACGCCGACCACCCTCGGTGGCACCTTCCGCGGCCGAGGGGCTGGCTGGGAGATGCACCATCGCCGTTCCCTCTGTTTGGGTGGACACCATCACATCGAAAAAGGGGAACTCAGGATGATTCGGAAGATCGCGCTCGGGGCTGCGGCCACCGCGCTCACATTCGGCGGTCTCGCGCTCGTCGCTTCGCCGGCGGGTGCCGGCAAGCCGCCACCGTTCGATGCCACCGGATCGGTGACCTGCTCGATTTGGGGCAAGGCCAAGATCGACCCGCCGCTCACGAACGCCAACGTCCTCCCGTCGACCACGACGGCGAAGATCAAGGGAAAGGACACCTGTTCGGGTACCACGGGTAACCCGCTCGTGACGCCGACGACCATCAAGGCAGTCGTCACGAGCACCGGGACCGAGGCGGGCACCTGTGACGGTCTCGTCACGCCGGGTACGTCGCCGTTCAACGTGGATATCAAGTGGAAGGCGGCCGGAGGCAAGCTCAACCCGTCGACGATCGTCTTCCCGGGGATCACACCGGCCGGTATCGGTTTCGATCTCAACAACGGGAACACGACCGGTTCGTACGCGGGCACGGCGAACGCCAACGCCCACGCCCACGCGAACATCGACCCGGCGGGTCTGAACTTCGCGCTCTGCGCGCCGACCGTGAAGCCGAGTGGCAAGATCAAGGCGGCCAAGGGCATCAAGAAGCTCGTGGTCACCAGCGGCACGATCTCGATCACCAGCTGATCGACCGCTCGAAGGAGAACGTGATCAGGGCGGGGCCGCGAGGCCCCGCCCCGGTCGCGTCCGGGCGCGGCGCGTCGGAGCCCGCGGATCCGGCCGCACGTGGTCGCGACGCCCGGGCATGACCGCGCGCCGCGGGCGACGGTGACCCAGCCGGTCCGCTCCTTCGCACCGGTCCAACCGTGGCCGGACCACCCGGTCAGCCACGCGATCGGGAGCGACCGCTACAGCCGGACCGGCTGGTCGGGAGAGAAGATCCCCACCGTCGGCCCACCGTCGACCAGCACGGCGAACCGCTTCCCGATGTCGATGTCGGCGGCCTTGACCAGGTCTCGCACGTAGTCGCCGAACGGGCTCAGGTGTTGGTTGTCCCACGCTTGGAGCAACAGCGGCCGCGCCGTGTCCATCGTGAAGGGCAGGATCCGCACGATCGCGTACGTGCCCTGATTCTTCAGGGGCTCGGATGTCGCGCCGACGGACAGGCGCCCGACCGCCTCGCGTACCGCCGGCGCCGACGCCGCGTAGCGGGTCGAGCCGACGCAGGTGAACACGCCACCGTCTGCGGCCGAGCCCCGATCGAGGGATCGCTCCGCGGCCAGCGTCGCGAAGTCGGCGCCCGAAGCGAGCTCCGATGCGACGGCGTCGGCCTCGGCGCGGGTCTCCACGACGATCTGGGCAACCAGCTTGTCGCCCTCGCAGAGTGCCTTGGTCTGTTCGAACAGCTCGGCCAGCTCGGCTTCGGTGGCTTCGGCCGTCGCCGGGAATTGGGCTTCCAGCGCCTCGATGCGCTCCTGGCGAGCGAGGACCAGCTCGCGGAATCGCTTCGGGAACGCGTTGAAGACCTTCGGGCCGCGAAACAACGTCGCCGCATTCGCCTTGGCCTCCCGGCGCATCTCGGGCGTGATCGTCAACCCCCACCGTTCGAACTCCCGGTCGATGACGAGCTGGTTCACTCGCTGGTTCACCCACGTGGAGGACAGGGTGGGCGAGATGGTGCCCGCCTCGGGCACGAGCTCGATGTCGTCGCGGGCGAGCGCGTGGGCGGCTCGTCGTTGTCGGCGATGATGCGCAGCTCGTCGACCAGCTCCGCGGCCGAGATCGTCGTGCCGCCCACGGTGATGGCATCGCCCTTCGGCGTCACCCGCGGTTGGTCCGAGCTGCCGCCGCACGCGGCGAACAGCGCGACGCCACCCACCAATGCGACGACTCCCGCCAGCCGGCTCATGAGCCGCGGACTCTACCGGCGAGGACCGCGGTCCGGCCCGCGGCAGTCTGGCTCGCGGCGTAGCGGTACCGGCCGAGCGGCGACGCCGGTGCCGGTGCCGGCGCCACGGTTCGTTCCGAGCGCGTGCCGAGTATCGTGGCCGCTCTCGGGCGATTGGCTCAGGTGGTTAGAGCGCTGCCTTCACACGGCAGAGGTCACAGGTTCGAGTCCTGTATCGCCCACCCCGAACCTGCAGGTCAGCAACGTAGAGCACCTTGGGTGCTCGCCGGGGCGAGCGAAGATGTCGTGGCGCGCTCCGGTCGCGGTTGGGACTGGAATCTTCGCATCAGAGGGTCGGAGCTGCGCGAGGGCAGGTAGACGGATGGCGTCCATCCCGCGTCCGTCCCGCGGGCGGGTCGAACCGCGCCAGTCGAACCGCGCCACCTATGACGAGCTGGCGAGGAGGGAGTCTCAGGTACCGACGAGGAGCCCAGAAGAGCTCAAGCAAGCGGTGGTTGTCGTTTCGTTCGAGCTGATGCAGCTGGTCGTGTTGGCACCGTTGCTCGGTGGGTTGCTCGGTGGGTTGCTCGGTGGGTCGCTCGGTGGCGAGCTCGACGACGAGCTCGACGACGAGCGCGAGAAGAGCGCGCTCGCGGTCGCGTGCCTCGAGTCGGCTCTGTTGCACACACGATCGCTGGTTGACTTCCTCGACACGCATGAGCCCAGGGACATCACGATCGGTGACTATCTCGGTGAGCTCCGGTGGTCGCCGACGAAGTCGCCCGCGCTTCGCAGGCTTCGTGATCGGCGCGGCTTCCTGGACAAGCACCTGAGCCACCTGAGTTGGGATCGGGTGACTCGGCGGGCGGAGAACGAGGGTCGGAATCCTGACTGGAACCTCGTCGAGATTGCGCGTGACGTGCTGACGGTGTTCACGGACTTCGTGAGCGCCCTGAGAGAGCGCGACGCGGAGGCGGCTTCCTGGTTCGACACGACGCTAGGCATGGCGTCGCTGAGGCTCACCGGTGCCTGGCCCGAGGGGATCCCTGCGCCTGCGCCCGGGTCTCAGCTCCGCGCCCGCTTCCCAGGCCTCAACGTCACCCGGAAGCGCGGGACCTGATCGCGAGGGCGTCGAGCGCCCCAGTCACGCGTTCGCCCGAGCCGGGGAGCAGATGGCCGTACCAATCGAGGACCGTGACGACGGACGCGTGTTCGTGATGCAGTCCTACAGCCTCGAGCTCGACCCGACCCTCACGGTGGCTGACCTGGCCGGCCTCGGCGACCGGCTCGCCCTGCCCGACGGCTGGTCGTTCTCGGCGCGCACCCTCGATGAGGATCTCATCGTCACCGACATCGACGGCGTCGCCACGGTGATCCAGGATGACCTGCACAACACCTATCAGCTCTCGGCCACCGACCGCTGAACGCCCCGCCCCCACTCCCGTTGGTGCGCGAGGGTGCGTATAGCGACGGAACGCGCACCAACGGAGTCGGAGAGTCGGGGAGTCTCGTCGGCGGCGCTAGCGTGGTGCGTCATGGGTTCGTCGGGAATGAAGCGCAAGCGCCGAGACCATCTTCCCAAGGTCGGCACGCCCGAAGAGCGCGCCTGGGAGCAACGTGAGTCCCGGTACGACGTCATGGGCAACTTCGGTGTCCACCCCGAGCGCGGCGGCGCGGCACGCGTCGCGTACTACGTCGTCGGCGTGGTCGCGGTCCTCGTGGTCGTCGTCGCGGTCATCTCATTCATCGCCCTCGACTGAACGACACCGACCTGGCTGGTCGGCCCGAGCACCGTCGCAGGACGCCACGCGCGCGGTCGTGACCCGGCTGGACTTTCGTGCTCCCGGCTAGCGTGCGGGCCCGTGGGTCGGGCCATCAGCGAGGTGTTGCCGTTCGGTATCGGGGTCGCGATCAGCCCGGTGCCGATCATCGCGGTGATCCTCATGCTCTTCTCCCCGCGAGCCCGCGTGAACGGTGTGACGTTCCTCGCCGGCTGGGTGGTGGGCCTGGCCGCGGTGTGCGCGGTGGTGTACGGCCTGGCCGACGCGGGCGATGTGGCGAGCGATCCGGCTGCGTCGGACACGATGTTCTGGATCAAGCTCGCCTTGGGGGTGGTGCTGATCCTCGCGGCCGCGCGCCGGTGGCGCGCCCGCCCGAAGCCCGGCGAGGATCGGTCGCTACCGAGGTGGATGGCCGCGATCGACGGGTTCACGCCGCGTCGCGCCGGGGCCATCGGTATCGGACTGAGCGCGGTGAACCCGAAGAACCTCATCCTCACCGTCGGAGCGGCCGCGACCGTCGCCCAGACCGGCGTCGCGGCCGGAGACGCGGTCGCGGCCCTCGTCGTGTTCGTGCTGCTCGCCAGCCTCACCATCGGTGCTCCGGTGGTCATGTACGTCACCGGGCGCGAGAAGGTCGCGAGCGTGCTCGACGAGTGGAAGGTCTGGCTCTCCGAGCACGACTCCGCGGTCATGGCCGTCCTCCTGGTCGTGTTCGGGTTCGTGCTTCTCGGCCAAGCAATCCGCGGCCTCACCGCGTGAGGGTGACAGCCTTGGTGGTTCGCCGAAGACCAAGCGATCACACAGCGAGGTTTCAGGACCGATGAGCGGCATCAAGTCATTTCGCGTCGCGCCGGGCAGTGGTGCCGACCTCGCCGGCCGCAACCCGAGCGACCGTCTCGACCTCGACGACAAGCAGGCCGGTGTGGCCGAGAGTGCGGACCTCGTCGATCGCATGCGGACCCTGCAGAACCGCTTGTGGGCCGAGGAGCGCCGCGCGCTGCTCGTCGTCTTCCAGGGCATGGACGCCTCCGGCAAGGACGGCACGATTCGCCGCGTGTTCAGCGGGGTGAACCCCCAGGGATGTCGGGTCACGTCCTTCAGGGCACCGTCGCACCTCGAGCTCGCTCACGACTACCTCTGGCGGATACATCTGGCCGCTCCTCGCCGCGGCGAGATCGGGATCTGGAACCGATCGCACTACGAGGATGTCGTGACCGTCTTCGTGCAGGGTCTCATCACCAAGGGGCACCGCCGGGAGCGGCTCCGTCACATCCGGAACTTCGAACGGATGCTGCACGACGAGGGCACCGAGATCATCAAGGTCTTCCTCCACATCTCCCGCGACGAGCAACGGGCTCGTCTGCAGGCCCGCCTGGATGATCCCGAGAAGCGGTGGAAGTTCAACGCCGGCGACCTCGAGGTTCGCGAGCACTGGGACGAGTACCAGGCGGCCTACGAGACCGCGCTCAGCGAGACCTCGACCAAGGAGGCGCCCTGGTACGTGGTTCCCGCGAACCACAAATGGGCGCGTGACGTTGCCGTCGGGCGCATTCTCGTGGCGAAGCTGGGTGAGATGGATCCGGAGTTCCCGCCGCCCATGAGCGAGCTCGACGGCGTCCGCGTGCAGTGAGCGGACGACCTAACCTCACCGGCATGCCGAGCCCCGAACAGATCCGAGCCGCGGTCGATGCCTACTGCGACGCCTACGACCGCTCCGACAAGGACGCGTTCCTCGACGCCTTTTCGGACGACGGTGTGGTCATCGACCCGGTGGGTACGCCCGCGCACACCGGCCGTGAGGCGCGCGCCGCGTTCTGGGACACCGTGCACGAGCTGGCCGAGTCGATCAGCTTCGAGGTCCACCACGTCCACATCTGTGGCGACGAGGCGGCGATGGTGTTCACGATCAACGCTCGCACCGGAGCCGGGGGCATGGCGATCGACGCGGTCGACGTCTTCCAGGTCGGCTCCGACGGCCGGATCCGCCGGCTCGCCGCGTACTGGGACATGGCGGCGGCCCGACCGTTGGCCTGATCGGTCCGACCGTTGGCCCGGAGGGCGAACTGGCGCAGCCCGGCTCCATCGGCAAGAATGAACGTGCGATGGAAATCGAATCCCGTGATTCTGTCTCCCTGAAGCCGGCCGAGCTGGACGAACTGGGCCAGCTCTTGGTCGCTGCTGGGTCGCTCGTCGACGACAGCCTCCTCGACCACCACATCGAGCGGTTTGCGTTGATTGCGACGATCTCAGTCGACGGTGCCTTTCATGGATTCCTGTTCGGCTCGCTCGAAAGGGTGGGGGGTACTCCGTGCGTCCTGTGGGGTGCCGGTGTGGCCAAGCGTGGTCGCCAAGCCGGCCCGGCAGTGCGCGCCATGGTGGGTGAGCTGTACCGCCGAGCCGCGATCTCCTTCCCGGACGAAGACGTTCTCGTCGCGGGCCGGATCTCCCACGCCTCGGGCTATTCGCTGCTCACGGTCCTGGACGATGTCGTGCCCCGCGGGGGCTACAAGCCGACCGGTGAGGAGCGGGCGTGGGGCCGCCGCCTCGCCCGCCGTTTCGGGTGCGATGCGAACTACGACCAACACGCGTTTCGGGTGGCTGCCAACGGCGCGTCGCCCGCGATCTTGAACACGACCCACGTCAAGGGTGGCACGAAGGCGGCCACGGCGCTCTTCGCCGATGTCGACGTCGAAAAGGGCGAGTCGCTGATCGCGTTCGGCTGGGCCGGTGCCGACAAGCTGGTCGCGGATCTGGCCACCTACGGCCGGCCCGAGTAGCCACGCCTCGGCCATACTCCGGGCTCCAACGGGATGATGGGTCAGGTCCGGGCCAGGAGCGCCGCGTCGAGCTGGGAGCGCAGCGTTGCTGGGTCGTCGGTCGGCTGACGACAGGCATACCCCTCGCACACGTAGGCCATTCCACCGCCCGCCGGCGCGCTCCGACCGTCGAGGAGCGGGCTCAGCGACGCCGTTGTCGAGCCGCTCGGCGCGGTGACGACGATCGAGGCGGGGAGCACCCGGCCGAACACCGCACGCCGCAGCGCCACGGCCATGTCCGGCTCACCGACGATCGCGACCTCGATCGGGGGGTTGACCGCGCGGTCGTACGCGACGAGCAGGAGGCCGAACGCGTTCGGGTGCTGGGCCATCGTCGGTGCCATCCGACGCAGATAGGCGTGGGCCGGCTCGGCGATGACTCCGTCGTCGTCGCCGACGAAGGCGGCAAGTCGGAGCAACCCCTCGGCCGCGAGCGAGCTCTCCGCCGGCACCGCGTTGTCCATGAGCTCCTTGGGTCGCACGATGAGCGCCTCGGCGTCACGACCGGTGGTGAAGAACCCGACACCGTCAGGGTCGGCGAAGTCGGCCACGAGCGCATCGGCGAGTGCGCGGGCATCGGTGATCCACGCCACATCGTCGACTTCGGCGAGCGTCACCAACGCCTCCACGAGCGCGGCGTGATCCTCGGCGAAGGCGAGGTGTCGGGCCCCCCCGTCTGCCTGCCAGGACCGCAGGAGCCGTCCGTCGGCGCGACGCAGCGCGGTGAGGAGGAAGCGGCCGTTGGCACGGGCCGCGTCCATCCAGTCGTCGCGTTCGAGCGCGGCCGCCGACTCCGCGAGCGCCCGCAGGAACAGGGCGTTCCAGCCGGTGAGCACCTTGTCGTCGAGCGCGGGGCGGACGCGGTGGCGGCGACGCTCGGCCAGCGCCTCGAGCGCCCGAGTGAGTGCCGGCGTGCGTGGCGCGCGGCGATCGACGGCGTGGAGCACGTTGGCCGAGAACCCGGTGTGCGGATCGGTGAAGTTACCCGCCTCGGTCACACCGAACGCCGCGATGACCTCGTGCGCGGCGTCACCGCACACGTCGGTGATCTCTTCGAGGGACCACGCGTAGAACTTGCCCTCCACACCCTCGGAGTCGGCGTCTTCGGAGGAGAAGAACCCACCGTCGGGATGGCGCAGATCGGCCAGCACGTAGTCGATCGTCTCCTCGACGATCCGGCGGTAGCGCGCCTCGCCGGTGAGGAGGTACGCGTGGAGGTAGGTGCGCACGAGGAGTGCCTGGTCGTACAACATCTTCTCGAAGTGGGGGACTTGCCAGAACGCGTCCACCGAATAGCGGTGGAACCCGCCACCCACCTGGTCGTACAGGCCGCCCGCGGCCATGGCGTCCAGCGACGTCGTGACCATCTCGATGATCTCGGGCGTCGCGTGGGTGACGGCGCGCTGGACGAGGAAGTCGAGGGTCATGGCGTGGGGGAACTTCGGGGCGCGCCCGAACCCGCCGAAGCGCGCGTCGAACTCGGCGGCGAGCGCATCGACCGCTCGGGCCGCGAGATCGCGGGGCAGATCCGCGTCCGCCTCTGCGGGGAGGTCTGCGGCCGGGTCGGGGGAGTCGGCCGGTGAAGCGCGCCGCAGGGCGCCGGTGAGATTGGTCGCCTGGTCCAGGAGATCGCCGCGTCGGTTCCGCCACGCGTCGTCGACCGCCTCGAGCAGTTCGACGAAACCGGGGCGGCCGTGGCCGGAGCGCCTGGGGAAGTACGTGCCCCCGTGGAACGCCTCGCCGCCGGGCGTGAGGAACACCGTCATCGGCCAGCCACCCTGGCCGGTGAGCGCCTGCACAGCCCCCATGTACACCGCGTCGACATCGGGTCGTTCCTCCCGATCCACCTTGACGTTCACGAACAGCCGGTTCATGACGCCGGCGACGTCGGGATCCTCGAAGCTCTCGTGCGCCATCACGTGACACCAGTGACACGACGAGTACCCGACCGAGAGCAGGATCGGCTTATCCTCGGCCCGGGCCCGGGCGAACGCATCGTCGCCCCACGGGTACCAGTCGACCGGGTTGTCGGCGTGTTGGCGGAGGTAGGGGCTGGTCTCGTCGGTGAGGCGGTTCACTCCTACAACGCTACGCGCCGGGCGAGCTCTCGTCGGCCGCGCCCCCCTCGGCCAAGCGGCGCGCCCAGCGATAGTCCGGCTTGCCCGACGGTGATCGCTCGATCTCGTCGACTGTCACCAGCGCGCGCGGCGCCTTGTAACGGGCGAGGCGGGCGCGCACATGCGTTGCCAGCATGTCGAGCTCCACGGCGTGTCCGGCCCGTGGCTGGACGATCGCGACGACGCGTTCGCCCCACCGGTCATCGGGCACGCCGATGACGACCGCGTCGAACACCGACTCGTGCGACTTCAGCACGCCTTCGACCTCTTCGGGGTAGACCTTCTCGCCACCCGTGTTGATCGATGCCGAGCCGCGCCCGAGCAGCGTGATCGTCCCGTCTTCCTCGATGCGGGCATGGTCGCCGGGAATCGACCATCGCACACCGTCGAC
>DASRPD010000019.1:0-42944 GCA_035646535.1 Acidimicrobiia bacterium
CCCGCGGCCCCCAGCCCGACCTGCGAGTGCCCGACCCGCGAGTGCCGGACCCACCAGTGCCGGACCGGCCGGTGCCCCCCGCCGCCTGGCCCGCCGGATCGACGCCCTCATCGCCACCGCCTCCACCGGCGCCCGGAGCCGCGGGCGTCGATCCCTCGGCGGAGGCCGGATGGGTGGTCCCCCCAACTCGGAAACGGCGACGGCTGACGTGGCTGTGGATCGCGCTCGGCGTCTTCGCGGTCGCCGGAGTCGGCGTCGTGATCGCCGTGACACTGTTCATCCGCACCGTCAGTGGGCCGATCGACGCAACCAACGAGGTGCTGGCCGAGATCAAGGCCGGTGACTACCCGGCGGCGTTTCGGCTGTCCTGCTCGGACGAGCGCATCCGGCTCAACCAGGAGCAGTACATTCGAACCTTCGAGGCCACGATCGAGGAACACGGCGCGATCACGGCCTACAACGTGAACTACAGCAGCGTGCACGGCAACCGGGCCGATGTCCGCTTCGACATCGAGTTCGAAGACGGTGAGTCGATGCGACTGGAGGCGCGCGCGGTCAAGGAAGGCGGCCGGTGGCGATCCTGCATCCTCACGACCTGAGCGCCCGACCGTTCTCGAGCCTCGGGCCGTTCAGGCGAGATTGCTGGACCGTGGGTATGCGTCACCAGGATCGGTGAGCACGTTCACGACCGACAACCCGCCGGCGGCGAACGCTCGGTCCAGGGCCGGCCCGATCGCGTTCGGCTCGCTCACGAGCTCACCGTGGGCTCCGAGTGCTTCGGCGACCTGGTCGTAGCGCGTGCCCGGCCGCAGCTCCGCGGCGACGTCGTAGCCGTACACCGCCTGCATCGGGTGCTTCTCGAGGCCCCAGATCCCGTTGTTGCCGATCACCGCGACGACATTCACGCCGAAACGCACCAGCGTGTCGAAGTCACCCAACGAGAAGCCGGTGGCGCCGTCACCCAACAGGAGCACGACCTGGCGATCGGGTCGCGCCAGCGCGGCGGCCAAGGCGTAGCCGGGACCCATGCCGAGGCAACCGTACGGACCCGGGTCGAGGAAACAGCCCGGCGTGAAGGTGTCGACGTACTTGCCCGCGTACGAGACGAAGTCACCCCCGTCGCCGACGACAACCGCGTCGCGCGCAAGGCGCTTGCGGAGCTCGCCGTAGATTCGCAGCGGGTGGATCGGCGTGGCCGCCGACTCCAGCGCGACCGCGTCGGCGGCTCGGGCCGCCATCTCGATCTCGTCGAGCCGTGCGACCCAAGCCTCGTGATCGGGGCGAGTACCGGGGGCATCCGGCCAGGCTTCGACGAGCCCCGAGAACACGAGTTCGAGATCCCCTGCCGCCGCGGCCGCGAGCTGGACGTGGGTCGCCACACCGGTCGGAGAGTCCGCCATGTGGACGACCTGCGCCGCACCGAAGTCGCCGAAGCCGAGCCGAAAGTCGAGCGGTGTTCCCGCGACCACGACGAGATCGGCATCTCGAAACGCCGCCGAACGGGCGCGGGAAAAAGCCAGCTCGTGGTCGGACGGGATGGTGCCACGCCCGAGTCCGTTGACGATTGTGGGGACGCGCGCCGTCTCCACGAACGCCCGCATCGCCGTCTCGGCCCGGCCCCAGTACACGTCGGCGCCGACCACGAGGACCGGGCGTTCGGCCCGGGCGACCAGGGCGGTGATGGCGGCCAGGTCGTCGGGATCAGGAGCCACGCGCGCGATGGTCGGGTCGAAGGCGTCGGGCGCCGGCGCGGACGCGAAGAACACGTCGAGCGCCACGTCGACAAACGTCGGGCCGCGATGCGGCGTCATCGCGGTGGTCAATGCGTCGGCCACCACCGACCCGACCGCCGCGGTCTCGGTGGCGGTCGTCGCGGACTTCGTCACCGACCCCAGGATGGGCAGCGGATCGAGCTCTTGCAGCGAACCGGCGCCCCAGCGCGCCGCGGGCGCACGTCCACCGATCACCAGCATCGGAGAGCCGTTCATCGACGCAGCCGTGATGGCACTGACACCGTTGGTGATCCCCGGCCCGGCAGTCAGCGCGGCGACCCCCGGCCGGCGAGTGACCTTGGCCCAACCCTCGGCGGCGAAGGTCGCGGTCTGCTCGTGGCGCGTATCAACGAGACGGATCCCGCGTTGGACACACCCATCGAACAGGGGGAACAGATGCCCACCCGACAAGGTGAACACGACGTCGACGTCGAAGGCACGCAGCGCCTCCGCCGCCCCGACGCCGCCGCTGAGCGCGCTCGTTGCGCTCACGCGGTCCGCTCGGCCGGGTCGAGACGGTCGAGGAACCGGCTCAACGCAAGGAACCACGCGTCGGGGTTCTCGAACTGCGGCGAGTGCCCGGCGCGAGGAATCATCACGAACTCGGCGCCGGGAATCGTCGCGGCCATGTCGCGACAGGCTCCGAGGAACGGAGCATCCTGCTCGCCGACAATCACGAGCGCCGGGCAGGCAACCCAGGCGAGGCGCGCCAGGTCATTCGGCTGGTGAGCCATGTCCCGACCCATCGCCGCCCACATGACAACGCTCAGCGCGTTCCACTTCGCCTCCTGGAACTCGCGATATCCCGGGCGCTCGTCGAGGACCTTCTGGTACGCGGGCGTCTCGAGCGTCGCGGCGGCGTCCAGGAGTGTCTTGAGCGATTCTTTGCCCTCGCTGAGCGCGTGGGCGGCGGCGCGGTCAAGGAGTACCGGGTCGATTCCGTCGATCGGGCCGGGCGAGGTGTCCATGAGCACCAGTGCCTCGACCCGCTCGGGCATCGCGAGCACCAGCCTTCGCGCGACCATCCCACCCATGGAGTGGCCGAGAAGGCGAAAGGACTCGAGCTCGCACGCGTCCGCGACGATGCGCACATCGGCGGCGAGCCGATCCAGTGAGTACGCGCCGACGTCATCGGGCGCATCGCTCTCGCCGTGGCCTCGGTGGTCGAAGGTCACGACCCGAGCTCGGCGCGACAGAGCCTCGACGTGGTCGGCGAAGTCCTCCTTCGCACCTCCGAAGCCGTGCACGAGGATCAAGCCGGGACCATCGCCCGTGACCCGCACCTCGATCCGTACACCGTCATCGGTCATCACCTGCACGGGCACCCCTTCCCTTCCCGCCCATCGTGTCCCACAAACGGTGTCCCGGGCAACGACACCGGGCTCGGCCTCCTAGGCTGACGGAATGGCAGTGACCGAGGCGGCCACTCAACCGGCCCCCGCTCGCTCGCGACGATGGTGGCTCCTGGCCATTCGCGTCACCGTGAGCATCGCACTGCTGGCCGTGCTCGTCTCCAGGCTGAACATCGACAGCGTTTTGCCTCGTCAGCGGCACCTCTCGACACTCGGTTGGCTCGCCGCGGCGATCGCCACCGCCCTGATCGGCATCGCGCTCTCCGCGTGGCGATGGCAGCGCGTGCTCGCCGTCTTCGATGTACCCGTGCGGTTGCGGATCCTGCTCTCGCACTACCTCGCCGGGCAATTCGTCGGCAACGTGCTGCCGTCGACGATCGGTGGAGATGTGCTCCGGGTCACCCGCGGAACCCGCACGACCGGTTCGAGCAGCACGGCGTTCGCCTCGGTGGCGCTCGAGCGGCTGACCGGCTTCGTCGCGCTTCCATTGCTCTGCGTCATCGGTTTCGCGCTCCAGCCCTCGCTGCTCGGCGAGGACCACGCCTGGATCGCGCTCGCCATCTCGGGGGGAACCGTATTCGCGCTCACCGTCATCCTCGTGCTCGCCGGGAGTCCCCGGATCGCGGGTCGATTCCGTGAGCACGAAAACCGGATGCGGTTCATCGGTGCCGTGCACATCGGCGTCGATCGCATGCGCGCTCGCCCGAGGCTCGTCTCGGCCGTGCTCGGTACCGCGATCATCTACCAGGCCTCGACGGTGCTGACGGTCTGGTTCGCGGCGCGGACGTTGGGGGTCGACGTGCCGACCGCCGCGATCATCGCCTTCGTGCCGGCTGTCGCGATGGCCCAGGTCGTCCCGGTCTCGGTCGGCGGGTTCGGTGTCCGCGAGGGGATGCTCGCGCTGTTCCTCACTCCGCTCGGCGTGTCCACCGGACGCGCCGTGGGCATCGGACTGCTGTGGTACTTCATCATGTTGGTCGTGAGCCTCGCCGGCGCTCCCGCGTTCGCCGTCGGGCATCGCCACCCCGGTCCCGACCCCACCTCGGACCGGGTCGTCGACGTCAGCGACGCCGATTCGTGAACGCGCCCGTCACGACACCGATGAACCGGACACCGCAGACCGGCCGCGGTCGGGCCCGCCTGCCCGGCGCAAAGCGCCTGCGCGACGGTCACTCCATCTATTGGTGGGCCGAGATCCTCGGGGTCGTCGCGTTCTACCTCGTGTACTCGGCAATCCGGAACTCGGTGAACCAGAACGAAGGCCTCGCGTTCGACCACGCTCGCGAGCTGATCGGCTGGCAACGATCGCTCGGCATCTACTTCGAACCGACCGTCCAGGATTGGGCGCTGCACTTCCGCCCGCTGGTCGTCGTGATGAACTACATCTACGGATCACTGCACTTCGTGGTGACCGCAGGCGTGGGCGCCTACCTGTTCCTGCGTTGGGCGAACGACTATCCACGCTGGCGCAACACACTCGCGATCACGACCTCGATCGCGCTCATCGGGTTCTTCTCGTGGCCACTCATGCCGCCCCGTCTCCTACCGGGCTCGTTCGGGTACGTGGACACACTCGCGAAGTACCCGACCTTGTGGTCGTTCAACTCGGGCCAGATGGCCAAGCTGTCGAACCAGTTCGCGGCCATGCCCAGCGTCCACTGCGCGTGGGCTCTGTTCTGCGCGTGCGCGCTCATACCTCGACTCGAGCACACCTGGGCGAAGGTTCTGGCCGGGTTGTACCCCGTGCTCACCGTGGCCGCCATCGTGCTGACGGGCAACCACTACTGGCTCGACGCCATCGGTGGCTTTGCGATCTTCGGAGTCGGCTACGCCGGCGGACGCCTCTTCACCCGAGCCGGCCGCGGGCGGCCGGCGTCCGAACCAGTCCGCGAACCACCAGTCCTCGATCCACCGGTCCTCGGTTCACGGGGTCCAGGGCGGTCTGTCCCCGGGCGAGAAGCCTCCTGAGCGATCGCCAGGTCATCACCTCGGCGCGCGACAACCCGCCGCACGGAATCGCGAACTGCCTGGTCGGCAAGCGAGAGGTGCGCGTCGCGTGCCCGGATCAAGGCGAGGCGGCGTTGCGGAACCCCCGAGAGCGGAAATGTCCGCAGCCCGGCGATCTCGGGTGGGATCGCGGTCTCGGGGAGCACCGATACGCCGCCGTGGGCAACCACGAGGTCGACGATGAGCCGGATGCCCTCGACCTCGACCGGCACCTCGAGGGTCACGCCCGCCGCCGTGGCCGCGGCCTCGACCTCGATGCGCAGCGGGTTGTTCTTCGGCGGCAGCACGAGCGGGAGCTCGGCGAGCGCCCGCAGCGGCACGGGTGGGCGGGGCAATGGCGTTCCCCATGGCGCCAGCCCGACGAGCGATTCTTCGAGGAGGCTCTCGACCACCAGGTGGGGATCGAGGATCGGCTCGGTGATCACCGCCTGGGCGATCTCGTGCGCGCACACCTCGGCGGCGAGCCGCTCGGAGGCGCCCTCATGGATCCGCAGTTGGATGCCGGGGGCACGGGCGCGCAGCTCGGTCACGAGCGCAGGAGCGATCCAGCGGCTCGCCGTACCGACTGTGCCGAGCGTCGCGTTCCCGCGTTCGAGCCCCTGCAACATGGAGAGGTCATCTCGCAACGCGTCGAGCTCTCGTTGGATCCGCCGCGCTCGCTCGACCACCGCGTCGCCACACTCGGTCAACCGTGCGTCGCGCCGGCCCCGGATCAGCAACTGCACGCCGAGCTCTGACTCGAGCTGGCGAACCTGCTCGGACACGTTCGACTGCACCGTGTTCAATCGATCAGCCGCGGCCGTGAAGGAGCCTTCCTCGACAATGGCGACGACGGTGGCGAGGTGACGGAGCTCCATGATCGACTCCTCGAGTCAGTCGCGAGCCGGTGTGAATCTGGAGCCGCGCAACCCGGCGTCGGGCACGGCAGCGCCAATCGTTGATTCTGGCCTCGATTCGGGCCAATACATCTGTTCTAGCGATGGAATCTATCAGAACTACCTGTTGGACAGATTCACAGCGGGCGTGTTGCATGGTTGCCGGTTGCAGGAAACCAGAGAGCCGGTCCCCCACCGGCTCTCTGGTCTCCTCCCAAGCCTGCGGCCTGGGCCGCGCAGTCGACTCGGAGCATGTGATGGCGGTTGAGATTCTCTCCAACCTGGTGTTCAACGGCCCCCTGACGTGGACCGCCGATGCGGCCTGTGCAGGCGATACCCAGCTCTTCTTCGCCCCGCCGAGCGAGCGACCCGAAGCCCGAGCCACGCGAGAAGCCCGGGCGCGTGCGATCTGCGTCGCCTGTCCGGCGCTCGAACAGTGCCGCACCTGGGCCCGCGAGCAGCGCGAGTACGGATTCTGGGGTGGCGAGTCCGAAGAGGACCGCGCCGCCGCCGGGTTCCGGGTCGACATGCCGGTCGGGCGGGTGGCGCGCTATCCGAAGGGCAACGGCCGTCCCGTCGCGCCGCGAGCCAGCCGAGTCGCCTAGGCCCGACCCGCCTCGTCCTCCGGGTCACTCGGCCAGGACCGTCGTCCCGACGCCCTGACGCCCCTGTCCCCCGCGGCGAGACGTTCTAGTCTCCGTCAGCATCCCGACGGAGGAACCATGAGCGATCACGCGACCGACGAGCTGAGCGGCGTCGACCTCGACGCGCTGCGCGGCTACTTCGCCGCCCACGTTCCCGGAGCATCCGGCAGACCCCTTCGCGCCGATCTCATCGCCGGCGGCCGATCCAATCTGACCTACGCCATCACCGACGGCACCCATCGCTGGGTCCTGCGACGTCCGCCGATGGGCCACGTGCTCCCGACCGCTCACGACATGGGCCGCGAGTACCGCGTCCTTCACGGGCTCGCCGATACCGATGTCCCGGTACCGCAGGTTCACGCCTTCTGCGACGACGCCACGGTGAACGGTGCACCGTTCTATGTGATGGAGCTCGTCGAAGGCGAGGTGCTCCGAGATCCCGCGGCCATCGCCGCCTTGGACGCCGAAACGGCCCGAGCGTGCTCGACCGAGGTCATCGACGTGCTCGCCCGGATCCATACCGTCGACTACGCGGCCGCCGGCCTCGGTGACTTCGGCCGGCCCGAGGGATTCCTCGAACGCCAGCTCCGACGGTGGAGCGAGCAATGGGACCGCTCCAAGGGCTCGGAGCTGGCCGCGATGGACGAGCTCGGACGTCGGCTCCGCGCCGCGCTCCCGGAGTCAGGACCGGCGGCGATCGTGCACGGTGACTACCGGCTCGACAATGTGATGCTCGACCCGCACGACCCGACGCGCATCGTCGCGGTCCTGGACTGGGAGATGTCGACTCTCGGCGATCCGCTCGCCGACCTCGGGCTGTTCCTCCTGTACTGGGGCAACACTGACGCGCAGAACGTCGCCCTCGGCGAGACGCTGGGTACCCGGCCGGGTTTCCTCACCCGCCCGGAGATCATCGAGCGTTACGCCCGGCAGTCGGGCCGCAACGTCGACCATCTCGATTGGTATCTCGTGTTCGCCGCGTTCAAGCTCGCCGTCATCATGGAAGGGATCAACGCCCGGATCCGGGCGGGCAAGACCCTCGGAAAAGGCTTCGTCGAGTCCAACGAGCTCGTGACCGGGTTGGTCGAGGGTGCACTCGCCGAGGCCGATCAGTCCTCGATCGCGACGTTGCGCGCCACGTCCGCGAGCTGACCGTCGGCCTCCGACGATCATGGCGCCGTGACCAATCCGATCTGGGACGACAGACCCACCCTCCGCCGACCGGTGCTCGTCGCAGGGTTCCGGGGATGGAACGACGCCGCCAATGCCGCCTCCGACACGCTGGCATGGCTCTCGACCCGGCTCGGGGCGCGCCCGTTCGCGCACCTTGACCCGCAACCGTTCTACGACTTCCAGTCCACGCGACCCACGGTCGTGCTGCAACGCGGCGTCGCGACGCAGATCGTCTGGCCGGTGAACGAGTTCCTCGCCGCCCGCGCGCCGGGGACACCACACGACTTCGTCTTCGTGCAGGGCTCCGAGCCGAACCTGCGCTGGCGCGAGTTCTGCGCAGCGATCGTGCGCGTCGCCGAAACCCTGAACGCCGAGCTCGTGGTGACGCTCGGCGCGCTGCTCGCCGACACACCCCACACCCGCCCACTGACGATCACCGGCACCGCGACGGACCCTGACCTGATCTCGCGCCTCGGTCTCGAGCGGTCACGCTACGAGGGACCCACCGGGATCGTCGGCGTGCTCCACGACGCGTGCCGGCGCGCCGGGCTCGCGTCCGCGTCGCTGTGGGCCCCGGTACCGCACTACGTCGCGTCGCCCCCGAACCCCGCGGCAATCAGGGAGCTGGTCGCCCGCCTGACGACGCTCACCGGTCTACACGTCGATCTGACGGAGCTGGACCTCGCCGCGCAAGGCTGGCGAGATCGCGTGAGTGCCGCCGTCGCGGGTGATCCCGAGACCCAGACCTACGTCCATGAGCTCGAGACCCGCTTCGACACGGTGGCCGACGGTCGAGATGCCGACGAGCTCCCGTCGGGTGAGGACCTCGCGGCCGAGCTCGAGCGGTATCTCCGCGACCGGCGCGACCAGCGCGACGACTGAACGCGTCAGGTGAGAAGGTCCTCGGCCACCGCGAGCCACAGCTCGGTCGACAGCCGCAGTGACTCCTGGTCGACGCGCTCGTCGTTGCCGTGGAACATCGCCGCGTAGTCCTCGAAGCGCAAGCGGCGGCTGAACAACCCGAACCCGTAGCCGACTGACCCGGCGCGCCGGAAGAACCGGTTGTCCGTACCGCCGGTCATGATGAACGGCACGAGGGCGGACCCTTCGCACAGCCGACCCGACGCCCGGCCCAACACGTCCCACAGCGCGGTGTCGCGGGGTGACTCGGTGGACGGGTCGTCGTTCGACTCGATCTCGACGTGATCGATCAGATCACCGATCGCGTCGAGGAGCATCGCGCGGGTCTCCTCGCTGGTCTGGCCGGGCAGGGTGCGGATGTCGACCTGCAGCTCGACCGAGTCCGGGATGATGTTGGTCTTCGTGCCGCCGTGCGCGACCGTCGGCGCGAACGTCGTGTGCGTGCACGAGTGCGCGAGGCGAGCGAGCCCGACGGGCAGCGTCTCCAAGAACTCGTCGAACCCACCCGGGTCGAGCAGACCCTTGCTCAGCTCGGGCGGAAAGTGCATGCGTTCCACATAGGTTCGCCACGTCTCACTGAGCCGGGCCGGGGGTCGGTAGTCGGCGAGGCGACGCACGACCTCGGCCGCGGTGACGAGCGCGTTGTCGGTGCGGAACGGCTGCGATGCGTGGCCGGGGGTTCCCCGAACCGTGAGCTGGGACCAGTAGGTGCCCTTCTCCTCCACCATCACCGGCAAGCGCGGGCCGTTCGGGGACGGGATCTGGAAGCCGCCGGACTCGGTGAGGACGTAGTCGGCGACGATCGCGTCGGGTTCGTGCTCGGTGAGCCACTTGGCGCCCCAGGTGCCGAGGGCCTCCTCGTCGGCCACCGCCAGGTAGGCAAGCGTGCCGCGCGGCTTGAAGCCGCTCCGGGCGAGCCGCCGAAAGGCAACGGCCATCGACGCGGTGAGGTTGAGCATGTCGACCGCACCACGGCCCCACACGAAACCGTCGTCGACATCGGCGCCAAACGGGTCACGACTCCAGCCGCTCGGGTTCACCGGCACGACATCGGTGTGGCCCATGAGCAGCAGCGTCGGCGCTTCCGGGTCGGAACCCTCGATCTTGGTCAGCAGCGACTCCCGGCCGGGCTGCGGTTCGTACAGCTCGGTTTCCAGGCCCGTCTCACCCAGGTATTGCGCCAGCGTGTCGACGTTGCGGTTCTCGTGTCCCGAGCCCAGCGCGCCGTCGTTGACACACTCGTTGCGGATGAGGTGCTGGAGGAGGTCGATGACCTCGTTGGTGATCGCGGTTCCCTCGTCGGCCACGGGCCAACGCTACTGCGCGACCCGGGGCCGTGACTCAGAGCCGGTAGACGAGCCGTTCGCCTTCGCGCCACCGCTCGCCCCGGCCGCTGCCCACGAGGTGTTCCAGGTGCGCGAACGTCTCGCTCTCGGCCATGACGCCCCAATGGCGCTCCGGGAAGACCTCGTGGGAGAGCCCGACGACGTCCAGCGGACCGACCGCGGCCGACACGGCCCGCAGGAGCTCGGTGCGCTCGACATGGTGATCCTTGATGGCCTCGACTCGGCCGGCCAGGTCGCCGAACGGGTGCCCATGGGCCGGGAGGGCGAGCTGCACTCCGTCGAGCGAGGCCACGAGATCGAGGGTCGCGAGGTAGGAGCGCAACGCGTCTGCTTTCCCCGAACCTGAGATGTGGGGCGTGATGGTCGGCAGCACGTGGTCGCCGGCGAGCAACACCCCGTGCTCGGGATCGAACAGACACAGGTGATCGAGGGTGTGACCGGGAGTATGGATCGCGAGCCATTGACGACCGGCGAGCTCGAGCGGCGCGCCGTGGCGGACGCGCCGGGTCGGGTCGGGTGGGTTGAACAGGAGACGCAGCGCCCGGATCATGACGCGCCGGCGAAACGGTGGCATCGGATGCTTGCCGCCACCCCAGGGTGTGTCACCCCCCCAAGGAGCGGAACGTCGCTGGTCCTGCCGGAGGACCTCGTCCGGTTCGCCGACCATCGCGGGTAGCTCCTCGAGCGACGGGCCGCGGTAGTTGGCGGCTTGCTCGATCGCGGCTCGTTCGATGCGCTCGGCCTCGTCGGCCGACAGCGTGGCCCCCCGCCGGCCGAACGACCACGTCGTGAACGCCTCGTGGGTGATGAGCTCCGCGTCGGCCGCACGGCGGATCCGACCGGCCGCCCCGAAGTGGTCGGGGTGCGAGTGCGTGACGATCACGGTGTGGATGTCACGCACGCGGTACCCCGCGGACCGCAGCCGAGACTTCATCGCCCTCCAGGACGCCGGACCGGGTAGCCCGGGATCGACGACCGCGATGCCGCGGTCGTCCTGGAGGACATACATGTTCACGTGACCCAGCCCCGGCATCCAGATCGGGAGCTGCATGCGCAGGATCCCGGGGGCGACCTCGGTCACCTCTTCGGACGCGGGCTCTTGTTCCTGCTTCGGCGGCCGCGCCGAGGGCGACGGGTCGGAAACGCGCTTCGGTTGGCCGTTCGACCTGTTCCGCCCGGATATCTCCAAGGAGTCACCCGGCCGAGGGGCGACATCAGTCATCCGGCCAGGGTATCGGAAGGCCTCGGCGGGCCGTTCCGGGCGCGCCGGTCTGGGATCGCAGGTCTCAGGGCCGGGGCGGGGACCCCGTGCTCGTAGCCGGGCGCGAACTTCGGCCAGGGCCGGATCTCTTCGAGCACTGCCGCGCACGCCAGTGTCAGATCATCCTCGTGGCGCCGGCCGACGGCCTGGAGCGCAACGGGCATGTCGCCGACGAGCCCGGCCGGGATGCTGCAGCCCGGTTGGCCGGTCATGTTGAACGGCGCGGTGAATGCCGCGGAGAGGATCATCAGATCCACCTCGCGCCCGTCCACCTCGCCCGAGAGCACTCCCTCGGCCGCGAACGCGGTCGTCGCCGTTGTCGGCGTGAGCAGGACGTCGATCTCCGAGAACAAGCCCGCGGTCGCCAGCAAGAGCTCCTGGCGTCGCTGCACCGCGGCACCGAGGTGGCGCGCTCGTAGCCTGGGCATCCCCTCGAACGAGGCACGGGCGAGGAAGTCGAGCTCGTCCTCTCGTCCGGTGGCATCGTCGAGGTGCCACGCAGCCATGTTCGGCGCGCCGAGCAAGCCCCAGGCGCGGCCCGGCTTGGGCAGGACCACGTCGACGTCGACCCATTCCATCCCTGCGCCGTCCACGAGCGCGTGCGCCGCATCGAGGACGACGCTCTCGACCTCAGGATCGACGACGCCGTAGCCGAGGGTGGACGACCAGGCCACCCGCTTGGCTCGGAGGCGTTCGCCGGCCGTGCCCGACACGACCATCGGCTCGTACGGCTCCGGCTTCGGCAGGGACGTCGGATCGGTGAGCGTGGGGCCGGCGGTCACGTCGATGTAGCGCGCCGCGTCGCGCACCGACCGCACCATCGGTCCGTGTACGGACGTGAGCCCGGCGTCGAACGCCGCATCGGGTCCCGAGCCGATCCGACCGAAGGTGGATTTGAGACCCGGCAGGCCGCTGTAGGACGACGGGATCCGGATGGAGCCACCACCGTCGCTACCGGTGCAGAACGGGAGCATCCCCGACGACACCGCGGCAGCCGAACCTCCCGACGAGCCCCCGGGTGTGCGCTCGAGGTTCCAGGGGTTACGGGTCACGCCGTGGAGGGGGGAGTTGGTGAAGCTCGGGATCCCGAACTCCGGTGCCGTGGTGAGCCCGACCACGACCGCACCGGCGGCGCGCAGGCGAGCGACTTCGGCACAGTCGTGTGCCGCGAGCTCGTCCCGATACAGCATCGACGCGTGGGTGTCCGGAAGACCCTCGGCCTGGGCGAGCTCCTTGACCCCGAGCGGCACGCCGGCGAACGGGCCCGGGTCAGCGCCGGTAGCGATCTCGGCATCGATCTCCGCGGCACGGGCCCGAGCCGACTCGGCGTCGAGGTACGCCATCGCGTTGAGCCGCGGGTTGATGGCCTCGATCCGGGCGAGGTGCGCGTCCACCACCTCGGTGGAGGTGATCTCACCGCGCCGGATCGCATCGGCGAGGTCCCATGCATCACGAGCGTGGAGCTCGGTCATGAAGGAATACCTTCCTGCTGCTCGGCGAGCTTGGAGAGCTCGACAAACGCGTCCTCGATCGCGCCTGCCAGCACGAGGAGGTCCGTGCAGGCCTCACGATCCGCGAACAACCCGAAGTGGAGCTCACCGCAGTACGAGAGGATCCCGACGACGACGGAGAGGTTGCCCGACAACGGCACGATGGGAAACGCCTCGAGCATCCGTGCGCCCATGCAGTACAGGGGTACTTGCGGGCCGGGCACGTTCGTGATGATCAGATTGAAGAACGGCTGGTGGTGCACCGCCCGCGCGGCGAGCCCGAGCAGCGTCGGCGCCGCGTACTCGGTGAGATCGACGAGGAAGGCCGCACCCACCGCCTGCTCCTTCTCCTTCAGGTCGGCCGTCGTGTCTCGGATGGCCTCGAGTCGAGCGATCGGGTCGGCTTGGCCGACCGGCAGCGACACGAACATCCCCGACACCCGGTTGCCGAGCTGCATGTGCTCGTCGTCGCCGCGCACCGACACCGGACACATGACGCGGAGCGTCAGTCCCTCGACGTCGTCGCCGCGCGACTCGAGCAGTCGACGAAGGCCCCCGGCGACGCCGGCGAGGATGACATCGTTCACCGTGCCCCCGAGCGCGCGACGCACTGCTTTGACGCCATCGAGGGGCACGCGGACCGTCTCCAGCCGTCGGCTCCGTCCGACTGTCGCGTGGAGCGACGTCCGCGGTGCGACCATGTTGCGGTCGATGATGGACGACATCGACCGCGCGAGCCGAGTGGCATGCTCCACCGCGCGGCGGGGGCCCCGGACCGCGGCCCGGGCACTCCGGGCCATCTCCGTCGGCCGGGTGAAGCGCTCGCACACCGAGTCCGACAGGAGCCGGGCGGCGGCCGGCCCAGGCGCCGGCACCCACGGGGGCGCGTCGGCCGGCGTCGGTTCGGGCGTGAAATCGAGCAGCACCGTCGCGACATCGACACCGGAGACGCCGTCGACGAGTGCATGGTGCGTCTTCTGGATCAACGCGACGTGACCGCCGGCGAGGCCTTCCACGAACCACAGCTCCCAGAGCGGCCGAGACCGGTCGAGCAGCTGGGCCTGGATGCGCGCGCACAACGTGAGGAGTTGCTCTCGCGAACCGGGCGCGGGCAGGGCGGTCAGGCGAACGTGGTACGTGATGTCGAAACGCTCGTCGTCCACCCAGACGGGGCGCCCTTGGGCCAGCGGAACGTCCATGATCCGACGACGAAACCGGGGGATGAGATGCAAGCGCGACCCGACGAGCTCCCGGGCGTCGGCGAGGCGGAAGCGACCCGCCTCGTCGAAGAACGGGCCGCCCTCGAAGACGCTCAACGCCCCGACGTGCATGGGCGTCTCGAGCCGTTCGAGATGCAGGAAGCTCGCATCCAGGGCACCGAGCCGATCGTAGGACGCCATCGCTCGATGCTAGGCCCGAGCAGTGGGTGCGCGCCTCAACCGGTCGGCTGCGCGCAGTCGGTGATGCCGTACTCGACCGCGAACGCGTCGGCGTCGACTCGAATGTCCTCAGCCCGGTCGTTGGCGGCGATCGCGGCCTGGGGATCGTCGTTCGCGATCGCCTCGATCGACTCGTCGGCAAGATCGAGGGTCAGATTGATCTGCGTGAGCCACCGTTCGTGATCGGCCGCGTCCACCTCGGGCGGCACGAGTGCCCGGAGGCGACGAAGCGCGGCGCGCTGCTCGCTCACCACGCGCGCGAAGGCTTCGGCACTGGTCGCGCTGTCGAGCGGGTCCGGCGTCGCGACCCTTCCGATGCGATCGTTGGCCCGGCGACATACGGCGTTTGCCCGGCGCGTCAGCTCGCCACGGGTCAAGGGTTCGGACCGCTTCGGACCCGAGCAGCCGACCAGCGCCACCGCCGCGCCCAGGACGCCGAGGATCACGACTCGCCGGGCGCGGGCGCGCGATCGTCGCGGGGCGGACCGGTGCTGTGGAATGCGCGCACCGTATCGTGCCCCATCGCACCTACCCTGGCAGTCGTGACACCTGGAAGCGAACGAGTCGCCAGCGCTCTGTGGTGGATCAGCGCCGAGGTCGTGCTCACGCTCGACGCGCAGCTCGGCGTGCCGGTCGACAGCTACCTCAACGGGTCACAGACCTGGCTCATCGACAGTGGCCCGGTGACCCTCGAGTGGCGGTTGCATCCGGTCGGCGGGTTCGAGCTCCCCGCCGAGCTGTCGCACTACGACCTGTGGGAACAGGTCGTCGCGAGCCTGTCGTCAGGCTCGGCGCCCGACCACCTCGTCGTGGGCGCCGACACGCGATCGCTGCGAGCCCTGTGGGACGGCCTCGAGTGCTTCGTGGCGTTCTCTGACGACGTCCGCGATGTCGAGCCGGCCAACCTCGCCCGCATCGCGACGGAGCGGCTCGGGCTCGCGCCCGACCTGTGCGGCATCGTCGACCACGGACGAATCGCCGACGAGTGGCTTCGATCGGGCCGGGGCACGTCGATCGTCCGCATGCTGGCCGACGAGCTCGCCGGATAGCGACCGGCGACGGAGAACCGGCACACCGCGATCAGACGGGTTCGCCGCGCCACGGTGGGGTGCGCGGTGCATCGAAGTCAGCCGGGCAGACCTCTCCGTCGATCGCCGCGAACGCGAGATCGACCCAGCGGTCGGCGCCCGCGAGAGGCCACGGCAGCGTGTCGCGCGAGTAGAAGCCGACCTGGCGCGTCTCGAGCGGGTGCGCGACCAGGCTGCCGCCGATGATCCGACAGTGGAAGACCAGGGAGTACATGGGTACGCGGGCGAACCCGAGCCTCAGGCCATCGAACGCCGCGATGAGCGAGACCGGCTCCACCTCGATGCCGGTCTCCTCGTACACCTCCTTGATCGCCACCTCGGCGGGCGAGTAGCCGACGTCAGCCCAGCCGACCGGATAGAGCCACACTCCCGAGTCGGCACGTTGGGTGAGCAGGATCTCGCCGTGTTCGTTCCCCACGACGGCCGCGACCGCGCACTTCGGCGTGACGTACCCGGCGACACCCTCGCCGATGGTCTCGATCCATTCGTCGTACAGGGCGTCCGCCTCGGCCTCTTCGATCGCGGCAGAACGCACGTCTGCCGCGACGCGCAACACCTCTTCGAAACGCTCACGTTCGTAGAGGCTCTCGGTGAACCCGAGGCCGGTCCGCGCGATGCCCGACAGCGTCTCGGCCCACCGCAGCAGGTCGACAACGGAGGGCCCTCCGGGAGACGACCCGGAGTCAGGGATGTCGGCCACGGTCCCGAGCCTATGTTGGCCGCGGTCCGTGACCGCCGCGTCGGGACCGGCCGCTCTCGCCGCCGGTCGCGGCGGCGCCGGGAAGACGCAGCGTCGGTCCGTGACCGGCCAGGAGCGGCTCGATCTCCTCCGGCACACGAGGCGGCGAGAAGAAGAACCCCTGCGCCTGATGGCAGCCCAAGCTCACGAGCGCGCCGAGTTGCTCCTCCGACTCGACACCCTCTCCGACCACCGTGAGGCCGAGGGCACGCCCGAGGCCGACAACACCGGCGACGATGGCCGAGTCTTCCGGATCGTGGCCCAACCCGTCGACGAACGAGCGGTCGACCTTCACCGAGTCGATCGGGAACCGTTTGAGATACCCCAGCGACGAATAGCCGGTGCCGAAATCGTCCATGCTGAGCGCGACCCCGAGCTCCTTGAACCCGGTCAACGTCTTCAGCGCGGCCCCGGCGTCATCGAGCAGCACACTCTCGGTGATCTCGAGGCACAGGTTCTCCGGACGTAGCTCTCCTCGATCCAGCACCCGCGCCACCGTCTCGACGATCTCGGGATGACTGATCTGCTTGGCCGACAAGTTCACCGACACGACGAGCGATGGATCGACGCGCGGGTTCTCGGACCACAACCGGTGTTGACGAGCCACTTCGGAGAGCACCCACGCCCCCAAGGGCACGATCAGCCCGGTCTCCTCGGCGAGCGCCACGAAGTCACCGGGCGCGATGATCCCGCGTTCGGGATGTTGCCAGCGGAGGAGCGCCTCGACGCCGACGTAGCGGACCTCGGTGAGCGACACGATGGGCTGGTAGTAGACGCGGAACTCGCCGCGCTCCAGCGCCCGGTGCATCGCGCTCTCGGTCTCGAGCCGCTCACGGGCACGAGCACGCATCCCCTCGTCGAAGAGCTCCCATCGAGCCTTGCCGTGATCCTTGGCCCGGTACATCGCGGCGTCGGCGTCGCGCAGGAGATCCTCGGGGATCTCGTAGCCGCCTGTCGCGAGCGCGATGCCGATGCTCGCGGTGAGGAACTGATGGGCGCCGTTGAGCACAAAGGGCGCCGAAAGCTTGTCGAGGATCCGCTCGGCGACGTCGATCGCGTGCTGGCGCGCATCCGGGCCGCTCAGGTCATCGCACAGCACCGTGAACTCGTCACCGCCGAAGCGGGCGATGGTGTCGCCCGGGCGGAGCGCCTCACGGAGTCGCCGCGCGACCGCGACCAGGAGCTCGTCGCCATGATCGTGACCCAGACTGTCGTTGAAGACCTTGAACCGGTCGAGATCGAGGAACAGCACTGCGGTTGCGGTACGGCGGCGGCGGGCTCGCGCCAACGCGACGGTGAGGAACTCGACGAAGAGCGTCCGATTGGGGAGGCCGGTGAGGGGGTCGTGGTACGCCTGATGCTCGAGCTGTTGTTCTGAGGTGTTGCGTTCGATCGCGATCGAAGCGAGATTGACCAACGCGTCCAGCACACGGCGGTCGTCGTCGGTGGGCGGCCTGTCGTGGGCCCAGTAGACCGCGAACGTTCCGAGCACTCGGTCGTCGGCCGACGCCAGGATCGGCACAGCCCAGCACCCGCTGAGCTCGGCCTCGGCCAGCGCGGCCCGGAACGCAGGGGAGTGCAGGTCGTCAGCCACATCACCCGCATAGACCTCGGCCCCCCGCGCAGCCGCGGTCCCGCACACGCCGTTTCCCTCGCCGATCGCGAGTCCGCCGCGCAGAGCCTTGGTCAACGCGGGCGGCAGGTTCGGTGCCGCGGTCAGAACCAGGCGACGGCGGGTGGGCTCGGCAATCATCACCGAACAGCTCGCTCCCTCGACATTGTCCTCGACGAGGCGACACACTGCAGCCAGGGTCTCGGGGAGGGCCGTCCCGCGGGCGACCATCTCCAGCACGGCGGCCTGGGCGACGACGAGCGTCTCGGCTCGACGCCGGTCGGTGACATCCCGGGTCGTGATGACGATGCCTTCGACGCTGGGGTCGTCGAGAAGGTTCTTGGCAATCGATTCGACGTGCCGCCAGGACCCCTCCGTTGATCGGACCCGGAACGGGATCGGTTCGGACCCCCCGTCGGCAATCTGTGCGTTCATGCGCCGGGCCATCTCGTCGGCGTCGTCCGGGTGGATCGTCGACAGCGGGTCGGTCCATGAGAGGTCGTGATCCTCGAAACCGAAGATCCGATTCGCCGCCGGGCTGGTCTGCACGATCTGTCCGTGTTCGTCGACGATCGTGACGACATCCGACAGGTTCTCGACGAGTGCCTTGAAGCGCTCCTCGCTCGAGCGCAGCGCCCCCTCGGCCTGTTGACGCGCGGTGATATCGGCGTACACCAGGATCGCCGACACGACCTGGCCCGCTCGATCGCGTACCGGGCCGGCCGACAAGCTCACGTCGACCGGTGAGCCGTCGCGCCGGGTGCGGCGACGCTCGAGGCCCGTGAGCGACTCACCGGCGAACACTCGAGCGGTGAGCTCGACGGCCGATGCTTCGTCGTCGGCAGGAACGATCGGCAGCGAGCGCCCCAGGACATCCTCGGCGGACCAGCCGAACAGAGCCTCGCTCGCGCGGTTCCACAGCTGGATCGAGCCGTCCTCTTCGATGACGACGATGGCGAGCGGCGAGGCGTCGACGAGCGCCAGCAGGGTCGAGTCCACCCGCGCCCGGGCATCCTCGGCCGTCCGCCGATCGGTGACGTCGTGTGCGTTCGTGACAACGCCACGAACCGACGCGTCGTCGAGCAGGTTCGTGAGGCGCGACTCGATCCACCGCCACTGTCCGTCGTGATGGCGGACTCGATAGACGCACCGAATGACCGCGCCCGGCGCGGACCGCACTTCCTCATGCCTCGCGACGACCGCGTCGAGATCGTCAGGGTGCACCTCGGGCAGTGCCCCGTCCCCGCGGACCAGCGCGTCGGCGTCGTAGCCGAGCACCTCCTCGATCGACGGGCTGACGAAGACCATGCGGCCGTCGGCGTCACTCACCGTCACGATGTCGATCGCGTGGCTGACGAGGGATCGGAGCCAGCTCTCGCTCTCGACGAGCCGGGCCTCGGCCTCCTTCAGGCTCGCGATGTCCCGCGCGATCGTCGAGACGAAGTCGATTGCACCGGTGTCATCGCGGTGGGCGATGGTCACGACCGACACCGGGATCGGCGCGCCATCAGGGTCGACGATCGTCAGCTCGCCGGTCCACAACCCGTCTCGGCGGACCCCGGGGAGCACCTCCCGGCGAAGGAGGTCGCGCGAGCTCTCGTCGAACGCGCTGAGGGCGGCGACGCTCACGTCGGTGCCTTCGGTGATGCCCAGCAGGGTCGTGGCCGGTTCGTTGGCGAACAGGACACGACCGAGGCGATCGCTGATGAACGCCACATCGGGCGTGCTCTCGAGGAGCGCGGCCAGCCGCTGGACGCGAACCCGCGCGACGGCGTCGGCCGTGACATCCTCGAACGAGGCGACCGAGCCCGCAACACCGCCAAGACCGTCATCGAGCGTGGCCGCCGAGACGCGCACGTGGCGAACGTCTCCATCGGACCGCACGACCCGGTACTCACAGCACGCCACACCTCCCTCGGTCAGTGCCTCCCTCATCTGGTCGAAGACGCGGGCCCGATCGTCGGGATGGACCAGGCGTGGACCGAGCATCTCGTCGGACGTGACGCCGAAGATCTCCCGGAGCCGGGGGTTGGCGTAGACCACTTCGTGGTTCGGGCCCGTGTGCAAGATGCCCAGCGGCGACGACGCGGCCAGCGAGCGGAACTTCTCCTCGCTCTCTCGCAAGGCCTCCGTGACCGTCGCCCGTTCCGTTTCGTCCCAGACGACCGCGACGATGCCCCCCACAGCCTCGTCGTCCAACAGGTTCGCCATCCGCGTCTGGATCCAGACCACCGACTCGCCGTCGCGCGGCACGCGGAACAGCCCGCTCTCGAAGCCGTCCGCACCCAGGGCCCGCGTCGCCGTCACCGCGCGCTCGACCGCATCGTGGTCCTCGGGCTCGACCAGGTCGGCGAGCGGGCGACCCACCCACTCGTCGGGGTCGACACCGACCAGATCGCGCAGGCTCTCGCCGACGTCGGTCACGATCCCCCGATCGTCGAGCACGATCACGAGGTCGGCCGCGAGCTCGATGATGGAGCCGAGCTTGGTGCTGCGGAGCAGGAGCTCCCGTTCGGTCGACTTCTCGACGGTGATGTCGCGCGCCACGGTCGCGAAACAGGGGACGCCCGTCTCGTCGTCCGAGCCCGTCTGCGGTGCGTGCGCGACCGTCACCTGCGAAACGGGCACCTCGTCGCCGGTCGGCGTGCCGAGGACCAGGTCTGCGCGGTCCGAGCCATGCTCGGCCGCGCTCGACAACAGGGCACGGAGTCGTGGGCGTGACGACGCCGCGTAGAGGTCTTCGAGCAGGACGCGAGACCCGATGAGGTCGACCGGAAGGTCGAGCCGATCCCTTGCGGCCGCGTTCACGTAGACGAGGCGGCGCTCGTCGTCGGTGACGAGCACGTAATCGCTCGTCGCCTCCCACAGCGCACGCATCCGACGGTCCGGCGCGGCGCCGGTCATCTCGTCGGTGACGTCCTCCATCGACCCGACGAAAGCCTGCGGATCGTCCGGGCGCGCCGAAGGCGAGCGGCCGCCTCGTTTCGCGCTCCGATCTGCCATCGCCGACTCCCGTCCGGCCCGTTCGCCCCGCTCTGGGGACTATCGGGCGCGAAACGGCCCGGCTGAACCCGCCGCGGGGGTCTTCCTTCGGTCGGCCCATCGCGAGGGCGGGCCATGATGCCAACATGCGGATCCTCGTCACCGCCGTCTTCGAGCGGGTCGTGTACCACTGCGGCTGCCTCGACCCGCAGGATCCGGCGCACCCGGTGCTCGAGGTCGACGCCCTGCTGCGGCCGGGAGATGCCGACGGCCCGCTCCTGCTTCCGGTCGCCGAGTACAAGCGCATGGCCGGGTTCGACGTCGCCGCCGCCAACCTCCCGGCCTTTCGGTCGGCGGGACGGACCGAGGCACACGACGGAGTCGAGTACATCCGGTTCCCGATCTGGCGTCGCCGCGAGCTCTGATCCAGCAACATTCGGTCGGGCTCGGTCACCGGACCGGGCGGCCATCAACCCTCGAGGACGTCGCCCTCCATGCGGTTCACGGTGCAGCCGAGGTCGGAGAGGTAGTCGATCGACGCGTCGAGGCGGTCCTGGTCCCCCGTCAGCTCGAGGATCGTCCAGCCGGAGTGTGCCTCGACCGCGGCGCGGCGAATGCTCGGCACGACATCGAAACGAGTGATGATCTCGTAGACCATCGGCCGGTCGACGAGCTCCTCGGGAAACGACACGTGCAACCGGACACTCGGCATGTGGCCACGCTAACGCGCTCCGGCGTACGGCGAGCCGCGGAATCAGCTCGTGATCCCGACACCCGCCAGCGCGTCGAGAGGATCAGCGACCAGGCCGGTGACGAACGGCCCGAAGTCGGCGTACCGAGCCGACGCCTCATCGAACCGCATCTCGTAGACGATCTCCTTGATCGTCACCGGGTCGTCGGCCAGCAGGGTGACGCCCCACTCCCAGTCATCCAAGCCGACCGAGCCGGTGATGAGTTGGACGATGCGCCCCGCATAGGTACGTCCGATGCGGGCGTGGCCGGCCATGATCCGCCGGCGCTCCTCCACCGGCTGCGCGTACCAGTTCGCGTCGGCCTCGCGGCGCTTGGACATCGGATAGAAGGAGATGACCTTCTTCCGGGGGAGCTGGGGATGGATGCGGTGCTCCTGGTAGTGCGCCATCCGGTCGCTCCACACGGCGAGTCGCTCGTCCAGCTCGGCTCCGCAGAGCCCTTCCTCGTCCACGAGGCGGACGCGCTCCTGTTCCTCGGTGGTCGTGTACTCCGAGAGCTCGGTGAGCGACACGTACGAGTCAACGAGGGTGAGCGGTCCCCCGGCCAGCTCCTGTTGGAACGCCCGCAACCGGGCGAGGTCCGGGCCGAGGGCCATGACGCCGAGATCGGCCTTGTGGCCGAGCACCGTGAACGTCAGCGCCTGGTGGCCGTCCGCCTCGAGCGATGCGACGGCGTCGACGATCTGCTTCCCGGCGCCCTTCTCCGCCGCCCTGGCGTGATCGACCGTGAAGAAGAGGTGCAGGACCCCCCAGCCGATCGACGGCTCTACCGAAGCAGTGCTCATGGCCCGGAGCGTACCCGGGGCCCCGCCCGGCCTCGGCACGGGCCCGGGCCCGCTGCGCGGTGGTGAAGCTCCCGAGGAACGCGAATCCGAGTCAGGACGCGATTGAGGCGCCCCGGAGGGCGCCTCAATCAACGAACACGTGCGAGCAGCAGGTGACTAGAAGTCGCCCATGCCGCCCATGCCGCCCATGCCGCCGTCCATGCCCGGCATGCCGCCGGCTGCGGCCGCACCTTCCTTCTCGGGCTTGTCGGCGACGACGGCCTCGGTGGTGAGGAACAGTGCCGCGATCGACGCCGCGTTCTGCAGCGCCGAGCGGGTCACCTTGGCGGCATCGATGACGCCGGCCTTCACGAGGTCCTCGTACTCACCGGTAGCCGCGTTGAGACCGTTGGCCCCCTTGAGGCTCCGCACCTTCTCGACGATGACGCCGCCTTCGTAGCCGGCGTTCAGCGCGATCTGCTTGAGCGGCTCCTCGAGCGCACGGGCGACGATGCGGGCACCAGTCTCCTGGTCGGCCTCGAGCGTCTTGGCGTGGTCGAGCACCTTGGCCTGAGCCCGCAGCAACGCCACGCCACCACCGGCCACGACGCCCTCTTCGACGGCCGCCTTGGTCGTCTGCACGGCGTCTTCGATGCGGTGCTTCTTCTCCTTGAGCTCCACCTCGGTGGCCGCACCGACCTTGATGATCGCGACACCACCGGACAGCTTGGCGAGACGCTCCTGGAGCTTCTCACGGTCGTAGTCGGAGTCGGTGTTGTCGATCTCGGCACGGATCTGGTTGATCCGGCCCTTCACGTCGGCCCTGGTGCCGGCGCCCTCGACGATCGTCGTCTCCTCTTTGGTCACGACGACCTTGCGCGCTCGGCCGAGCAGCTCGAGACCGACGTTCTCCAGCTTGAGGCCGACCTCCTCGGAGACGACCTGACCACCGGTGAGGATGGCGATGTCTTCGAGCATGGCCTTGCGCCGCTCGCCGAAGCCGGGAGCCTTGACTGCCGCAGACTTGAACGTGCCGCGGATCTTGTTCACGACGAGGGTCGCGAGGGCTTCACCCTCGATGTCCTCGGCGATGATGACGAGTGGCTTGCCGCTCTGCATGACCTTCTCGAGCACCGCGAGCAGGTCCTTGACCACGGCGATCTTCGTGCTCACCAACAGCACGTAGGCGTCGTCGAGCACCACTTCCATGCGCTCGGGATCGGTGACGAAGTACGGCGAGATGTAGCCCTTGTCGAACCGCATGCCCTCGACGAGGTCGAGCTCCATGCCGAAGGTCTGGCTCTCCTCGACGGTGATGACACCGTCCTTGCCGACCTTTTCGAGCGACTCGGCGATCATCGAGCCGATCTCCGTGTCGGCCGCCGAGATCGCCGCGACGTTGGCGATCTGCGCGGGATCGGTGTCGACCTTCTTGGACGACGTCTTGAGCGAGGCAACCGCGACCTCGACGGCGGACTCGATGCCGGTCTTGAGGGTCATCGGGTTGGCGCCGGCCGCGACGTTGCGCAGGCCCTCGCGCACCATGGCCCATGCGAGCACGGTCGCGGTCGTGGTGCCGTCACCGGCGACGTCGTCGGTCTTCTTGGCAACTTCCTTGACGAGCTCGGCGCCGATCTTCTCGTACGGGTCCTCGAGATCGACTTCCTTGGCGATGGACACACCGTCGTTGGTGATCGTGGGCGCACCCCACTTCTTCTCGAGCACGACGTTGCGACCCTTGGGCCCGAGCGTGACACGCACGGCGTCTGCGAGCTTGTTCATGCCCGCCTCGAGCGACCGACGGGCCGTCTCGCTGTAGGCGATCTGCTTCGACATTCGCGATACCCCCTGGGGAGTGGAAGAGTGAGGGACAGAGATCAGTTGGGCAGAGCAACCGGGCCGGAAGCGTGGGCCGGAAGCTCGCGCTGGCAGGTCTCGGTGAGGTTTGACTGACGTGTTCGTCGAGCTTGCGCTGTTAGCACTCAGGGTACACGAGTGCTAACCCATGTTGGCACTCTCACCCGGAGAGTGCAAGTGGGGGCCATCGGGCGTCGGCGAGCCCTGCTGGCGGGACCCAGCAGCCTCGCCCGGTGCGGAAGGGCCGGCCGTGGGGGCCTTCGCAGCCACGGCTGCGAGGTCGGAGCGCAACGCCCGCAGCCGGTGCGGGTCGACCAGCTTGTCGCCATGAACCGCGCGTACGTAGAAGATATCCACCACCCGGTCTCCGAGGGTGGCGACCTTGGCTCGTACGACGTCGAGGTCATGGTCCGCGAAGACGCGGGCCAGTTGGGCCAACAGACCAGGCTGGTCGGCGGCATCCACCTCGAGCACCGTTGACCCATCAGACGCCTCCAGATCGAGGCGCACGACGGGCTCTTCGACCGGGCGGGTCGCGGCACGCGCCGGATAGCGCTCGGCGTACTCGCCGAGACGCGCCTCGATGGGAACGACGCCGGAGATCGCGCCCATCACGAGCTCAGCGGCGCTCGCCTGGCCGCTCCCGGCGAGCAGTCTCCCAAAACGGTCCGCGCCTCGGAACTGCTCGAGCGCCATACCGCGGCCGTCGCCGACGATGACCGCGTCGTGCACGTCGAAACCCACGACCGTCAACGCGCCGGCAACCACCGCGAGCAGTCCGGGATGATCCGGCGCGACGACGGTGCAACCGATCATCTCGGTGTCAGGGTCGGTGCCGACGGAGAACCGAACCGAGACATCGGCGGCAGCCAAGGCATCACAGTGCTCGGCCAGCAGTGCGGCGTCGGCGTCGCCGGGCATCGGCGCGCCGGCGAAGAACGCGAGGGTGCGAGTCGTGAGCTCGCGCACCAGGGCTGCCTTGGTGGGCCCCCACGCGGCCGGCCCGGTGGCTCGCGAGTCCCCGACCGTGAGGAGGTGCAGGAGCCGCAACCGTTGCGGATCGCCGACCGCCTCGGCCAGGCGACGGACGGTCGTCGGGTCGGTGAGGTCACGCCGGGTCGCGGTCTCGGCGAGCAGCAGATGGTTGCGTACGAGCCACTCGAGCATGTCCACGTCGGCGAGCCCGACACGAGTTGCTACCTGAACCGCCCGCGCCGCGCCGCGGACGGAATGGTCACCGGGCGGGCCCTTGCCGATGTCGTGCAACAGCGCGGCCATGCCCAACATCTCGGGTCGACCGACGGCCCGCGCGATCTCGGCCTCGACGTCGGACCCGTGGACCAGCGCAGCGCACTCGGCCACCGTCTCGAGGAGGTGACGGTCCACGGTGAAGCGGTGATACGGATTCCGCTGCGGCAGAGAGCGCACGTCGGCCCATTCGGGGAGCAGGGCGGTCAGCGCGCCAACGTGATCGAGCGCCTCGAACACGCGGATTGCACCGCGGCCGGACCCGAGCACGGCGAAGAAGTCGGCGCGGTTGGCGTCGCTCCAGCTCGGCTCGCCGGCCTCCGCCAGACCGGCCAGCGTGGCCCGGTCGAACGCGAGCCCCGATGTCGCCGCGGCCGCAGCTGCGCGGAGCAGCACATCGCCGTCGACGACATCGGCAGTGGTCGCGACCCGACCATCGCGCACGACGACGCCTCCGGCTACCGGCCGGTCGCCGAGAGCGCTGCGGCCCGCGTGCGCCTCGGCCGCCTCGAGCCGCACCCAGGCGTCATTGGCAATCCACGCCACCCGGCGCGCCGCTCCCGACAAGCCTCGCATGAGGGCATCGGCGTCGGCCGCTCCGACGTCTCGAGCGACTTCGTCCTGGTCCTGGAGTCGCAGCACGTCGTCACGACCGGCGCCCACACGATGGTTGGCGACCCGGGAATCGAGCAGGACCTCATGGGCGGCGTCGAGTGTCCCCCGGTCGCGCTCGTCCAGAAACCCGTGGTCGACCAGCACGTCGAGACCACCGGGTTCGCCCAGCGCCCAGCCGATCCAACCCAGCGCGTGGACATCGCGCAGGCCGCCCGCGCCGTTCTTGAGATCGGGTTCGAGCAGCTCGGCCACCGGTCCCGGGCGCTCCCATCGCCGTCGAGCCGCGCTCGCGAGCTGTTCGACAAGGCGCGATCGCCGGCGACGGGCAAGGTCTCGGACGCGCCGGACGAGCTCGGCGACCACGTCGGCGTCGCCGGCAACGAGGCGGACGTCGACCAGTGACGTCAGCGTCTCCAGATCGTCGTTCGCGGCGCGCACGGCGCCGCGAACGCTGCGGACGGCATGGCCGAGCTCGAACCCGGCGTCCCACAACGGGTACCAGAGCGCATCCGCGACGCTCCGCACCTCGCGTGCTCTGCGAGGATGGAGGAGCAGCACGTCGACGTCCGAGTGTGGACACAACTCGGCGCGGCCGTAGGAGCCGAGAGCCAAGACCGCGTAGCCATCACCGGGTGGCCGGAAGCTTCGGCGCAACGACGCGTCGACGACGTCGGACAGCGCGGCACCGAACGCCGCGCCCCTGAGGGTCGCATCGGCCAGCACTGTGGCGCGTGCCGCGCCGAGTGCCGGATCGAAGGGATCAGAGGGCGTCGGGGCCCGCCTCAGAAGTTCGGATGCGGATGACCGACTCGACGGCGGTGACCCAGATCTTGCCGTCACCGATCTTGCCGGTGCGCGCCGCCGCGGTGATCGCCTCGGTCACCTTGGCTGCGTCGGCGTCGTCGACGACGGCTTCGACCCGCACCTTGGGCACGAAGTCGATCGTGTACTCAGCACCGCGGTAGACCTCGGAGTGGCCGCGTTGGCGGCCGAAACCTTGGACCTCGCTCACGGTCATGCCCTGCACGTTGGCTTCTCGCAGGGCTGCCTTCACGTCGTCGAGCTTGAAGGGCTTGATGATCGCGGTCACGAGCTTCATGGACGTCCTCCTCAAACACGCTCTAGCGCGTAGCCGACCTCGGAGTGTTGCGTGAGGTCGAGACCTGTCTCTTCGTCTTCTTCACTGACCCTGATCCCTCCGGGCATCGCTGCTCGGAGTCCGAGACAGATCAGGTACGTCAGGGTGAATGAAAACACGATCGTGGCTCCGACTGCAAGCGACTGTTCGCCGAGGAGTCCCCAACCGCCGCCGAAGAGCACGCCGTTACGACCGCCGGCGTTCACGCTGATGTCGGCGAAGAACCCGACGAGCAGCGATCCGACCAGGCCACCGGCGAGATGCACGCCGATCACGTCCAGCGAATCGTCGTAGCCGAATCGGACCTTGACGTTCACCGCCCCGTAACACACGACGCCGGCGATGAGACCGATCGCGATGGGAGCGAGACCGCCCACGAAACCCGCGCAGGGCGTGATGGCCACGAGGCCGGCGACCGCGCCCGACGCCGCGCCGAGCGTCGTCGCGTGGCCCTTGTGGTACCGCTCGACGGCGAGCCATGCCAACAGTCCGGCGGCCGCAGCAAAGTGCGTGTTCACGAGCGCCTGGACGGCGAGCCCGTCGGCGGCGAGCGCGGAGCCCGCGTTGAAGCCGAACCACCCGAACCACAGGATCCCGGCTCCGATCATGGTCAGCGGCAACGAGTGCGGTGGCATCGGGTGCTTCGGCCAGCCCTTGCGCCGGCCGAGCACGAGCACGGCCGCGAGCGCGGCGGCGCCGGCGTTGACGTGCACGACCGTGCCCCCGGCGAAGTCCAGTGCGCCCCGCTTGAAGAGCCAACCTTCGGGCGAGAATACCCAGTGGGCAATGGGCGCGTACACGACGACGAGCCAGATTCCGCAGAACAGGACCCACGCCCCGAACCGCATCCGGTCTGCGATCGCGCCGGTGATGAGGGCGGGCGTGATGATCGCGAACATCATCTGGAACGCCATGAACAGCAACGGCGGCACGGTCAGCGCGACACCGGGCGGAGCGACGAGCGCGGCGTCGTGCAAGAACGCGAAATCGAAGTTCCCGATCAGCGGGTTCGTCCCGCCGAACGCGAGCGAGAACGCCACCAGTGCCCACAACACGCTCATGAGCCCGAGCGTGAACATGTTCTGCATCAGCATCGCGAGCACGTTCTTGGCGCGCACCATGCCGCCGTAGAGCAACGCGAGTCCCGGCACCATGAACATCACCAGTGCCGCGGCCACGATCACCCACGCGACGTCACCCGGTACGAAGTCCATCTCCGTCACCTCCCAGTCAGCCAGCCGTGCGCGGCCTGCTGGAAAGCCGACGAGTTCGCAACTACACCGTCAGGCTTCCTCTCATGTCTCGCTCATCGCTCGTTCAGATCGCGTTGGCCATCGAGCCCGAGCACGATCTGGCGACGAGGCTCCTCATCGGCCGAGCCGATCGAGCCGCCCGATGGTGAGGAACCACGTCAGCACGGCGGACAGTGCGACGAGAACGAGCGCCGCGAGCCCGGCTTGGGCGAAGAAGCCCTCCTGGGTCGCGCTCCAGATGCGCAACGCGAGCGTGTCGACCCCGATCGGGGCGAGGAGCAGCGTCGTGGGGAGCTCCTTCATGACCGAGAGGAGCACCAGTCCGGCACCTGCCGCGAGACCGGGCACCATCAGTGGTCCTTCGACGGTCCGGAACCGCCGCCACCGGCCCGCGCCGAGGGAACGCGCCGCGTCGTCGAGCCGGCGGGGGACGCCCGCGACTGCGACCTCCGACGCGCGCATCGCCTGCGCGCCGAAGTGCACCACGTACGCGAACACGAGCAGTGGGAGCGTCTGGTAGAGGCGGCCGATGAACGGGGCGTTCAGCGTCCAGGCGACGAGTGCCAGCGCGATGACGATGCCGGGCAGCGCGAACCCTCCGACGATGAGCGTGTCGGCGACACCACCGGCCGATGACCGGTACCGCGTCGTCAGGTACGCGATCGGCAGCACGACAGCCACCGCGACCACCGCGGCGCTCACCGCCAGCCCCGCGGTGTTCAACGTCGGCGACACGAGGCTGGAGATGTCGGCGTCACGGCCGAGCACGCTGCGACCGCCGGTCAGGCCGCGAATCGTCCACCAGCTCAGCACGACCACGGGTGCGCCGATGGCGAGGGAGACGACAGTGGTCACGCCGGCCACCGAGGGGATCTTCCAGCGACCGAGCGGAGTCTGGTGCGGACGAGCTCCGACCGCCGAGATCTCGACCCGCGACCGGCGCCGGTTGACGCCTCGCTCACCGACGACGATCGCGATCGCGATCGTCGCGAGGAGCAGACTCATTGCGATCGCGGCCTGCGGGTCGAGCAGGCGGGCCGCGTAGATCCGCCGGGTCAAGGTGTCGTACCGGAGGATCGAGACGGCGCCGAACTCGCTCACGACGTACAGGAACACGAGGAGCGAACCGGCGGCGACGGCGCCGACGGTCTGGGGCCACACGACGGTTCGGAAGACCGCGGTCGGGCGTCGTCCGAGCGCGCGCGCGCTCTCCTCGAGTGACGGGGGCAGACCGCTCAGCCGCGCCGCGACCGGCAGGTACACATAGGGGTAGCTGATGAGGGTCAGCACACCGAACGCCGCCCAATACCCGCGGACGCGCAGCCCCGTGTCGAGACCGAACGCGTCCTGGAGGAGACCACCGCTCGAGAGCACCGAGACGAGCGCGACCGCGGCGACGAAGGAGGGCAGCACCAGCGGCAACGCGGCGAGGACCGCGAAGACCCGCCGCCCCGGCAGATCGGTGCGAGTCACGAGCCATGCCAGCCCGGTACCGAGCGTCGCGCACGCGATGGTGACGGTCGCCGCGAGCCAGATCGTCCGACCGAGGGGCTCGAGCGCAGCGGCCGACGTGATCGTGGCGACCAAGCCGCTGACGTCGTCGGCGTTGCGCTGGATCAGGTAGCCCAGGGGCGCGGTGAACAGCACAGCGATGGCGAGTCCGGCAACGACGAGCGCCACCGGAGCGCGGCGCTCACGGCCACCCACCTCGGGCGGCGACCCGGACGGGTCGCCCGCGCGCGAAACGTCCGGCGCGAGCGTGACCATCAGCCTTCGAGGCCCGCCTGCTCGATCAGCGCGCGGGTCGTGCGGAACCGATCACCGAGCGAGCTGAGCTCGAGCGAGGGTGCCTCGATGTCCGCTATCGGAGGCAGGTCGGCCACGACCGGCTCGACGCCCGCCGCAAGCGGGTACTCGAACGTCTCCTCGGCAAAGAACTGCTGCGCGTCCTCCGAGAGGAGATACTCGATGAGGCGTCGGGCGTCTGCGGGGTTGTCACTCGACTCGAGCACACCGGCCGCAGTCACGAGGATCAACGCGCCGACGTCTCCGTCGGGAAAGACGTAGTTCTCACTCGCGACGCCGGGATCCTCGGCCTTGGCCTGCTCGTTGTAGTAGTGGTTGACGAGGCCGTAGTCGATCTCGCCCCGGTTGACGGCGTCGATGATCGCGATGTTGTTCGCGTAGGTCCGGACGTCGTTGTCCCGCATCCCTTCGAGCCACTCGAGGGTGGCGTCGTCACCCACGAGCCCGCGCATGCCGGTGACGAAGTCGATGAACGAGGCGTTGGTCGGAGCGACGCCGACGCGGCCGGCGACGCGAGCGTCGGTCATGTCGAACACCGAGTCCGGCAGCTCCTCGGGGTCGACCTTCTCGCCGTTGTAGACCAAGACCCGAACGCGCCCGGAGATGCCGACCCAATCACCGTCGGCGGCGCGGAACTGCTCGGCCACCCGGTCGAGGATCGAATCCGGCAGCTCGGCAAGAACCGCCTTGCTGTCCAGGAACCCGACCGCTCCCGGGCTCTGCGAGAGAAACACGTCGGCAGGGCTTCGGTCACCCTCCTCGGTGATCAGCAGCGCCAGGTCCGAGGAGTCGCCGTAACGGACGTCGACCGAGATGCCCGTCGCCTCCTCGAAACGATCGAGGATCGTGCCCACGAGCTGCTCGCTGCGCCCCGAATAGACGGTGACCCGATCTCCGCCTCCGCTCTGGCAGGAAACCAGGCCGACGCTCGACACGACGACTGCGGCCAGGAGCGCGACAGTCCCGATACCTGGCCGGAGACGGCGACGGGAGGTGGGGGCAGAAGCGGGGTCCATGAGCGTGGAGTCTGCCACCGATTCGGGGCTTATGGCAACATAACCTAACTATGGAGTCCCTACCTCACCACGATCAGCCACCTCTGCCGCGGGTGCCCGACTGCCCGTGAGGTGAAGCCCGAGACCCTACGGCTCCAAGTCGTAGGTGACGTCGACGCCATCGACGCCGACCGTGAGCGCATCCACGTTGCCGGCGAAGCCACCCACCCAGCCGCCACCCGCCTTGAGCCACACCCTGCCGGCGTTGGCGAAGCCCGCGAACTGCCCGACGACCGGACGGACCCGCGCGTTGGGGTACGCCGCCTGGAGCGCGGCCCACGAGCACGGGCTGGCCTGGGTGCACGCCTTGCCCACATTGGCGTCTCCGACGACTGCATTCCCACTCTGCCACCAACCCGATGGGGTGGTGCGGGGGTTCCAGGTCTGCCACGTCGACGCCGTCACCGCGGCGGCGCCGGCCAGGACGGGTTCGAAGACGAAGCGGCCCTGAAAGGCAGTGCTCGAGTCACTGTCGTCGTAGTCGGCGTCGAACTGCAGCGACGGGGCGTTCGCCGGATAGCCGGGCTGCAGATACGTCTTGTACGCGAGGTTGGTGAAGCGGTCGATGCGTGTCCCGGCGAACGTCGGGCCCGACAGTGCCTCGCCCCCCGTCGAGTCGACGGTGAGCTGAGCACTCCCGACGCCGTCGGCCCCCGCCGGGCCGGTGACGAAGGCGGCCGAGCCGGTCGGCGTCTCCTGCGCGAACCCGAAGCTCAGCTGGGATGCCGTGGTCGGGTCGACGACGATGGTGCCGTCACCCGGCTCGAAGTCGGATATGACGTCATTCCCGCCGAGGCCGACGACCACATTGTCGGTCGCGCCCGAGAAGCCGCCGGTGACAGGACCGCCCGCGCGCACCAGCAAGAGGCCGCTAGAAGGTCGGATCCGCGCATTCGGGTAGCTGGTCAGCAGCTGGCTCCACGTGCAGTGGTTCGGCACCCCACACACTGGATTCGATTCGGTCGCGCCGCCGACGATCGGACGATAAGCAGAGGCGCCGCTACCGGATGAATACCAGGAGCTGTCCACGGCGAGGGTGTGCCAGGTCTGCCAGCTACTGAGGACAACCGGGTCACCGCTGGTACCGGGTGTGTACACGAGGCGGCCCTGATAGGCAGTGCTCGAGTCGGTGGAGTCGTAGTCGACGTCGAACTCGAGGCGGGGTGCATAGGCACCCGAGGTCGAGGAGGACTGAAACGTCGAGTATTGGAGTTTGGTGATCCCGGCGAGACCCATTCCTTTGAAGGCCAGGGTCGCGATGTTCTGTCTGCCGGTGTCGTCGATGCTGAGTTGCGCACTACCTCGGCCGGCCGGAGGTGACGCCGGTCCGTTGGTGAAGTACCCGTGGCCGCTGGCGCCCTCGTTGAAGAAGAACCACCCAATATCGGCGCTCACCGGGGTGTTCGGCGTGACCACCAACGTGCACCCGAACGCCACCACGACGAGCGCGACCAAGATGCCGCGCAACCCCCACTTGCCTGCCATGTGTGCCCCCCCCGCTCCCTGGGACAGCCCCTGTCCCACCTGCCAGCAGTCTTACCACCGATCGTGGCCGGCAACAAAAGCGCCGCGCGGACCCGGGATGGTGGTCCGTCCGGTGAGTCCCTCGCGGGTGGGGCTCGGGATGGGCGCGTCAGGTCGCAGCGGCCGCCCGACCCAGCGCTCCGTCCCGCGTGGGGTCAGGGAACGTCAGCACCTCGCCGGCGACCGCGACGGAGACTCGGTCGCCGGCTACCAGCACACGGCCGGGCCCGAGGCGTGCCCGCACGACAAGCGCGTCCGGTAGATCGACGGTGACGAGCTGGTCGTGGCCGAAGTACTCGATCCGACCGACGGTTCCGAGTCCCTGGCCATCCAGCCAGACGCGCGTCTGCTCCGGGCGCAAGACGGCGGATACCCGTCCGGGCGACGCGCCCGGCGCGGCGATGAGGTCGCCGATCGGGGAGTCGACGACGGCGCCATCGAACCTGGCGGGGAGGAGATCGGCGTCGCCGACGAAGCTCGCGACAAAGGGATCGACCGGGTGGGCGTAGAGCTCGCCCGGCGTGTCGACCTGCAGCACCACCCCGGCGCGCATGACCGCGATTCGGTCCGCGAGGCTCAGCGCCTCTTCCTGGTCGTGGGTCACGAAGACCGCCGTGGCCCCGGCACCATCGAGGATCGCCTTCACCTCACTGCGCATGCGAACCCGCAGCGCCGCGTCGAGGTTCGAGAACGGTTCGTCGAGCAGGACGATGGCCGGCTCCGGGGCGAGCGCCCGGCCCAGCGCGACCCGCTGTTGCTGTCCCCCGGACAGTTCGTGCGGATGCCGGTCGGCCTGGTCGACCAAGCCGATCAGCTCGAGCATCTCGGCGACGCGTCGGCGACGGCGCGACCGATCGCGGGGAATGCCGTAGCCCAGGTTTCCCGCCACGGTGAGGTGAGGAAACAGGGCGAAATCCTGGAAGACGACACCGACACGGCGGCGCTCGGGCGGTACGAACCGGCGCTCACCGGCCACCGTCGCACCGTCGAGCACCACCGTGCCGCGATCGGGGCGCTCGAAGCCGGCCAGGAGACGCAGCGCCGTCGTCTTGCCGCAGCCGCTCGGCCCCAACAGGGCGAGGAGCTCTCCGGCGTGGACCTCCAGATCGACGGCATCGAGCGCGAGGACCGGTCCAAAGCGCTTGGTCAGATCTCGTGCGGAGACGACGGGCGCATGCCCATCGGTCGCGTCGCACCGATCGTCGGTGTCCTTCCCCACAAAGGTCAGGCTATCCTCACCTCCGTGGCCGAGATGCACGACACGACCGAGGAATACCTCGAGACGATCCTCGAGATCGAAGAGGAAGGCATACAGCCGCTGCGGGCAAGGCTGGTGGAGCGGCTGGGGATCTCCGCGCCCGCGGTCTCCGAGACCGTCGCTCGGCTCTCGGCCGCGGGCTACACCGAGCTCCTCGAGGATCGCAGCATCCGCTTGACCCCGAAGGGTCGCAAGCTCGCGACCACGATCGTTCGGCGTCACCGCCTCGCCGAACGACTGCTTGCGGATGTCATCGGGCTCGAGTGGGAGAAGATCCACCGGGAGGCTGATCGGTGGGAGCACGCCATCTCGGCCGACGTCGAGGAGAAGCTGGTCGAGCTGCTGGGCGATCCGATGACCTGCCCGCACGGGAACCCGATCCCGGGTACGAAGCGCACCGCGACCACGGTGCCCACCGTGCGCCTCGTGGATGCCGATCCGGGTCAGGTCACCGTGACCCGCATCAGCGAGAAGCTCGAGCTCGACGACTCGGGACTCGAGCTGGTGGCTCGGGCCCGCCTGATCCCGGGTGCGACGGCCACCATCGTCGAGCATGACGCCGCGGGCGTGCTCGTCCGCACGCCCGCGGGCGAGCACACGGTTCCCGCGGTCGTGGCGGAGCAGATGTTCGTCGCGACCGGCACTCGCTGAGCGCGCCCACCAGCTCGATCCGCGCCGGGGCGAGCTGGGTCAGCCGCCAGCCACCGCGGGGACGATGCTGATGGTCTGACCGTCGGTCAGGGCGGTCCCGAGACCATCGAGGAAGCGGATGTCCTCGTCCGCGACGAAGACGTTGACGAACCGACGCAGCTCCCCCGAGCCGTCGAACAGCCGCTCGGTGAAGCCGGGATGCTTGCCCTCCAACGCCTCGAGCACCTCGGCCACGGTCGCGCCGTCGAGCGAGACCTCGGCGGCACCCGCGGAGAGCTCTCGGAGCTGGGTCGGGATACGTACGGTGGCGGTCACGACGAGGACTCCTCGATGGACGGGAACGCGGCGTGGAACGCGTCGAGGTTCGGCGCGATGACCGCGGTCGGGGACACGTGGGGCGATACGGCCTCCAGGGTCTTGAGCCCGTGGCCGGTGACGTAGACGACAACTCGTTCATCGGGCCGGACGACACCGGACTCGGCGAGGCGCTTGAGGCCGGCGATCGTCACCCCTCCCGCAGTCTCGGCAAAGATTCCCTCGGTGCGGGCGAGGAGCTGCATACCCTCCACGATCTCTTCGTCGGTCACTGCCGCGAGCGCGCCGCCCGTGCTGCGTACTGCGTCGAGCGCGAAGTAGCCGTCGGCGGGATTGCCGATCGCGAGTGACTTGGCGATCGTGGACGGCTTGACCGGTTTGATCGTGTCGGTACCTTCGTTCCACGCTGTCGCCACCGGCGAGCACCCGGTCGCCTGCGCGCCTGACACGCGCACCTCGGCGGGCGCGTCGAGCAGTCCGACGGTGTGCAACTCGTCGAAACCCTTGCGAATCTTGGTCAGCAGCGATCCACTCGCCACCGGCACCACGACGTGGTCGGGTGTCGTCCAATCGAGCTGCTCGGCCGTCTCGTAGGCCAGCGTCTTCGAACCCTCGGCGTAGAACGGCCGAACGTTCACGTTGACGAACGCCCACGGGTACGTACCGGCGAGCTCGGCACAGAGTCGGTTGACATCGTCGTAGTTTCCGTTGATGGCGACGAGGTTCCCGCCGTACACCGCGGTCGTGATGATCTTTCCCTGCTCGAGATCAGCGGGCACGAAGACAAAGCTCCGCAGGCCCGCGCGCGCCGCGTGGGCCGCGACCGAGTTGGCGAGGTTGCCGGTCGACGCGCACGCGACCGTCTTGAACCCGAAGTCCAGAGCCTTCGAGAGAGCCACGGTGACGACACGGTCCTTGAACGAGTTCGTCGGGTTCACCGTGTCGTCTTTGACCCAGACCTCACCGAGACCCAGCGCGGCAGCGAGACGATCGGCCCGGACGAGCGGCGTGAAGCCGGCCCCGAGGTCGACGGCATCGCCACGCTCGACGGGGAGGAGGTCCTCGTAGCGCCAGATGCTCGGCGGTCCCGCGGCGATCCGGTCACGGCTGACAACCGCAGCGATGGCCTCGTAGTCGTAGGTGACCTCGAGCGGTCCGAAACACCACTCGCAGGTGAAGATGGGTGCGACCTCGTATTCGCGACCGCATTCGCGACACCGAAGCCCTTGGACGTAGGCCATGACTGTTCTCCTGTCTCCTCTGAACGGATCCGGAGATCCGTTCATTCTCGACGCGCTCTCGAGCGCCTCGAGCGGAGACCGGTGCACGGTCCGCTCTCGGGCTACTCATCGTACGGGCATTGGCACCTGGTACCGGTCCGCATCTTCCGATGCAAGATCGGTGCTGGTTGCCGCGGCGTCTTCGGGCCACGTCCCTCGGCCGCTCTCGATGAGCGCGTATTTCGGAACCCATTCTGCCACGCCGCCGAAGCCGCAACCAGCCACATTTCTCACGACCTACCCTCGCGGCGTGCTCCCCCCGTTCCGCGCCGGCGAGTTCGATCCCCTCGACCTGGCCGACCGCAAGGCCGCGCAAGGTCTCTCGCTGTCCGTGTGCCTGCCTGCCCGCAACGAAGAGGCCACCATCGGTCACATCGTCGGTACCGTGCGCCGAGACCTCATGGCCCGGATCGGACTGGTCGACGAGATCGTCGTCCTCGATGACGGGTCGACCGACGCGACCGCAGCCGCAGCGCGAGAGGCCGGAGCGCGGGTGGTGACCGAGTGCTCAGTCCTGGCCGGATCGGAACCGGGATCAGGCAAGGGCAACGCGCTCTGGAAGTCGCTCTACGCGTGCGAAGGCGATCTCGTGTGCTGGGTCGACGCCGACATCCGCAACTTCGGCTCGCACTTCGTGACCGGCCTCGTCGGTCCGCTGATCGACCACGGCGACATCGGGTTCGTGAAGGGCTTCTACGATCGGCCGCTCCACGGCGAACCGGGTGGAGGGCGCGTCACCGAGCTCGTGGCCCGGCCGTTGCTGTCGCAGCTCTTCCCGGCTCTGACCGCGATCGTGCAGCCGCTCGCGGGCGAATACGCCGGGCGCCGGGAGGTGCTCGACGCCGTACCGTTCGTCGAGGGTTGGGGCGTCGAGATCGGCCTGTTGGTCGACATCTCCGAACGCTTCGGGATCGACACGATCGCACAGGTGGACCTCGGCATCCGTGAACACCGAAACCGCCCGCTCGCCGACCTCGGCCCGCAGGCGCATGCCATCCTCGTCACCGCGCTCCGGCGGGCCGGACTCGGCCACGGGGGCCGAGGCACAGAACAGCTCGTCCGCTACACCAGTGAACACGAGCTGGAGGCGATACCCGTCGAGGTCCGGGAGCGACCGGCCATGCGCGGTGTTGCCGCGTACCAGCTCGCGTTCGGGCGTGAGCGATCGGCCTGAACACGCAACGCCGTTCGCCACGGAGGCTGGTCGCCGTTCGCCACGGAGGCGCGTGCTTCACACGATGCCGAGGGCGAGGTGCCCGGCCTCGACCGCGGCTTCCTCGACGAGCAGGGCCGCCCGGACGAACGCCTCACCTGCGCTCCAGACACGGTCGGTGAGGGCGAGCACCTGAACGTTGGCTCGCACGCTGAGCTCCTCCCGAGCATCGTCGGTGACCTGACCCGCGATGACCGCGAGGTGACCAACGCCCTGGTCGCCGGCCCAGTCGAGGACACCGCCGACGACCTTGCCGTCGAAGCTCGTCGCGTCGAGCTTGCCCTCACCGGTGACCACGAGCTGGGCGTCGTCGAGCTCGAGCTCCAATCCGGCGGCGCGTGCCACGACATCGAAGCCCGGCTCCAACGTGGCTCCGATGGCCGCGAGCCCGCCGGCGAGGCCTCCCGCGGCACCGGCGCCCTCGAGCGCGGTGACGTTCACCCCTGTACGCGCTTCGTACATTCCCGCGAGCCGTTGGAGGCGGCGCTCGAGCAGTGCGACCTGTGCGGGAGTCGCGCCCTTCTGCGGCGCGAACACCCGGGCTGCATCCACGAACGGCGTCGACACGTCACACGCGACGGTCACTTCCAATCCCGCGAGCGACCATCCCAACGCCTCGACTGCGGCCAAGCCGCCGTCGGTCGTGGCGCTGCCACCGACGCCGACGACGATACGTCGAGCACCGGAGCGCGCCGCCGCGGCGATGAGCTGGCCCGTACCTCGGGTGGACGCTCGAAGTGGGTCGAAGTCGCCCTCGACCAGCGCGAGGCCGCTCGCCGCCGCCATCTCGACCACCGCCGTCCCGTCGGACAGCAATGCCCACTCGGCGTCGAGCGGCGCGCCCAACGGACCGGTGACCGACTCGACTCGGCGTGACCCACCGCGGGCCGCGACGAGGGCGTCCAGGGTGCCCTCGCCGCCGTCGGCCAGGGGCACCGTCCGCACCACGTCGAAGCCGGCGGTTCGCAGACCTCTGGCCATGGCGTCAGCCGCCGCGGCCGCACTCAAGGTGCCCCGGAACTTGTCCGGGCAGGCAACCGCTCGCTTCACCTCAGGCTGGTCCACGGTCGATAGATTGCACCGGACCCACCCGCCGTGCTGGAGACGACGTGCTCGAACGCGTTCCGCTGCTCGAAAAGGACCTCGACCTCTACACCGACATCGTCGGCGCTGAGGCGATCGAACGTATCCGGGCGCGGGCCGAGCCGCTCCAGGGGGCTCGGGTACTGCACATCAGCGCCACCGCGTACGGCGGTGGGGTCGCGGAGCTGCTGGCGACCCACGTGCCCTTGCTGCGGGCGATCGGCCTCGAGGCCGAGTGGCAGGTACTCCACGGCAGCGACGAGTTCTTCGCCGTCACCAAGGCGGTCCACAACGCGCTGCAGGGCGGCGAGGTCGCCTGGACCCCGGAGATGCAGCGGACCTACCTCGAGAAGGTCCTCGACAACGCCCTCCTCGTCGAAGGTGAGTGGGACTTCGTCGTGGTCCACGACCCGCAGCCGGCGGCTCTGCTGAGCTTCCTCGAGGACTCGCCGGTCCGCGGACCCGACACCCGTTGGATCTGGCGATGCCACATCGACTTGACCGCCGCTCGATCCGACGTGTGGGAGTTCTTCCGGCCCTACGTCGAGCACCACGACGCGTCGGTGTGGACCATGGACGAGTTCGTCCCCGATTCGCTGACGATGGATCACGTCGTGCAGGCCCCGCCGTGCATCGATCCCCTCTCGGTCAAGAACTTGGATCTCCCCGCTCCGTTCATGAAGGAGATCTGCCACCAGTACGGCGTCGACACCAGCCGGCCGCTGGTCTGTCAGGTCAGCCGGTATGACCCCTGGAAGGATCCGGTCGGCGTGATCGATGCGTTCCGGATCGCACGCGAAGACGTGCCGGACGCGCAGCTGCTCCTCGCCGGGTCGATGGCGACCGACGATCCCGAGGGATTCCAGGTCTGGGAAGAGGTCGAAGCGGCGCGCGACGGCGATCGTGACATCCACCTCCTCTCGAACATCCAGCAGATCGGCAACGTACAGATCAATGCCTTCCAGCGTGCGGCTGACGTGATCGTGCAGAAGTCGCTGCGCGAGGGCTTCGGTCTCACCGTGAGCGAAGGTCTCTGGAAGGGTCGACCGGTCATCGGGGGCCGGGCCGGAGGCATCGTCCTGCAGATCCGAGACGGCGAGAACGGGTTCCTCGTCGATTCCGTCGATGAATGCGCCCGCCGCATGGTCGAGCTGCTGGGCGACCCGGTGCGGGCCACTGAGATGGGTGAGAGGGGCAAGGAGCACGTGCGGGCCAACTACCTCTCCACCCGCGAGCTCGCGGACTACCTCGGGCTGTTCGGGGAGCTGGCCGGTTGATCGTCGTCTCCCATCGGGGACCGATCGCGTTCACCAGCCGGCCCGGAGGCGGCTTCACGACCGCCCGCGGCGGTGGAGGGCTCGTGAGCGCGCTCACGCCACTCATCGAGGGTCGGGACGACGTGCGGTGGATCGCCGCGGCGATCAGCGCCGGCGACCGCGCCGCGATCGCAGCCGGCGCGGCGGACGTCGAGGGGTTCAACCTCGACCTCGTTGCTCCCGATCCGACCCAACATCGTCTCCATTACGACGTCATCTCCAACGCGACGCTGTGGTTTCTGTTCCACGACCTGTTCGACCTGCCTCGGCGCCCGCGCCTCGACCAACACTTCCGCACCGCCTGGGACGCATACCGCGCGGTGAACGAGGTATTCGCGGACGCGGTGTGCGAGCAAGCCCCTCGAGACGACGTCGTGCTGATCCAAGATCTGCACTTCTTGCTCCTCCCCGGCATGGTGCGTCAGCGTCGGCCCGATCTGCGCCTGGCGCACTTCATGCACACCCCGTTCTGCGGAGCGGATTCGATCCGAATCCTCCCCGACGACGTCACGATCGAGCTCCTCACATCGATGGCGGCCGCACCCGCCGGGTTCCACACCGAACGGTGGGCAGCTGCCTACCGTTCCTGCGTCGACGAGGTCCTTGGGCGGCCGCCACCGGCGGGCACCTTCGTGACCACGTTCGGACCCGATCTCGTCTCGCTGACCAAGGTCGCCCGCAGCGCGCCGGCCGAAGCCGCGGGTGAGCAGCTCGCGAGCCGGATCGGCGATCGCGCGCTGATCTTCCGCACCGATCGCATCGAGCTCTCGAAGAACATCCCGCGGGGCTTCCTCGCATTCGAACGGCTGCTCGAGGTTCGACCCGAGTGGCGAGAACGCGTGGTCTTCGCGGCGTTCGTGTATCCATCACGCGAAGGCCTACCGGAATACCTTGCCTACCGACAAGAGGTCGAGCACACGGCACGCCGAGTGAACGAACGGTGGGCGACATCGAGCTGGCAGCCCATCCTGTTGGACACCCGCGACGACTTCCCCCGCTCGGTCGCCGGCCTCGAACGCGCCGATGTGTTGTTCGTGAACCCGCTGCGAGACGGTCTGAACCTGGTCGCGAAGGAAGGCCCGCTGCTCAGCCGGCGCGACGTCGTCGTCTGTCTGTCACGCGGCGCGGGCGCCTTCGACGAGCTCCGCGAGGGTGTGGTCGAGGTGCATGCGTTCGATCTCGAACAGAACGCGACCGCGCTCCACAACGCCCTCACGATGGCGCCGGCCGAACGGGCGCGCCGTGGCCGGATCCTCCGAACCGCGGCCGGTGCGAACCCCGCTACAGCGTGGCTCGACGAGCAGGTGGCGTGCGCGACCTGACCGCGCTGTCATCCGGCGCTCATGCGGAGCCCCGTGCGTCGGTGATGCGCCGCGCGAGTTGCGAAAAGAGGTCCGCGACGGCCGCAGGCCCCGCGACTGTGATGTCGGCCCGGGCGAACAGCTCCCGTGGCGCCTCCGACGATTCGACCCCGATTCGAACGACTTCGACTCCGTGGAGCGCGATGCGGTCGAGGGTGTCGAACGCTGCGAGGTCACCGTGGTCGTCACCGGCGAACACGACCGCGGTCGCGTCCGCTGAAAGATCCTCGAGCGCGGTTCCCTTGTCGATCGAGACGGGTGGACGGAGCTCGACCGCCATCTTGGTCGGGTAGCAGCCCAAACCCAGGCGTGACGCGACGAGGTCCGCCCAACGCATGACGTCGTCGCCACGTTCGGGAACGAGCCGCCAGTGCACCGTCGCCGCCATCAATCCCTTGCGTTCGATGTAGAGGTCCGGGAACTCGCGGCGAGCGTCGGCGAGCGCGGCGGCCACGGCGGCCAGATGCGGTGACACTGATGGATCAGCGACGGTGGCGCCGTCGGCATCGAGGCGCTCGAGCCCGTACTGACCCACGAGCACGAGGCCCGCCACCGGCAGTACCTCGCCCAGGAAATGGGCGGGCCGCCCAGAGATCACCGCGACGGTGCCGACCTGGGATTGCAGCGCACGCAGCGCCTCGAGGGCCGCCGGCAAAGGACGGGCGGCTTCCGGGTGGTCGACGATCGGCGCGATCGTGCCGTCGAAGTCCGTGGCAACGAGAGCGCTGTCGGGATCGGCAACGATGGCGGCGAAGGCGCCGCGGTCAAGCGGATGCACCGAGGACGACGATGCAGTTCGCGTCGGCATCCGCGCCGGACGGCCGCGGGTCGGGCATCGCTTCGGTGGTGGGCGGGGGATCACCACCGACCGCCGCGGCCAGCGCGGCCGCCTCGGCGTCGAGACCACCGGAGCAGTACACGATGTCGCCCTCGGCGGAGCTGGTGTCAGTCGCTTCCAGCGTGGCGTAGCCAAGGGCCTGGAGCTGGGTCGTCACCGCGCCCGCTGCGCCCTGCACGCCGGAGCCATTGAGCACCTGGACCGTGACCTCGGCCGGCGGGCGGGCCGAGGGGCTCGCTGCGGTCGTCGCCGTGGTGTCACCGGTCGTGTCATCGCTCGTGACCGTGGTCTCGGTCCCCGGTCCTCCACCCCCTCCGTCGCCGACGCTGGGCGACGGGTTGTCGACGGTCTGGAGCAACACGATCCCGATGACGATGGCGATGCCGATGAGCAGCGCGCCCCGTCCCGCGGAGAAGGCAACGGACTGGCCGAAGCCCTTGTTGGTCTGCACACGCTTCCGGTGCGGCTCTTCGGGCGTGGGCGTATCGACACTCATGACCGTGACCTCGAGTCGGGGCGACCGGCGGGATGGCCGTCGACGCGCGAGCGGCGCAGCTGCTCGCGTCGCCGTCGCAGCCGTTTCACAGTGAGGGGATCGAACTGCCGAGCAGCAGGATCGTCGATGAGCTCGTTGAGGAGCCGGTAGTACTTCGTGCCCGAGAAGCCGAACAGCTCGCGGATCGCGGGCTCCTTCGCTCCCGACTGCTGCCACCACGTCCGCTCGAACTCGAGGATGGCGCGACTGGGTTCGGCGAGTTGCGGGTCGGAAGCCTCCATTGGCCCAAGCCTTGTCGGCGGGGTGACCCGATGCAAGCACCTACGGTTGCTGCCCACCCGCGACGGCCGCTACCACAGCCGACACCATCGGTGACGGCGATCGGGGGTGACGGCGATCGGGGGTGACGGCGATCGGGGG
>DASRPD010000020.1:0-22313 GCA_035646535.1 Acidimicrobiia bacterium
GAAGTCGACCCAGCCGACGGCGCGCAAGATGCTGGTGGAGATCCGCGATGCCGAAGACCGCGAGCATGCCCTCACCGCTATCGACGCGTTCGCGGCGGAGTTCGGCCTGAAGTGGCCGAAGGCGGTCGCCAAGATCATCGACGACGCCGACCCGCTGCTCGCCTTCTACGACTTCCCGGCCGAGCATTGGATCCATCTCAAGACCACCAACCCGATCGAGTCGACCTTCGCCACCGTTCGGCTCCGGACCAAGGTCACCAAGGGACCGGGCTCGCGCGCCGCCGGCCTCGCCATGGCCTTCAAGCTCATCGAAGCGGCCGAGTCGCGGTGGCGGGCGGTCAACGCGCCACACCTCGTCGCCCTCGTCCGCGCCGGCGCCAAGTTCGACAAGGGGGTGATCATCGAACGCGCGAACACGCAGGATCAGGAGGACGCCGCGTGATCAACGGAACAACCCGATCCACAGGTCTTGACTATTTCTCGCACACGTGCGAAGGTGCATCGTTCCTCTTCGATGGCGCGCCGCCGCACCTTACGCCTGCTCGCGGTGAGCCTGCCCCGGTGGTCCGGACACTGTGATCTTCCCCCGGTTTCATGGGGGCAAGCTCAGGGCGACAGCCCGGTCGGATCGACTTATGCGGGTCGGGTCATGGGAGTGTTATCGGTGCACGGTGTAGGCCCTCAGCAAAGGCCGGGAGGCACATGATGAGAGAGATGGTTGTCCAACGCGACATCGCAGCACCGCGTTCGGCCGTGTGGGCCGTGCTGGCCGATTTCCCGAACATCGCGGACTGGAACGGCGGGGTGAAGACAAGCTTCACGACGAGCGAAGCCACCGCAGGCGTGGGAGCCAAGCGTCACTGCGATCTTGCACCGCTCGGCGCGTTGGAGGAGACGATCGCCGAGTGGGCGCCTGAGGAGCGCATGGTGATACGGATCGATTCGGCAGCCAAGCTGCCGATCAAGTCTGCGCTGATGACGTGCACGCTCGATGAGGCCCAAGATTCGACGCCGACGCGGGTCAGCTATGCCTATACGCCGAAGTTCGGCCCGTTGGGCGCGCTGTTGGGCCCGATCCTGGACAGGCAGTTCACCAAGGGGTTCACCGGGTTCTTGGAGGACCTCGAGAAGGCAGCAGTCGCGAGGGCCTGACCAACCTCGAGTGTCGAGACCCCGCTCGGTCTCAACCCAGCGCCGAACAACCGGCCAACCCGGCGGGATGGAACGAGCCGCCGAACCGACCAAGCATCCCTTGGCCGATGCGGCCATCGACGGGATCAGATGCCGGCGGCCAGCCGATCAATGGTCGGACGCAAGATCATCGTGTAGGTGTCGGCGATGGCCGTCTCGCGATGCTCGTGCTGGGCTTCGAGCCGATTCGGGTCGTGCGCCACGGCCATGAACGCCGCCTTGCTGGGGAAGGCGTTGCACCGGACCTGGTCCCACTGGCGACCGTCGCCGACGATGGTGCCCTCGACACCGAACCATCCGGAGATCCGCACACCGTGGGGCACGGCGACGTCGCCCGCGTGGTTCTGGTACTCGACCATGTTCGTCTCGGCCTGACCCGGGTGGAACCGGATGACGTGCAGGACGGTGACCGGGCCGTCGTCCTCCGTGGCCGGGTGGGGCACCTCGCTCCAGTCCGGGAAGGTCGCGGGATCCGTGCCATCGGCCGGCGACGGGATCGGCCGGCAGCCCATCACGATCGTCTCGGCCATGCCGGCTTCCTTGTGGATGTGCTTCTCCTGGAAGTCGGGCCGGCGCTGCATCTCGATGAACGACCGTCGGGTCGGGTACTTCACGATGCCGACGCGGTCCCACTTCGGTGAGTCACCGAGCAGCTGGCTGTCGACCTCGGCGAAGAAGACCGGCTCGGCACCGATGTCGGTGAGCACGTCGATCGGGCTGTAGCGGTCGTCGGCCTCCTGACCGGAGATCGCAGCTTCCCGACCATCGGCGTACTGGGCGACCTCGTGGTAGCGCATGAGGTTCACCATCCACACCGGGCGCTCGTCGGCCGGGTCGGTGGTCGCCAGCTTCAACCCGTACTCGTGGTCGACCTGGCCGTAGCCCGGCTTCCGTGTGTCGTCGCTCATCGGATCAGTCTCTCGTCGTCGTGGAGCCATCGGCAACCAGCTGCGCCAGCTCCCTCGCCACCATCGGGGCCGCGTTCTGGTTCTGGCCGGTGACGAGGTTCCCGTCGACGACCCAGTGGTTGGCGAACGGGTCGCGGAACCTCGTCTCGCTCTCGAAGATCGCACCCATGGCACGCATCTCGGTCTCGGGGTGCTGCGGGGTGGACTCGATGCCCAGCTCCCGCACCTGCTTGTCGGTGACGGCCGAGATCTTGCGGCCCTCGACCAGCGGTCGCCCGTCGGGTGTCTTGGCATTGCGCAGCCCGAGCGGCCCGTGGCACACGCCGCCGATGGCCCGGCCGAGCTCGTTGGCCTTGGTCACCTGGTCGGCGAGCTCCTCGGAGAAGCCGAAGTCGAAGGCCGCGCCCCACCCGCCGGCGAGGAACACGATGTCGTAGTCGGCCATGTCGAGATCACCAATGGCCTCGGAGTCGCTGACCTTGGCCCGGAGCTCCTCGTCGGCGATGAAGCGATCGTCGTGCTCGCTGCGCAGCACCGGCTTCAGCGACTGCGGATCGACCGGCACCACGCCGCCGCGCGGGCTGGCGATGTCGACCTCCATGCCGGCGTCGAGGAACACGTAGTACGGCGCGGTCATCTCGCCGGCGAACACGCCCGTCGGCTTGCCGATGTCGAGCACGCCGTGGTTGGTGCAGATGACGAGAGCGCGTCGCCCGGTCAGATCCGGGGCCGTTCCGGCGGCTTCGTCTTCGGGATGCATCCCGAGTCGCTGGACCAGACGGCGCAGGGCGCGGGCCGGCGCGGGCGGGGTCTTGGCCGGCGGGCCGGCCGTCGGGCGGCGCTCGGCGTAGGGCCACGGCTCGTTGCGCTCGGGGATCGACGAGGCTCGTTCGTGCTTCAGCTGCATCCGGAGGTGCTCCTTCAGCTCGCGGAGATCGGGGTCGGTCCACCGGTTGGTTGCCTCGATCGGGTCGGCGGTGAGGTCGTACAGCTCCCACTGGTCGCCGAGCGGCGCAGTCCGGTACACCGCACCGCCCGGGCCGTTGGCCGCGAGGTGGCGGACGCCCGGCTCGGTCCAGGTGGCGGGGTCGTCGAAGGTGCGGACCAGCTTCCACAGATGGCCGGCGCCGCCCGGTGCGTCGGTGTCGTCGACGCGGGCGACGAGTCCCTCGAAGTTGGAACCGACGTGGGCCGGCACCTGGATGCGCAGCGGCGCGGGCGGTTTCGTCGTGCGCTTGAGTCTGCGCGCCACACCCGAGGCACCGCTGTCGCCCTCGAGCATGTTGTCGCGGGTCATGAGGTAGACGGCGCGAGCGTCGTCGGCCGCAGCGCCGTCGACGATCGGCATGAGGTTCCGACCGGGGAGGTCGTGGACCTCGGAGAACGAGCTGGTCAGCTCGGCGGCGACCGACGCGGCGTCGATGCCCGCCGCACCGAGGAGCGTGGGCACGAGGTCGACGTGCGACGTCGGAGCCTCGACCGTCCTCGCGGTCGTCTCGCCGTCACCGACTCGGGCGATGACGAACGGCACGCGGGTCGCCTCGTCGTAGAGGTTGAACCACTTCTGGTGCAGTCCGCCGTGGGCACCGAGGAGGTCACCGTGGTCCGAGGTGCGAACGATGACCGCATGGTCCGATCCCCCGTCGGTGACGGCACGGCGGACACGGTCGAGCGGACCGTCGACCTCGGCGTGGAGCCGGTAGTAGAGGTCGCGGTACCGCTGGGCATTTCGCTTGTAGATCCGGGCGATGGCCGGCGCGGGTCCGTAGCCCGAGTAGTAGGACTCGCGGAAGGCGATCTGCGCGGCCGGCTTGGTCGAGAGATCCTCGTCGGCGGTGGGCGGCGCGGGGATGGTGGGCGGATCGAGCGGCGATGGTTCGATCGGGTTCCGCCGCAGCCACGCCGGGAACAGCACGATGTCGTGCGGGTTCACGAAGCTGGCGACGAGCAAGACGGGCCGCTGAGCGTCGGCGTCGCCGGCACGCCGTCGGGCATAGCGGTCCTCGAGCCAGGCAATCACACGGTCGGCGATCAAGGGATCTCGTCGCAGGCCGCTGTTGGCGAGCTCTGCGCCGTGGGGCTCGGGACCGACCCATCCGGAGAAGCCGAAGGGCGCGAGCGGGTCGGCGTCGAGGTAACGCCGCACGGCCGCGGGGTCGACGGTGCCGGCGTCGTCGTTGGTGGCCAGCGCCTTGCCGGTCGCGTGGTCGTGAAGGTCGGCGTGGGAGATGTGCCACTTGCCGGCGTAGTGGGTGTCGTAGCCGGCGGCGCGGAACCAGTTGCCGAGCGTCGGGACCTCGCCCTCGCGCATCCAACGCATGCGGGAGTCGTCGGCCAACTTCCCGAGGCCGTCGGTCTGGGTGACGCCGTGCACGTCGGGGTACTGGCCGGTGAAGAGCGTCGGGCGGCTGGGCACGCACGCGAGGGATCCGGTGTAGTGCCGTTGGAAGCTGACGCCGTGCTCGTCGAACCATCGGCGACCGTTCAGGGTCCGTTCCCGCCAGGCGAGCACGTCGTCGGACTCGTACGGAGGAACGGCCCGCTCCTCGTCGGTCATCAGGATGATGATGTCGGGGCGGTCAGACACGGCTGTTCTCCAGGTGGTCGGCGAGTCCGGCGAGCATCACGTCGGACTGCTTGGCGAGCACGCGGCCCACGACGCGAGCGGCGAGCTGCTGGGGCGGGCGAGGGCCGATGTCGACCGTGGTGGTCAAGGTCGCGACGGTGGCTCCGTCGCCCTCCGGCCGCAGCTCCCAGCGGTTGCGCACCGTGCGCAACCGTGGCGGGAGTCCTTCGATGTCGTAGGCCAGCGTGGTCGGCGCGTCGAACTCGATGATCCGCTCGACCAAGGTCTTGCGCCCGGCCTGGATGCGGCGGGTCGTGCCGGTCGGTGCGCCGTTGTCGCCCGGCTGCAGCACGCAGGAGTGGTCGACGTTGTCGGCCCACACGCTGATCGAGCCGAAGTCGGCGAGCACGTCCCAGATCGCCTGGGGTGTGGCAGCGATCGTGCGGGTACGGGTGATCTCGGTCATGGGCGCGGCGCCCGGTCGCGTGCGGCCGGCATCCAGTTGGGACCGGCGGTCTCGTCGATGCGCTCGACGAGCCGGGGACCGACCGGCTCGACGAGGTCGAGGATCTCCAGCGTGTGCTCCTCGCCGAGGTGTTGCCACGGCGCGGCGCACACGCGGTCGAGCTGGTCCTCGAGCTCTTGGCGGTAGGAGATCCCGACCTCCTTGACCGCGCCGTCGGTGACGAGTCCCCGATCCTGGAGGCGAGCCATGGCGGCGTCGAGCGCAGCGTCGTCGGCGCCCCGGCTCCGAGCCAGCCAGTCGCCGGCGTAGTTCCGCCACGCACCGTCGAGGATGCCGGCCATGGTGCCGTCGAGATCCTCGGCGATCTGGATGGCCCAGTGGGTGTCACCCCGCCACTCCCGAATGCAGTTGACCGCCAACCACGCGGAGAGGAGCTGGTCGTCCGGCCGCGGCCATTCCCGGAGGCTGGCGGCCAGGACCCGACCGGCGATCGGGAGCGCGTCGGCTGCCTCCCACAGGGGCTCGGCGAGTCCGGCCAACCCGTCGCAGATCTCAGGCGCGTAGGTACGCAGTCCTTGGACGACGGCGTCATCGCGTGCCCCGGCAGCGGCCTCGAACGTGGTGTGGGTGCGACACAAGTCGAGTGCCATCGCGACGAAATCCGGGTGGATCGAGCCGAACGCGGCGGTCACCGCCGCATTGCCGCCCGCACCGAGTGAGGCCCCACGGGTGGCGATGTAGTAGCCGAGGCCGTCGGGCACTCCGAGGGCGGCGTAGTTCTCCGTGCCCTTCGGATCCCAGAAGATCCACCCGACGAGTCGGTGCGAAGCCAGCGCCGCCCGCCGCGTGAGCTCGGTCCAATCGGTCACGACGACGTCGTGGCGATGAAGTCGACGAGCACACCTGCGAGCTCAGGTCCGCGGTCTTCCTGGAGGAAGTGCGCGGCCCCTTCGATCGTCACGTGCGGCCGGCCCGCGGCTCCGGGGACCTTCGCGAGGAACGGAGCGTCCCCACCGGCGGTGACGGGATCGCCGTCGCTGAAGGTGAGCAGGAACGGCTGCTGGAACTGCTCGAGCACCTTCCAGGCAGCCCCGTTGTCGGCGCTCGCCGGGTCGTCGGGGCTGGTCGGCACGAGGGCCGGGAAGATGCGCGCGCCGGCCTTGTAGGTGTCGTCGGGGAAGGGGGCGTCGTAGGCGGCGATCACCTCGGGTGCGAGGGCGGTGGCGCAGCCCCCGTTGATGATGGCGGCCACCGGGAACTCCTCGGTCTCCTGGGAGAACTTCTGCCAGGCGAGGAACGCCTCACTTGCGGGTCCGTGCCCGGTCGGGAGGCCGGAGTTCCCGATGGCGACGCGCTCGTAACGCTCGGGAGCGATCGCCACGAGACGCAGGCCGACGAGGCCGCCCCAGTCCTGACCGAAGTAGGTGATGCCCCGCAGGTCGAGGTGGTCGAACAGGAGCTGGCGCATCCACTCGACGTGACGGGCGTAGGTGTAGTCGGATTGCCGGGTCGGCTTGTCGCTGCGACCGAAGCCGACGAGATCCGGCGCGACGACCCGGTGGCCGGCCTTGACCAAGAGCGGGATCATGTGCCGGTACAGGAACGACCACGACGGCTCGCCGTGCATGAGGAGGACGGGCGCCGCGTCGCGGGGACCCTCGTCGAGGTAGTGGACCCGGAGGGTGCCGCCATCGCCGTCATCGACCTCGGCGTAGTGCGGGGTGAACGCATAGTTCGGGAGATCGGCAAAGCGGTCGTCGGGGGTTCGGACAGTCTGCATCGACGATTCCTCAGGTGGTCGGACGGGCTCCAGGTGGTCGGACGGGCTGCAACCCATTCGACACTATTAGGAGCGCCATCGTCAATAGTTTTTGCGCCTCCTACTCGCAGAACTCGGTCGTTGGATACGATTGCCCCCGTGGCAGCCGAGGAACTGACCCTGGTTGACGGACGACGAGCCCGCAGAGACCGCAACCGCGCGGCCGTCATCGACGCGATGTTCAGCCTGTTGGACGAAGGCGTCGTCCCGCCACCGACCGAAGCGATTGCCGCGCGAGCCGGCGTCTCGGTGTCGTCGATCTTCCGGTACTTCGAGAGCCTGGACGACTTGCAGGCCCAGACCATCGAGCGACACTTCGAACGCTTCGCTCCACTCTTCGAGATCCCGTCGATCGGCGCCGGATCGCTCGAGGATCGCATCGACCGCCTGGTGGGCGCCCGCATCGAGCTCTACCGGTCGATCGCACCGGTCGCGCGTCTCGCCCGCTCGCGATCGCTCGACCATGCGCGCGTCGCCGACGCCCTGGCGAAGACGCGGACCTCGTTCGCCGGCCAGATCCGAGTCCACTTCGCAACCGAGGTCGCACGCCTGACCCGCCCGCAGAGCGACGACCTGGTCGCGCTCGTCGACACCCTCACCTCGTTTGAGTCGTGGGACCTCCTCCGGTCGACCCACGACCGTTCCGACCGCCTGATCCGCCGGGCGTGGACGGCCGGCATCCGACGACTCGTGGCTCACCCGGCCTGAAGCCACCCTGTCGGGACATCACTGTCGGGACATCACTGTCGGGACATCACTGCCTGGACATCTCGGCGCGTGCCTCGGCATCGGCGGCATCAGCGGCACGTTTGGCAACGAGCTGGATCTCGACCTCGTGGAGCGTGCCGGTGAACGGGAACGGGCTGCGGTATCGGGTCGAGACGGCCGAGCCGTGGTCGAACCCGACGCTGGCACCGACCGACGACATCATGCGCATGTACAGCGCGGTCTCGCCCCGACCGGCGTCGACGCCGTCGACGGCGAGCTCGATCGAGCCGGTTCGGCCGTCGCCGCGCCGGAACCGGGCGGTGAGCACGGAGGCGCCCTCGGGCACGGCAACGTCGGACTCCACGACGGTGTGGTCGTCGAACGCGTTGTAGTCGACGACCAGCTTGTCGTCCTCGACGAACACCGAGATGCCGGAGTTCTCCGTGCCGGTGGCCCACAACACACCTTCGTCGCCGGCGGCACGGGTGACCCGAGCGGTCAGGTCGAAGCTCCTTCCACCGACCGCAGCCGACGCCTGCGCCGGGATCGCCGACATGGGTGGCCGGTACACGTATCGCCGGTCGGCAGGGTGCGGCGAATGGTCGCGGAATCGGGCACCGAACAGCTCGATGGTGCGGTCGTCCAGCGGGAGGACACCGTGGCGGTCCGCCTCGGACCACCACAGGTCGATGAGCTCGGCGAGCTTGTCGGGTTCGGCCTGGGCGAGATCGTCGCACTCCGACGGGTCGGCGGAGAGGTCATAGAGCTCCCAGGCCTCGATGTCATAGTCCGCACCGGCCGTGTGCTTCTGCACGGCCTTCCACTCTCCCGACACCAGCGCGCGGCTGCCGGCCATCTCGAAGTATTGGAGCGTGTTGCCGGCTCCCGCCTCGGGATCGTCGAACACGTGAGCGAAGGAGTGCCCGGTGACCGGGAGCTGGTCGAGACCGCGGTAGGTCTCCGGCGGCGTGACACCGAGCAGGTCGTAGATCGTCGGCACGATGTCGGCGACATAGGTGAACTGGTTGCGCTTGGACCCCCGCTGAGCAGGGTCGATTCCGGCGGGCCAGTGCACGACCATGGGCACGTGGACACCACCCTCGTGGGTGTTCTGCTTGTACCACTTGAACGGGCTGTTGCCGCACTGCGCCCAGCCCCACGGGTAGTTGGTATGGCTGTGCGGTCCACCGATGTCGTCGATGCGCTCGACGGCTTCATCGGGTGTCTCGAAGATGCCGTTGAAGAACTTCATCTCGTGCATGACGCCGAACGGCCCCCCCTCCTGCGACGCGCCGTTGTCGGCCAGGACCACGAGGACGGTGTTGTCGAGCTCACCCATCGACCGCAGTCCCTCGACGAGTCGGCCGATCTGGTCGTCGGTGTGGTCGAGGAACGCGGCGAAGGCCTCCTGCAGCCGACCGGCGAGGCGCTGCTGGTTCTCGGGAAGATCATCCCAGGCGTCGACGCCGGGGTTGCGTGGAGCCAGGTGCGCGCCCTCGGGAATCACTCCGAGCTCGAGCTGGCGTTCGAACCAACGCCGGCGGACGACGTCCCAACCGTCGTCGTAGCGCCCGCGGTACTTGGCCAGGTACTCGGGCGGCGCCTGGTGCGGCGCGTGGGTCGCGCCGAACGGCACGTAGGCGAAGAACGGCTTGTCGGGACGGACGCCCTTGCTGTCGGAGATCATCCGCAGCACCTGGTCGATCAGATCCTCGCTGAGGTGGTAGCCGTCCTCGGGACCGGCCGGTGGATCGACCGGGTGGTTGTCACAGACGAGATCCGGGTGGAACTGGTCGGTCTCGCCTTCGAGGAACCCATAGAAGCGATCGAAGCCTCGGGCCAGCGGCCACTGGTCGAACGGGCCGGCGGCCGAGCACTGCTCCATCGGCGCGAGGTGCCACTTCCCCACGCAGAGCGTGGCGTAGCCCTCCTCGCGCAGGACCTCGGCGACGGTTGCTGCGTGGTTCGTGATGTGGCCGAGCTGGTTGGGAAATCCGGTGCGAAAGTTGGACACGGCACGCATGCCGACCGCGTGCTGCGAGCGGCCGGTCAGCAGCGACGCCCGCGTCGGTGAGCACAGCGGCGTCACGTGGAAGTTGGTGAACTGCAGGCCGTCGCCGGCGAGCGCGTCGACATTGGGCGTCTCGATGTCCGAGCCGAAGCAGCCGAGCTGGGCGAAGCCCGTGTCGTCGAGGAGCACCACCACCACGTTTGGCGCGTCGTCATCGGGGTGGGGCGGGTCGTCGAACCACGCCTCGGAGTCGGCGAGCGTCCGCCCGATCTTGCCCTCGAACCGCGACGCTCTCGTCATGCCATACCCCGATGATCCATCGCCGATCAATTGCGAGCGTTACGCTCACATCGGCGGCGTGAGGTTGTCAAGCGGCCCCAACCTCTTCGACGTTCCCGACATCGGCGTCGGACCCCTCGAGTCGAGAGTCTCGGGCTTCGTCACCGCCCGAGTCGATCAACACGCGGCTGCACGAACTGGCAGGCTTTCCCGGACCTGGGCAGGTCGACCATCGGGGAAGTTTCCGAACCGGTCAGCTCGGTGCGACGACCATCACACCCGACGATCGCGCCGCATCCGCGAGCCGATCGTCGTAGGTGACGATGCCTTCGAGGTCGTCCCCAAGCTCGAGCGCCACGGCAAGGTGAAGGGCATCGAGGCTCCGGAGGCTCTCCACCTCGAGTTCGCCCGCTCGCTCGAACACCGACGTCGGCAATGTGAGCAGGGTCAGCGAATCGAGCACCATCCGCGCTCGTTCCATCCGGTTCGGCGCGCCTCGCCGAACCGCGCGGAGAAGCTCGGTGCGCAGCAGATCACTCGAGACGAGGGCATCTTGGTGCTCGGATGCCCATCGGTGCATCGCTCGGGATCCAGCCTCAGCGACGACGAGCTTCACCGCTGCCGACGTGTCGACGTAGAAGGCCATTACCCGCGCTCGTCAGCTCGCATCTCATCGAGCACCTGCGAGAGCGGGCGCGCACCCTTCTGCCGTCGAGCAGGGGACCCGAGCTCTGTCAGACGGTGACGGGGCGGACGAGCTCGGCCCGCTTCGATCAACGCGTCGATGGGCCGCATCGCCAGGGGAACAATCCGCGCGACTGGGCGACCCCGGTCGGTGATCGTGACCACATCACCTGCCGCCACGGCGGCCACGACCTCCGACGCGTTCTGCTTGAGCTCACGGATTCCGGCGCTCTTCATGTGCTACATGGTAGTACATCAGTCTGGCGGGTGGTAGAGCATCAGCGCCGATCGCTGCGGGGCACCCAACCGGAGCGGCCACTCGCCGACGTGGACTCCGATCCTGATGTCGAGGTCAATAGTTGGGATGGCGCGGCCTACCAGACTCGACGCAGGAGAACCGATGCCAGCCCCTGCCGACGCCCGCTACGAACGCAACCACGTCACCGTCAAGGGTCTCGACATGGCCTATGTGGAAGAGGGCAAGGGCGATCCCATCGTGTTTCTCCACGGCAATCCGACCTCCTCCTACCTGTGGCGCAACGTCATGCCCCACCTCGAGGGCAAGGGCCGACTGATCGCGCCGGACCTGATCGGCATGGGCGACTCCGCCAAGCTGCCCACCTCCGGACCCGACAGCTACACCTACGTCCAACACCGTGAGTACCTGTTCGCGCTGCTCGAGCAGTTGGGCGTCACCGACAACGTCACCTTCGTCATCCATGACTGGGGATCGGCGCTCGGCTTCGACTGGGCACACCAGCATCCGGACAAGGTCAAGGGGATCGCCTACATGGAGGCGATCGTGAGGCCGACCACGTGGGCGGAGTTCCCCGAGATGGCCGTTGACATGTTCAAGGGCTTTCGCTCGGAGCAGGGCGAGGACCTCGTCCTCCAGAACAACATGTTCGTCGAAGGCGTCCTGCCCTTCTCGGTGCTCGATGGTCCGAGCGACGAGGTCATGGATCACTACCGCCGCCCCTACCTCGAGCCGGGGGAAGGCCGACGTCCGACCCTGACCTGGCCACGCCAGATCGCCATCGACGGTGAACCCGCCGACGTGCAGAAGATCGTGGCCGACTACGCCGCGTGGCTACCGGGAAGCGACATCCCCAAGCTCCTCGTCGAAGCCGAACCCGGCGCGCTCCTCCAGGGCGACACCCTCGAGTTCTGTCGAACCTTCGCCAACCAGACGACCGTCTCGGTTGCAGGCATCCACTTCATCCAAGAGGACAGCCCGAACGAGATCGGGCAAGCGATCGCTGCCTGGTACGACACACTGGCGTGACCGCCCGGGCCGTCCCACGCCAGGCGGGCCACGGCGCGTCCAGTCCCGGCATCCCGTACGGACCGACCATCGGGACCCGCTCAGGGCGCGCCGACGGTACGGGCTGGATAGTGTCCGGAGGTCAGCAGCTCGGGAACGGGCCGAGCCCACGAAAGGGTGATCGAGATGCAGGTCATAGCAACACACGTCGTCGATGACGTCGAGCACTGGTTCAACTCGCCCAAGCGGGCGGCGTTTTTCGAGCAGCGCGGGATGAAGGTCACCCCGTTCCGGGATCCCGGCGGTAACGACGACGTGACGGCCGTCCTGATCGAGACTCCGGACATGGAGACCCTGCAGGCTGCGCTCGCGACGGACGAGGCGCGCCAAGCCGAAGAGCACGATGGCGTCCACCCCGACACGATCAAGATCTTCGTCGCGGGCTAATCGCTGCTGCTGAGTCGTCGCGAGCACAGCAGTGGACAACGACGGGTCCACCGGGGTCCTTGAACTGCAGGATGTTCACGACTGCGGCCTTGGGCAACCTTTGAAGCATCTTCGATCGGCTGTGCGTAGGAGTGCCGATCGCTTCCCACTCTCACGTCTCGGAGCGCGCCTCATCGGCGATGACTCCGAATATCCTGACCAAGGTGCCTCTCGTCTCTGACCCCGACTGTCGCATCGGGTTCGTCAAAGGTCTGAACTGGACGACGAACATGCCCGAGCGATCGGTCATGCGGAATGGCACCCAATCAGGGCGGACGTTGTAATTCTGACAACGAGTGGGCGCTGAGGGACTCGAACCCCCGACCCCCTCCTTGTAAGAGCAGCCACATCGCCGGGCTGAACCGCGTTGATGCTTGTTGAGCAGGAGGAACGACCGCTCGTTCCGTCTCGATCGGTACCGTTGCCGACCGTTCCGCACCGCGATCTTGGTATGGATCTTGGTACGGGTTCCCCGTGGCGGACGGCCCAACCGCCCATCGGCTGCGGCAGAACAAGGCAAGTCTCGCTCACAGTTCAGAGCGCGGGTCCCAGCGGCCCAGTTTGGGTGTTGCAGACGACACGGCCCTTGTTGCTGCAGGTCCGTCGTTCTCGAGCGCGCCGACGGACGATGGGACGGTTGGCCCCGCTGGCCGGGCGGACAGAAGGCTCCGCCGACTCATCGAGCGTTTGAGAGTGTCTCGAGCTGCCGTCGGGACCGCGTTTCACAACACTGCCCAGTACGCGGACAACCGCGTCGAACGCGAGGAATCGGTCGACTGCAAGCCAGGCTCCGACCGATGCGCGGACTCAAACGCGACCATTCGGCGCGAGTGATCATGCGCGGCCACGCGCTCATGCGGAACATTCGCCGCGGCCACTACGAACTTGGCGCCGATGCTCGCCCCCGTTGTCGTGTCGCGGCCGCGTTCACCGAACTCGCCCGCACCATCTGAACCCGAAGCGGACGGCCAGTCGATCCCGCGCGGCTCGGTTCGACTCAACGCAACAGTGCCCCCCGTTCACTATGATCAAGAAACCCCACCATTGACGCGGTCACCTGATGACCCGAGCCCTACAAGACCCGGGGCGGTTCACTCGGGGCTACAGCAAGAAGGAGATCGAGAAAGATGCAGCCGTCCCGGCTTGTGGTGCTTGCCGCGGGGGTTGGATCGCGCCTCGAGCCCAGGGTGGGTGCGAAACCTCTGGTGCGGGTCGGGGGTATGACACTCCTGGAACGGTCGATCGTCGCGGCGCACGAGGCCGGCTTCGACGAGGTCGTCGTCGTTACCGGCCACGAGCACGAACGTATCGCCCGGGAGGCCCTCGACGTGAGCCGTCGCCGCGAGCTGCGCGTCACCGTCGTCCACAACGCACGATATCGGGAGGGCAACGGACTGTCCGTCCTCGCCGCGAAGGACGTCGTCGGCGACGAACCGTTCGCGCTGGCGATGGCCGATCATGTCTTCGCGGCGGCACTGCTGCGCCGGCTCCGGGCGACGTCGGTACGACCGGGCGAGGTCGTCGTCGCCGTGGACCGCTCGCTCGGACGGGCCACCGGTGTCGACCCGGCCGACGCGATGAAGGTTCAACTCGTCGGCGACCGCGTCGAAGCCATCGGCAAGATGCTGCCCGCTTACGACGCGTTCGACGTGGGCGCCTTCGTCTGCAGCGCGGCGGTGCTCGGCGCGGTCGAGGAGGTCGCTGCATGCGGCGACACCGCGTTCGCGGGTGCCGTGCAGGTGCTCGCCGGCTTGGGCACGGCACGCGCGCTGGCTCTCGACGACGAATGGTGGTTTGACGTCGACACCCCGACTGACTACCGGCGCGGCAACCGGTATCTGTTTCGAAGCACCGGTAAGGCGCTCGACGGGGCCGTGGCGACGCGCCTGAACCGTGTGGTTTCGCAGCGTTTCGTGACCCCGGTGCTGCTCGGTGTCTTCCCCTCGATCACCCCGAACCAGGTCACGATCGTCGCGTTCGTCGTCGCGTTCGCCGCCGCGGCGGCCCTGGCCGCCCACGCGCCGGTGGTAGCCGCGGTCCTCGTCACGGCAGCAAGCGTGCTCGACGGCAGCGACGGCGAGATCGCCCGCCTCGCGCACCGCTCATCGCGCTTCGGCTCGTTCTTCGACGCGGTCCTCGACCGGGCGGCGGACGGCCTGCTCTTCACGGGCGCGGCCATCTACCTCGCGACCTCGGGGGACCTCGCCGGTCCTCTCGGGTCGGCACAGGTGCCGGTCGTGATCGCCGTCGCCGGCCTGGCGCTCGTCGGGCACCTGCTCGTCAGCTACACCACGGCCAAGGCCGACGGCGACCTCGGCCACCGGTACCACGGCGTCCTCCTCGCGGGCGGCCGCGGCCGTGACCTGCGACTGCTGATCCTGACACTCGGCGCCTTGGGCGCGGCGGTACATGCCGGCTCGCTGCTGGCCGCGCTCGCCGTCGTGGCCGTCCTCTGCGCGGGGATCGTGACCGTGCGCCTGCGGGCATCCTGGTGGGCCGGCGGACCGGGTGCCCACTACATGGGAGTGCGTGCGGTGGCGTTCGACTTCGACGGCACGGTGGCGGACTCCATGGGGATGCTCGCGAGGCTCGCGGCGGAGTTGCTCTCGGTCGAGCTCGACATACCGCGCGACGAAGCCACCAGCCGCTACCTCGCGACCGCGGGTGACGACTTCCGGACCCAGCTCGACGTCATCTCGTACGGCCACCCGTCCCTCGACGAGATCGCCGTCGGCTTCGAAGCCGCCAAGGAAGGCCTCATGGGAGGTTGCCGACCGTTCGCGGACGCGGGAATGGCCATCGAGCGCCTCGGGCGCGCCGACGTCGCCGCCCTCGTCTGCAGCAGCACGCGCGCTGAGCTCGTCCGGGAGTTCTGCCGGCGCCACGGGCTGGCCCGGCGCACAGATACGGTCGACGGCTGGCGGCCCGACCATCCCAAGGCGGCGCAGCTCCGGGCCTGGGCGGCCGCGGTCGGCGTCGCTCCCAACGACGTCCTGTTCGTCGGCGACGCGCTGCGCGACGCTGCGATCGCCCGGGCCGCGGGGGTCCGCTTCGTCGGGCTCTCTCGTCCCGGCCACCCGGACGCGTTCGAGGGGAGCGGCGTCCCCGTGGTGACGTCGCTCACCGACCTCGCCCGGCTCGTCGCGCGCGCCCGCCGCTCGCCGGTGACCGTCACGATCCGCGCCGGCGAGGTCGGCCCGTCCGCGTCCGCGCCCGAGCCCTTAGCGGCCCTTGCGACCGCGCCGTTCGAGGTGGCCGATGTCGTTGGCCCGCACCAGCCGGTGCACACCGTCGAGGACACGTACCGTGGTGATGGAGCAGTTGGCGACCTCGACGTGTCGGTAGACCTCGGGCCCTGTCCGAAGCGCCCAAGCGACCGCGGCCCGCACGACGGCATCGTGGGTGAACACCACGGCCGCGCCGGAGGCGGCTGAGCTACCGGCGAGATCGTCCAGCACCGCGGCGACCCGGGCGTTCAGCTCGCGCAGCGTCTCGCGACCCTCGAGCGCCAGGGTGTGCGGCTCGTTCCGCCATCGGTGCCACTCGTCGGGCCATCGTTCGCCGATCTCGTCCTCGGTGAGCCCCTCCCACGGGCCCACCCCCAGTTCGCCGACGCGGTCGTCGAGGCGCGGCTCAATACCGACCCGATTCGCCAAGGGATCTGCCGTCTCCAGGGCCCGGCGCAACGGGCTCGACACGATCGCGGCCACGTCCTCGCCCGCCAGCGCGTCGGCCACGGCCTCCGCGTCGCGGCGAGCAACGGGCTCCACGCCCTCGTCGAGCCAGCCCATTACCCGCCGCTGCACGTTCCACGCGGTGCGGCCATGGCGAACCAGGTGAACGACTCGCATCAGGGGAGCCTGCTGCATCACTCCCGCCCGGTGCGACTCGGGGTTAGGCCCACGGGGTAGCTCCGGCCGGGCGTCACCGACCGCGTGGCCTCGAGCGCTTCGTCTTCGGGGTGGGGGTACGCACCTGAGACCCGCGGGCCAGCCGTGAACGGACCGCGGAGACCTGTGGGTGCGCGGGACTCGAACCCCCGACCCCCTCCTTGTAAGAGCAGCCACATCGCCGGGCTCGACCGCGTTGACCCATGTTGAGCAGGAGGAACGCCCGCTCGTTCCGTCTCGATCGGTACCGTTGATGACCGTTCCGCACCGCGATCTTGGTACGGATCTTGGTACGGGTTCCCCGTGGCGGACGGCCCACCCGCCCATCGACTGCGGCAGAACAAGGCAAGTCTCGCTCACCGTCCACGAGCGTTCTCCCGTCTGGTCCCGGGCCGTGTCGGCCATTCCGGCAGGGGAGGTTGGAAGTCGGGTCAGAAATCGCGATGCAGAACGGCGCGCCACGATCGGTGACCGGGCGAAGAGACCACCCCATCGCATGGTCACGATGCATCTCGTCTGCGCAGCAGCTTGGGGCTCGGGCTCCTCGTCGCTGGTGCTCGCAACCTACGCCGTGGCCGGCGTGCTGATGTCACGGGCCGCGCGGTGCTCGGCGGGCTGCCACTCGCGCCCCACGGGGAGGTCACTGCACGGGCGTGAGTCCGAGCTGTCGGCGGAGTGTGTTTGAGGGTCCTCCTCATGCAGACCCCCGCGTCAGTCTGACCTTCGGGCTCACGGACCACTGAGCTGTACGACGTCAGCGGGCGACGCCCGCAAGTTTCATCCCCAGCGGGTGACCCCGCCAGGGGTCGTCGGCGTCTGACCTGGCAACACGCGCAGGTTTCGGCGAGCGTGACACACACGTGACACGGCGAACAGTGCTCCGGCGCTGCATCTGCGGCGCGCTTCCGCGTTCACCGCCGGCGTGCATGAGCGGTTCGTCCACGGTCAACTTCGTTCGATGACGACGACCTGAAACGCGCCCAGGGCGGGAGCGGCGCGACCGAGGCATTCGAGGACCGGACCCGTCCACCGAAGTCCTGGGAGCTTGCCGGAGGCGAAGAGCACGCCGGTGATGCGTGTACGCCCGTAGCGGATGCCGAGTCGCAGCAAGCGGCGGCGGGTCAGGAACCGTGCCGCGTCCCAGGGCGGGGCTGCGAACTCGCGTTGATGGGCGAGCCCCCAGGCACTTCGGGTGTTCAGCGCCGCGATGATGATTCTGCCTCCGGGCCGTACGACACGCGCGAGTTCGGCGATCACAGCCTTGGGGTCGGCGACGAACTCCAGGAGAGTGACTGCGAGCGCGAGATCCACCGACGCGTCGAGCAGGGGCAGCGCGTGCGCGTCCGCGACGGCCAGCGGTGTCGTGCCACGCTGGTGTGCGATGGTGAGCATCGCGGGATCGCGGTCGATGCCGAAGACTCGAGCGCCCTGGGCTCGGAGAATCTCCGTCGAGCGCCCGCTGCCACAGCCGATGTCGACGGCTACCAGGCCCGGCGCGGTCCGGACGACCCGGCGCAAGATGTGCCGCTCGACGTGCCACGCGTATCGGCCCCATCCCCTCTCGAACCACTGGTCGTAGCGCCGCGCGGCGTCGACGGTCGGATCAGCGGCGAGCGGCGTCACCGGCACATCCCTCCCACAGATGTTCGACGACGCGCCCTTCCAGCAAGTCGTCCGGGGTGGGGAGTCACCCGGCGACCACGTCGAGTGTTCCGGTCATGCCGCCGTCGGCGTGGCCGGGCACGCTGCAGTAGAACTCGTATTCGCCGGGCGGCGCGCCCGTGAGCCCGCCGGTCACGGTGTCGCCGGATGTCGCCTCCAGCACGAAGTCGAACGCCGGGATGGTGAGGTCGTGGAAGATCCCACCACGATTGCGAAGCGCGAGGTTGACGGGCTCGTCGGCGCGGATCTCGATGGTCGAGGGCTCGAACCAGAGGTCGCCGGCATCGACGGTGACCCCTTCGGCTCCTACGAACGGTTCGGTCGAAGCGCCGCTCGACCCACTGCCGGACCACCCCATGTGCCGGCCCATCATTCCCCACCAGTCCCCGGATCCTGCCGCGACGCCGACCGCGATGACGGCGGCCACGAGGACAACGACGAGCGCGGTCGCGAGCGCGACCGGCAACCGGGCGCGGTTCGGGACTGGGCCGGAAGTGGTGTTCGCCTGCTCCAGCAGAGCGCGCCGTTCGCGATACTCGGACACCTCGATCTCTCCGGTCGCGAAGCGCTCGGCGAGGACTCGCTGCGCCTGGTTGGCCTCGGGGGCCGTGCTCCGGTCCCCGACTCGATGCTGGGTGACGGCCCGGGTGGTCGCTACCACCGTTACGGTGACCGCGACCGCGACGCCGATCGCGACGAGGAACATCATGATCATTCGCGGCCTCTGCTGGTCGCGGCCTGCTCGACGGCTTGCGGCGTCGGACGTGCGGGCGCGAGGACGACCGCTGATGGGAGGACGAAGAGGGTCGCGAGCCAGCTGAGGATCACGATCGCCACCAAGAAGGCACCGACGGTCAGGTACGGGACCAACGTCGAGGCGAACAGGGGGAGGAAGCCGATCGCGATCACGAGCGCGTTCCTGGTGAGCGCCCGGGCCGGTTCCTCGTAGAACCGCGCGAGCGCCTCACGCGCAGTTCCACACGCGGCGTAGAACTCGCGGTAGCGCTGGGTGAAGTGGATGGCGAAGTCGACGCCGATTCCCAGGACCAGGGTCGACAGCACCGCCATCGGCATGTCGTAGTCCTTGCCGGCCCAACCCGCGACCCCGTAGACCACCAGCACCGCGCTGAGGACGGGGACCATTGCGAGCAATGCCCAAACCAATGACCGGAACAATACGATCATCAGGCCGAACACGACCGCGAGTGTGCCCAAGAAGGCGGCGGCCATTCCCGAGACCATCTTGTCTTGCCAGACCAGGTTCAAGTAGGTCTCTCCGGCCCAGACCGCGGTGATGCCGTCGGGGAGCGGGCGCTCGGAGAGGTAGTCGTCGGTCGAGTCGACGACGCGCTGCATCGACTGGTTGTCGCCGTCGCTCAGCAGAAGCTGGATGTTGGCGCGAAGTCGATCCGGGGTGATGAGGGTTGCGGCGAGTGCGGCGTGCGGGTCGGCCTCCGCAGCATCGAGGGCCGCCGCTACCTCCCCGGCGTCGCCGCCTTTGGGAGCCAGGTCCACATACGACGACGTGGACCCGATCACGTCGACCTCGCCCCAGACTTCCTGGAGGTCCGCGACCGCCGACACCGTCTCGGGCCGAGTCAGGTCTCCGGGATCTTCGGCTTCGAGGACGAGGCTCGCGTTGTACGTCCCCGGGAATCGCCGGTTGAGCTCCTCGGTCGCCTCGCGCACACCGGTGCCGGGCCTGAACCAGCGGACCGGGTTGTCGTTCACGACGATCTGTGTGACGCCCGGGATCGCTGCGATCACCACGAGACCGAACACGATCAGGACCGTTCGAGGGTGACCCGTTGTGAGATGACCGAGTCGGCGAAGTCCTCCGGTGAGCACCCGGCTGCTCCGCTCGACCCGGTCGGTGGAAAGTCGTTGCAGTCGCTGCTCGTCGAGCCGCATGACGAACGCGGGCAAGAACACCACGGTGAGGAGCCACGCGGCACCAACTCCGAAGGCCACGAACGCGCCGAAGACCCGCACCGGCGGGATCGGGACGAGCATCAGGGAGGAGAACGCGATTGCTGTGGTCAGTGACGTGAAGGTGATCGGCATGAACAACTCGCGGTAGACCGCCCGGAGGGTCATCTCGCGGTCGTTGTAGTGCGGGTAGCGGTCGAAGAACTCGCTCAGGATGTGGACGCTGTCGAGGATCGCGATCGGCATGAGGAAGATCGGGATCATCGAGCTCATGATGTGGAGTGTGAACCCGGTCCCGATCAGCAGACCCATCGTCCAGATAACGCTGAGCATCGCGACGATCATGGCGGCGACCACGAGCGTCAGGTTGCGGAAGAAGTAGAACATGAGCAAGAAGATGAACAGGCCCGCGAGCGGTGCGAGCACGGCCATCTGGACGAACATGTTGCGGCCGAACTCCTCCTCGGCGAGAGGCAGACCGGCGGTGTAGACCTCCGCGTCGGAGAGGACGGCGTCTTGTCCGACGAGACGATCGACGGAGGCGGCGACATCCTTGGCAACGTCTTTCGATTCGAGCGTGACGAAGATGCCGAGGGCCGTGCCGTCGGGCGCGAGGACCCTGCCGGCGAGCAGCGGGTTCGCATCAGCTGCGTTCGCGATGGTGTCGACATCGGATTGGGAGAGCGGTCCCGGCGGCACGTCGGCTGCCGACATGAAGCTGACGACACTGCCCGCAACCACGCCGTCGAGTGCGTTGACGGCCTCGATCAGCCCCACGGCCGAGGTCAGGAGCTCGGGTTCGAGCACGCCACCATCGTCGACGATGCCAACCGCGAGGACGTCACCGACGCCGAAGTCGCTCCGCAGCGAGCGGTTCAGCTCGCGCACCGGGTCGTAGCTGGGCAGCATGTTCTCCGGATCGGTGTCCGTCGCGACGCGCACCATGAGGGCACCGAGAACGATCACGAGTAGTACAACACCGATGATCACTGACCTCGAGCGCCGCATGCCGAACTCGACGATCCCTTGGCCTCTCCACCGTGGGGTCGGTGCGATCGCATCACTCACGAGGGCCTCCCTCCTGCAGGCGGGTGCTCGAACCACGACCCGCATGATGTACAGTATTCAATAGCAACAAGGAATACTAGAGGAGTTGAGGAGCGTGCCCCGTCATGGAGAGCGGTGAGGCCAAGCAGGCGCTCTACGAGCAGTTCGCCCGTGTGGGCAAGGTCGTGGCGCACGCCAAGCGCATCGAGCTGCTCGATCTGATCGCACAGGGAGAGCGGCCAGTCGAGCAACTGGCCCTTGCGGCCCGCATGTCGGTCGCGAACACGTCCGCGCACCTACAGGTGCTGCGCCGCGCCCGCCTCGTCGAGACCCGCAAGAAAGGCACGCGGGTCTTCTACCGGCTCGCGGGTGACGAGGTCGTCGCCTTCATCAATGCGCTGCGCAACGTCGCGGGATCGAGGCTCGCCGAGGTCGACCAGATCGCACGCGACTACTTCGATGCCCGCGACGAGCTCGAGCCGATCCGGCGCGGCGAGCTCGTCGAGCGGGCGAAGCAAGGCGAAATCGTCGTCGTCGACGTGCGCCCCGCACCCGAGTACGCCGCTGGTCACATCCCGGCCGCGGTGTCGATCCCGCTCGACGCACTCGAGGATCGGATCGCCGAGTTGCCGGCCGACGCCGAGGTTGTCGCGTACTGCCGAGGTCCCTACTGCGTGCTCGCCGTCGAAGCGGTCGCGCTGCTACGTCAGCGTGGTCGACGAGCCCGACGCCTCGAGGACGGCCTGCCCGAGTGGCGCCTCGCCGGCCTGCCGGTAGCGGTCGGTCAGGACTGAGCCGAGGAGGGGCGACGAGCAAGAGGAGTCATCAGACGAGGACGCTGCTCATCTTGGAGGGCCCCGCCTACGGCGACGAGCGCACCTACGACAGCCTGCAGCGCGCGGCAAGACCCGCACCGCACGCCGATCGATCGACCTCGACCCGCCGCGCACCCTCGACCTGCTGACGTCGAGGCGACCACACGCCGACGCCGACGACGCCTACGCCTTCGACAAGACCGACGGATCCCTACTGCACCTGACCGCGGGACACGCCGCACGCTCCGGTTTCGACCCCACCCGCGCCCGCGCTTCCCGCACCGCGACCAGCCGGGCCTCATCGACCGTCGGCGGCGACCCGAGGGCACGCCGGCGCGACCGCGAAAGAAATTCGAGTTCTGAGTCGCGTTCCGCGCCCTCAACGCGCATAGAGGGGGCATGAAGACAAGATCACGAACCACTCCCATCGTGCGCCGTACCATGTTCGCCGCACCGACTCCACCGCGGCGCCGAGACTCCGACCGACGACAGAACCCCGATGCCGTCGTTCGACGCGAACCCGATCACCGCCTCCGTCCGCCCGGTGCCTCGCCGACACATGCGCCCGATCGGAAGATCTTGGTATGG
>DASRPD010000021.1:0-4507 GCA_035646535.1 Acidimicrobiia bacterium
CTCGACGGTCTCGTCGACCAGGTACTCGGGATCGGCGCTCGGGAAGGGGGCGAACGCCAGGCTCTCGGTGTGGCCGAGACGACCCCAGAGCTCCTCGGCGATGTGCGGTGCGAGCGGTGCAACCATCAGCACGAGCGGCTCGACCACCTCGATCGGCGCGGCGCCTTCCTCGGCAACGACCTGGGTCAACCGGTTGTTGAGCTCGAACAGGCGCGCGATCGCGGTGTTGAAGGCGAGCTCGTCCATGTCGTGGCCCACTGCGTCGATCGTGCGGTGGGCCAGCCGACGAGTCTCGAGATCGGCGGGCTCGGAACGCACGTGGGCTTCGCCGGTCTCCTCGTCGATCACGTTGCGCCACAGCCGTTGCAGGAACCGGTGCACACCGATGATGTCGGTCGTGTTCCACGGGCGGCTCGCGTCGAGCGGGCCCATGAACATCTCGTAGAGGCGCAGCGTGTCGGCGCCGTAGGCGTCGTAGACCTCGTCGGGCGAGACCGCGTTCTTGCGGCTCTTGCCCATGCGCCCGGCTTGACGCGTCACCTCCTCACCGTCGAGAAAGAAGCGCCCGTCCCGCTCCTCGACGCGGGCCGCCTCGACGTACATCCCGCGGTCGTCGAGATACTCGGCCGCGGTGATCACGCCCTGGTTGAACAACCGCCGGAACGGCTCGACGGCCGTGACGTGACCGAGGTCGAACAGCACCTTGTGCCAGAAGCGCGCGTACAACAGGTGCAGCACCGCGTGCTCGACGCCGCCGACGTACAGGTCAACTCCCCCGTTCGCCTCCGAGCCCATCCAGTACTGCTCGGCACTTCGAGAGACCATCTCGTTCTCGTTGGTCGGGTCGAGGTAGCGCAGGTAGTACCAGCACGAACCCGCCCATTGCGGCATCGTGTTCAGCTCGCGGCGGTACTCCGCCGGTCCGCTCGGCCCGCCGGCCCACTCGGGCAGCTCGACGTCGAGGTCGACCGTCGCCCAGCTCTCCGCGCGCGCCAGCGGAGGATCGGGAAGGCTCGTCTCGTCGTGTTCGACGATGCGCGGCTCGAAGTCGGCGATCTCGGGCAGCTCGACGGGCAACATCGCCTCGGCCAGCGCGATCGGCAGATCGTCGGCGTCGTAGACGATGGGAAACGGCTCACCCCAGTAGCGCTGGCGACTGAACAGCCAGTCACGCAGCTTGTAGGTCACCGTCGGCCCGCCTCGCGAGCCCTGTTCCAGCCAAGCGTTGATCGCGGTCTTGGCGTCGGCCACCGCAAGGCCGTCGAGGGTCACCCCGTCGTTGGCCGACGCCATGGCGACCCCGTCACCGGTGAACGCCTCGGGCCACGCGTCCGCGGGCGTGTCGGGGCTGATGGCCCGCTCGTCGAACCACGCGTCGGACGGACGGATCACGCCCCGGATCGGGAGCTCGAACTCCCGGGCGAAGTCGAAGTCGCGCTGGTCGTGCGCGGGGACGGCCATGATCGCGCCGGTGCCGTAACCCATCATCACGTAGTCGGCCACGAAGATCGGCAGCGCATCGCCGTTGGTCGGGTTGCGTGCGAACGCGCCGGTGAACACTCCCGTCTTCTCCTGCCCCTCGGCCTGGCGTTCCAAGTCGGACTTCTGGGCGGCAAAGTCGCGGTAGCGACCCACCGCCTCCGACGGAATGGAGTCGATGCCGAAGATGCCCTTCCACGCGTCGGGCATGTCGCCGACGTCGGCCATGAGCGTGGCATCGGGCCACTCGGTCGCGGTGATCGTGTCGAGCAGCGGGTGCTCGGGTGCAAGCACCATGTAGGTCGCGCCGAACAGCGTGTCGGGCCGGGTCGTGAACACCGTGATCGCGACACCCTCGTGACCCGCGACCGCGAAGTCGACCTCCGCCCCGGTGCTCCGGCCGATCCAGTTGCGCTGCATCTGCTTGATCGACTCGGGCCACTCCAGCCCATCGAGATCGGCCAGCAGCCGGTCGGCGTAGGCGGTGATCCGCAGCATCCACTGCTTCATGAGTCGGCGGTGCACGGGGTGATTGCCCCGCTCGCTCCGACCTTCGGGAGTGACCTCCTCGTTGGCGAGCACGGTGCCGAGCGCGGGACACCAGTTGACGGGTTGCTCGCTCCGGTAGGCGAGGCGGTACGAGTCGACCAGCCGTCGACGGGCCGGACCGTCGAGGGAGTCCCAGCCGGTGTCGGGATCGGCGACGAGCACCGGAATCAGCTCGTCGATCGGCCGGGCACGCTGTTGGTCGGCGTCATAGAAGCTGTTGAACATCTGGAGGAAGATCCACTGCGTCCAGCGGTAGTACGCCACGTCGGTCGTCGCCACCCCGCGGCGTGGGTCATGGCCGAGGCCCAGCGCCCGCAGCTGGCGACCCATGGTGGCGATGTTCTCCTCGGTCGTGACCCGGGGGTGCTGGCCGGTCTGCACCGCGTACTGCTCCGCGGGAAGCCCGAACGCGTCGTAGCCCATCGCGTGCAACACGTTGTGACCGGTCATGCGCTTGAAACGGGCGTAGACGTCGGTCCCGATGTAGCCGAGCGGGTGGCCGACGTGCAGCCCCGTGCCGCTCGGGTACGGGAACATGTCGAGCACGAAGAGCTTCTCGCGCTCGGCCACCGCGTCGAACCCCTCGGCGAGCAGGCCCGAGGGATTGGGCGCCCAGAAGGTGTGCTCGTCCTCCCAGCGGTCCTGCCAACGGCGCTCGATCTCACGGGCGAACGCGGCGTCGTATCGGTGCTGAGGAAGGTCGCTCATCGGCATCAGCGTACGGGGCGCGACGCGTCCCCCCGCCCGTTTCGGCCGCTTATCCGCGGGAGCGGTCCTTCGGCGGATGCAGAGACCCGACTGGTAGCGTCGATGGACCCACGGGGGCGTAGCTCAGTCCGGTAGAGCACTTGCATGGCATGCAAGGGGTCGTGGGTTCGAGTCCCATCGCCTCCACCATTTTCGTGCCAGTGCGACGCGGCGGGCCGATCGTTCAGGTATCGGAACGTCGCCACCTCGGCCACTGCGGCTTCCAGCCGGCTTCGAAACGCTCCTGGCCGAGGTGGCGACCCCGTGCCCGGAGCACGTCGGTTCTAGTGCAGACCCCGACGAGTCGACCCCCCGAGACGACAGGCAGGTGATCGACCTCCTCCTGGGTCATCCGCTCGAGGACGGTCAGCATGGAGTCCTCGGGGGTGACGGTCACGACGTCGCGGCTCGCCACCGTCGTCACGGGCTCGTCGTCGTCGACGCTCGCGACGAGCAAGTCCCCGCGGGTCACGATGCCCACACAGCGCTCGTCAGCATCGACGATCGGATACGCGCTGTGCGAGCCGGACTCCATGCGCAGGCGTGCGTCGCCGATGGTCGCGTCGGTGCTGACCGTCAAGACCGGCGTCGACATCGCCTGGCGCACCGAGGCGCCGCGGAGCAGGTCGGGCTCGAACCGCTTCGGAACTCCGACTCCCCCGCGGGCGAGCTTCTCGGTGAGGAGGTTGTGCTCGCGCAGCAGCATCGCCACGAGGTCGGCGAGGACGGTGGCGCCCATCAACGGGAGGATGGCGTCGTAGTCACGGGTGAGCTCGAACGCGAACACGATGAACGTGAGGCTGGCGCCGGTCGATGCGCCCAGCGTCGCCGACATGGCGACCAACGCCATCGCGCCCGGCGGGATGCCCAAACCGGGCGCGACCATCTCGAGCAGCGAACCCAGCACCGCGCCGAACGATCCGGAGATCAGGAGCATGGGCGCGAGGATGCTGCCGGACGTGCCCGACCCGAGCGCCACCCACCAGGCGAGGAGCTTGGCGGCGAAGACGACCAACAAGGTCTCGAGCGCGAGGCGGTCCGAGAGCACTTCCTCGATCGTGAAGTATCCGGTGCCGAGCGCGCGGGGCACGAAGAGTCCGATGAGCGCGAACCCGAGCGCACCGATCATCGGGTGCCAGAACTGCGGCACCGGCAGGCGGCGATAGAGCGCCTCGATCAGGAACAGCCCCCGGCACACCACCACCGAGAGCAACCCGCACGCCAGCCCGAGCAGTGCGTACACCCAGACATGCCCGAGACCACTGAAATCGTGCTGCGGGACCTGGAACAGCGGCTGGGAACCGAAGAGGGCGACATGCACGCCGCCGGCGAGGCTCGCCGACACGATGAGCGGCAGCAGCGCCCGCACCGAGAACTCGAAGAGCAGGATCTCGATCGCGAGCACGACCGCGGCGAGCGGCGTTCCGAACACGGCCGCGGTGCCACCGGCTGCGCCGCAGCCCAGGAGGATCTTCCGCTCCGAGGGCGTGACCCGTACGACCTGACCCAGCAACGAGCCGAGCGCGCCTCCGGTGACGATGATCGGGCCCTCGGCACCGAAGGGCGCTCCGGTTCCGATCGCGACCGCGATCGACACCGGCTTCGCCAACGCGGTGCGCGGCCGCATCCGGCTCTGGCGCGTGAGCACGGCCTCCATCGCTTCGGGGATCCCGTGGCCGCGCACGTTCGGCGCCCACCACGCGATCAGGCTGACCGCCAGCCCCCCGAGCAA
>DASRPD010000022.1:0-14146 GCA_035646535.1 Acidimicrobiia bacterium
CCGATCCCGAGCGTCGCCCGACCGTGCGAAACGTGATCGAGCGCGGTGATGATCTTGGCGAGGACCGCGGGGTTGCGGTACGTGTTGCCGGTCACGAGCGTGCCGAGGCGTACCCGGCTGGTCTCGCGAGCCAACGCGCCGAGCGTCGTGTAGCTCTCGAGCATGAACGCGTCGGGCTGGCCGAGCATTGGGAGTTGGTAGAAGTGGTCCATGAGCAGGACCGTGTCAAAACCGGCACGATCCGCCGCCGCCGCTTGGGCGGCGACTGCGCCGAAAAGCTCGGCCGGGCCGATGCCCGGGTAGGTGAAGTTGGGGATCTGATAGCCGAGCCGCGTCATGGTCGTCTCCTTCTGGTGGTGTGGTCGCGCTCATCATGGCTCAGGAGGACGCCAGCGTGATCGAGGCGTGCCCGCCTCGAATCGTCGACGGGTCAGCCGAGGACCGCGAGGGAGTCGCCCGGCGTGATCCGACCGGGCACGACGACGTTCGCGTACACACCGATGTTCTGGTCGGCGTCAGCGACGATGCTTGCTAGGAGCGGCCGGTCTCGGGGGAGATCGGCGAATGGAAGTGTGACCATGACACAGCGCGGGCACGGCGCGACGACCTCGAGCACCGCGTCGCCGAGCGCGAGCTCGTCACCGACCCAGTCGATCTCGGGGAACGGCGAGCCGTCGTGGTCGTCGAGCTCAACGAGCACGTTCGGACGGAACCGACGGATGTCCACCCGCGACTCGGGATTGCGCGCTGCGAGCGTCTCCATGGAACGGGTGGTCATGAGCATCAGCGGGTACGCGTCGACATAGCTGCCGGGCGGCGACTCGTATTCGAGCACGTGACCGAACGCGCTGAAGTCCGGGAGGGGCTCGTCCTCGGTGCGCCCGAACATGGCGCGCAGCTCGACGACCACGTCGTCACTGTCGGGCGCGCCGCGTCGGTAGTGGTCGAGGTCGTCCGCCGGCCGCAGCGGCCAGAGTGACACGGCTCGGCCGAGCGCGCGCGACAGGACCTCGTTCACGGCGGCGTCGTCACTGCGCACCGACGCACCGTCGGGCAAGGTGATCTCGATCGGCGGGGCCGGTCGGTCCAGTGTCGGCCCGTCGACGAACTCGGCCGCCAATCCCATCAAGCCGTTGATCTTCTTGGCTCCTCGTATCCCGCCGCGCTCCTCGTCGCGAACCGCCCATGCTCGATCGCCGAGCACGCCGAGCTCGAACACGTCGATGAAGTCTTGCGGCGAGCCCATCATCGACTTCGCCGGGTAACGCCACGTCTGCGAAACCCTGCCGACATTGATCCCAGATGCCATGGCCGCACCCTACCGAGCCTCGTGTACGGCAGCCGGGGCTCGTCGAGGCTCGCGATCCGCCGGCGCGCTCGCGCGGGCGCTCGGCTCAGGCGCGGCGGGGTATGCCTGCCCGCAGGAGACCCTCGACGCTCGCGAAGCGATGGGCCGAGAGCCAGAGCCGCAGCAGGTGACGGCGCCGCGCCGGGTCACCGTGATCCTCGTACGCCTCACGGGAATGCAGGATCCGACCGTTGTTCAACAGCTGGACGTCGCCCGGGGCGAACTCCATCTCCAGGTAGAAGGCCGGGTCGTTGGCGACCGACTCGAGAAGATCCATGGCTTCGAGCTGCTCGTTCGTCAGCCGCGGCGCGGACGGGTGGCGCTGGGAGTCGCGGATGTACCAACCGAGGTAGAAGATCCGCGGCACGCCGTCCACGTCGCTGAACACCGGGAGCGAGAAGTAGGGAGCCTCGCCCGCCGATTGCTCGTTGTGGCGGTCCCACGGCAGTGGCTCATACAGCACGTCGACGAGGTCGGGACGGCGACGGAGCATCTCGTTGTACACCGCGCCGGAGCTGACGATCCGGCGCTCCCCGCCGGACCTGGCCCCGAGGAGGCACAGCAGCCCGACGAGGTCCGAGCCGTCGGTGTGGAAGTCCTGCCGGGCCCGGGTGCGGTACAGACGCGCGCTGGGATCGCTGGGGTCCACACCCTCGTCGCGGACGTGACCGAGCAGGCTCGCGTCGGCATCCTGTCCGACCGGGGTACCGAGCTGCGCACCGAACCCGCAGTACGCCAACTCCGTCTCCGCCTCGTCGAGGAGGTCGATCGGGAACCGCCGGAGCAGGAGGAACCCGCGCGCCTCGGTGAGAGCAGCCGACCAGTCCGCGACCCGCGCGCCGATCGTCGGCAACACCAGGGCGTCCCGGTCCATCATCTCGGTCGTGGCCCCGGCATCGACGGCCCGCCTCGTGGCCGCAACGATCTCCGCGCGCTCAGCGTCGGTGAGCTCGACGGTCCATTCGGACGGATCGGCGATGTCGTGTGGTTGCCAGACGGCGGCATCGTCCAGCGGCGTGCGGTCCGACCCCGGACGCGGCATCGGCCCTCCCCTCTCCGTTGTGTCGGCTGTCATTTCGACCGTCATCGAAGCGTAAGGGTACGATTCGACGCACGTCAATCCGATGGAGCTTGGCCGAGCGGCGCACGCAACCGGCGAGAGCCTCGAGCTGGAGAGCGTGATGCGGGGCCGCAAACGGCGCGTCAGCGGTAGAACTCGACGACGAAACGGGCGTCGGCACTGGGTTCGACGTGGTGGAGCACGCTCGGCTCGATGACGCAGGGCTGTCCGGGAGCGACGACGGTGACGGATTCGGGTGGGGACTCGCGCACGAACCGCACCTCGCCCGCGCGAACGCACAGACGAGCCCAGGCCCCGTCGGCGACCTGATGCGCGCGCCGCAGACCGGCCGGCAGCGTGGCCGCGGTGAGCTCGTCGGTCACGCGCCGGAGGGTGACACCGTCGGGGAGCGATCGCACGTCGGCCACCCACCCTGTCTACCGCGCCGGGCACGCGGCCCGCAGGGCGCGCGCGGGCACTGGGGTCCGGTCGACGACGGACGAGAAGTCGCGCGCGGTCGCCGCGTATCGGGACCTCGAGGTTTCGTGCCCGGCGCCGTGTGGTTAGGCTCGCCGAAACCTACTGATGGGTGACGTACGGACGGGGGTCCGCCATGAGCGGGCGACGGGCGCGACGCGGCGCAGGGACGACACGTCGAACACCACTGACGCGGCGAGGCGTTCGGATCGCGGCCGCCCTGGTCGCCGGGGCCCTCATCGCGGCCGCGTGCAGCGGGTCGAACGGCTCGGACAGCGCCGGCGACGCCGAGACGGTGGGCGTGAAACCCGGTCCGAACGGGTACGCGGCGAAGATCCGCCGCACGACCGACGGCGTGCCGCACGTGATCGCCGACAACGTGGCCGGCCTCGGCTTCGGACAGGGCTGGGCCGCGGCCGAGGATCATGCGTGCAGCCTGGCCGATCAGATCGTGCGCGTCACCTCGACCCGGGCGCGCTGGCTCGGACCGGGCGAGGACTCCGAGAACATCGAGTCCGACTTCCAGTTCCTCGCGCTCGGTGTCGCGGCGCGGGCCGAGGCCGACTGGAAGCAGGCCTCCAAGGCCGACCGTGAGATCATCACCTCCTTCGCCGACGGCTGGGACGCGTACCTCGACGACGTCGGTTCCGATGGGCTGGACGGGTGGTGCGCGGGCGAGCCGTGGGTGCGGCCGATCACGCCGCTCGAGCTGTACATCTATTCGCGTTGGATACCGTTGCTCGCGTCGGGCGGCGCCTTGCTCGACTTCGTGGGCTCTGCGCAACCGCCGGGTGCCTCGGCGCCGCCGGCCGGCGGGGACGAGGCCGCGCTCGGCGCTGCGAACACCGCGCCGATCGCGAGCAACGGCTGGGCCATTGGCAGCAAGCGCACCGATGGCGATGGCGGCTTGCTCCTGGCCAACCCGCATTTCCCCTGGGAAGGACCGCTGCGCTTCTGGGAGGTGCAGCTCACCATCCCCGACGAGCTCGACGTCTACGGCGCGCAGCTCCTGGGCCTGCCCGGCGTCGGCATCGGCTTCACCGACGGCGTCGCGTGGACTCACACCGTCTCGGACGGGAACCGGTTCACTGCGTACACGCTCGACCTCACACCGGGCGACCCGACGTCGTACCTCCTCGACGGAGAGCCCCAGAAGATGACGTCGCACGACGAATCGATCGAGATCGCCCAGCCCGACGGGTCGATGACCACCGAGGAACGCACGCTCTGGGACAGCGAGTACGGACCGCTCCTCGATTTCCCCGGCGTCGGCTGGAGCGCCGAGCAGGCCGCGACCTATCGCGACGCCAACATCGACAACACGGCACTCGTGAGCCAGTACCTGGCGATGGACCGTGCCGAGAGCCTGGACGACCTGCAGGCCGCGCAACGCAAGTACCAGGCGGTCCCCCTGTTCAACACCATCGCGGTCGGCGCGGACGGCCGGGCGTGGTACGCGGACACCTCCGCGACACCGAACCTCTCACCGGAATCGATCGAGGCCTACGAGCAACGCGTCGCCGACGGCGGGATCACCGCACTGGCCGCCGACTCGGGCGCGGTGTTGTTGGACGGCAGCAGCTCGCGCGACGCGTGGGTCGACGTTCCCGGCGCCCGTAGCCCCGGTCTGATCCCATGGTCGGGCTTTCCCATGACCGAGCGACGCGACTACGTGTTCAACGCGAACGACAGCTTCTGGCTGCCCAACGCGACGCACTTCATCGAGGGTGACTACTCCCCCCTCCATGGCGAGCAGCGCACGGTCCGCAGCCGCCGGACGCGCCAGAACGCGACAGTGCTCTCCGACACGAGCCCCGACGGGGCCGCGGGCGAGGACGGCAAGTTCACGCTCGACGAGCTGAAGACCGCCGCGCTCCAAGACGGTGGCTTCACCGCGGAGGAGACCCGGGACGCGATCGTTCAACGCTGCCAGGCCGGCGCGGGTGTGATCTCGCTCCCCGCCGAGCCGCCGGTCGATCCCGGTGACAACGAGGGCCGGCTCCCCGCGGCCGACATCGACATCACCGAGGCGTGCGAGGTGCTGGCGAGCTGGGACGGCCTCTACAACGTCGACAGCCGCGGTGCTCACCTCTGGCGCGAGCTCATCGTCCGGGCGGGCAACGACCTGCTGTTCGTCGACGATTTCGACGCCAACGAGCCGATCGCGACGCCGACCGGACCGGTGCCGGCACCGGCGGACCAAGTCGACCCGATCCTCGAGCCCATGGCCCGAGCCGTCCAGGCGATCACGACCGCGGGGTTCGCGCTCGACGCACCCCTCGGCGACCTCCAGATCGACGGACGGGTCCCCGACCAACGCCTCCCGGTTCCGGGCGGCACCGGCACCGACGGCGTCACCAACGTCGTCGACAACGGCGGTAGCTCGTTCGGCAGCTCCGAGCCGATTCCTGCCAACGAGCGCCGGGTCTCGGCAGACTCCCGGCTGACCTCGCTGGGCTACACGATCTCCGCCGGCACGAGCTTCCTGATGGCCGTCGAGTATTCGGACGACGGCCCGAGAGCCGCGAGCATCCTCACCTACGGCGAGACCGGCAACCGCGAGTCGCCGCTGTTCACCAGCCAGGTGAAGAAGTTCGCGAAGAAGCAGTGGAAGCCGGTGCTGTTCACCACCGCCGAGATCAACCACGACCCGGACCTGGCCGTGACCACCGTTCGAGGCTGAGTGGGTACCAGCGGCCGCGCGGCCGTTCAGGCGGGCGGGCCGGCGCCGAGCGCGACGGTCGCCCTCGCGAGATCGCCCAGGGTGTCGACCCACTCGATCTCCACCCGATCGTCCGGGTGCAGACCCCGCAGGACTTCGCGCAGCGCGTCGCCCGAGTCGACGGCCACGCCGTCGATCGAGACGATCACGTCGCCCGCCTCGATGCCGGCGTTGTCGGCCGCGCCGTCTTGTTGCACCTCGGCGACAGCGGCGCCACTCACACTGCTCGGGGAGCCGTCCCGCTCGAGACCGACACCGACCAGGGCGCGCCGCGAACCCACGTACACACCGTTCGACTCGTCACCGGCGTCGACCTGCCCGGCAATCTCGACCGCCCGGTCGATGGGGATCGCGAAACCGGTGCCGCCGGTTCGCGCCCCGTTCGGGAAGCGACCCCGGCCCACGTCGGCGGCCGCGTTGATGCCGATGACCTCGCCCGAGGCGTTGACGAGCGCGCCGCCGGAGTCACCCGCGACGATGTCGGCCTCCACTTGGATCATCTCGCGCAACGTCTGCGCCTCGGCGCTACCGCCGCCCGCGACAATCGTCTCCGATACATCGGACACGTACCCGCTCACGGCCGTCGGCACACCGAAGCGACCTTGCGCGTTGCCGATCGCGACGACCGGGTCGTCGACCTGCACATCGGACGGGTCGCCGACGACCGCGGCGTCCAACCGGGAGGCGTTTTCGAGCTGCAACAGCGCGACGTCGTCGGTGACGTCGTAGCCGAGCACCTCCGCGTCGTACACCTCACCGGTGACGCCGATCTCGACCCGGATGTTCTCGGCGCCCTGGATGACGTGGTTGTTGGTGAGCACCCGTCCGGACTCGCTGATCACGATGCCGGACCCGGCACCCTCCGCGCCACCGTCGAGCGAGACGTCGATGTTGACGACCGCGGGACTGACCGCCGCGGCGATCGCGTCGACGTTGACGGCACCGCTGGTGCCGATCGACGAGTCCCAGGGGGCGGTGGCGCGAGGGGGCGCCCCCGCGGCTGCGAGCGGTGACTCGGTCGACACTGTCGGCGATCCGTTGTCGTGGAACGCCGACTCCGCCGCACGACCCACTGCAGCCGAGCCCACCAACAGGACAGCTGCCGCCAGCAGCGCTGTGAACCACCGTGCCGATGAGCGTCGGCGAGGAGCCGGAAGCTCGGGCGGTGCCGGCCAAGACGAGGATCCCTGGTCGAAGGACATGCGCACCAGCGTGACCGGTCAACCGGTGCCGAGTCTGGGCACGCCGTAAGAGATTGCTGAGAACGCCGAACTGGAGCCCTAAGGTTTCTCACGATGCGGCCCGAGGCGACACCGCGGTGCGGGCTCACGTTTCGATCGTCGGCGCCGCTCCCGGTCATGGCGATGACCGCGGTCACCCACGCGAGATCCCTCGCGAGGTGATCGCGTGAATGACGCCGGGCCCGCCCAGCCGTCCCCGAGCCCCACCGGCGAGCGCGGCGTCGTACGCGCGGTCGCGATCCCCTCCGAGCATGGTGGGTGGGGCCTCACCATCGAGCCCGCGCTGCTCGGATTGCTCGTCGCTCCGAGTGGAGCGGGAGCCGCGCTCGGCCTCGCCGCGTTCGTGACCTTCCTGGCTCGCACGCCGGTGAAGATCTGGCTGGTCGACCGGACGCGGCACCACCATCGCCTCGAACGGACCCGTGTGGCCGGTTGGATCGCAATCAGCGAAGCCGTGATCATCGTCGGGCTCGTCGCGCTCGCGTCGCTGACCGCGTCGGGCGCGTTCTGGATCCCGCTCGTGATCGCGTCGCCGCTCGTCGCCGTACAACTCGGCTTCGATGCCCGCAGCCGGAGCCGGCGACTATTGCCCGAGTTGGCCGGCGCCATCGCGATCAGCGCGGTGGTTGGCGCGATCGTGTTGGCCGGCGGCGGAGCCGGCACGCTGGCGGCGGCGCTCTGGCTGATCGTCGCGGCACGCGTGATCGCGTCGATCCCGTTCGTCCGCCTCCACGTGTGGCGACTCCACGGACGATCGGCGCGACCGGCTACCGCGCTCGCCGCCCAGGTGATCGCGGTCGCGACTGCCGCGGTGGCTGCGGTGCTGGATCGCCAGGTCCTGGCCGGCACGGGCACCATCGTCGCCGTCGCCGTCTACCAGGCGGTCGCGGTACGAAGAAAGCCCTGGTCCGCACGGGCACTCGGCATCGAGCAGACCATCGTCGGCGTGACCGTCGTCATCGTGACCGCACTGGGTGTGGCCGTGGCGTGATCCCGACGAGCGCGCCAACGTCGGAGCAGTCATCCCGCGAAAGCCGGACCGACAGCCATGGTCACGTCCCACTCCCGTCCGTACCGCTGCCTGAACAGCAGGTAGCGCGACACCATCGCCTGACCCGTACCGCCGTTCCAGAGGTCGTAGCGCGGATCCGCGTGAGCCTCGAAGAACGCTCGGAGACGAGCGGAGAGCGACGCGACCGTCTCGGCCCGATCGGGTTCTGTGGCGACGTTGTCCCACTGCTCCGGATCGACGACCAGGTCGTACAGCTCGGGCAACCCCGTCGCCTCGAGGTGCTCGGTGTAGAGAAACTCCCGCGTGCGGATCGAACGGGCCGTCTCGGCCTCGAAGAAGGCTTCGTCCTGCCAGCCCTCGAGCGCGTCGCCGGCCAGCGCGGGGGCGAAGCTCCGTCCGGGCGACCCGTCGACCGTGACGTCGTCGATGCCCAGGTGGTCGAGGATCGTGGGAAACAGGTCGTAGTGCGAAACCACGTGGTCCACGACGCGCTGCACCTGCACCGTGCCGGGGCAGCGGACGATGAGTGGAACCTGGAACGTCACGTCGTGCACGAAGGGCGGATCGGTCCCCTGCGGGTGGCCCCACAGGCCACGCTGGCCGTAGGGGTTGCCCTGATCGGTGGTGACGATGACCAGTGTGTCCTCGGTGAGTCCTTCCTCGGCGAGAGCATCGACGACCCGACCGATCGAGTGGTCGACGAGCGCGTTCTGCGCGGCGATGTTGGCTCGGGTCGCCTGGTCGTTGTGCATGCGTACGGTCCACCAGAGGTTGTTGAACGCGCTCGCGAGCGTGTACTCCTCGGCCGGGTCGAGATCGAAGTCGAAGGGCGCGGCCAGCGAGCGGATGAGGCGATCGTCCACCGGCGGGAACGGGCGGAAGCTCCGGTTCGCGAACCGCTCATAGAAGGGGTTGCGCGGGTCAGCGCCGACGACCGTCGGAGGCAGGAAGAAGGGCCGGGTCCGGTCACGAGACCTCACGTACTCGATCGCGCGGTCGCTGAAGTGCTCGACGATGTGCCGGCCTTCCACGCGCTCCACGACACCATCGGCGTAGACCTCGTTGTCGTAGAAATCGGTCGTGTGACCCTTGGTGAACGCGATCCAGTGGTCGAAGCCATGGCCGGGGCACCGGAAGTTGCCGAGGTGCCACTTGCCCACCATCGCGGTGGCATACCCGTTGGCGCGAAGCGTGTACGGGAGCGTGCGGAACTCCCTCGTCACGTCGTAGTCGTCGGCCTTGGGGATCACGTCGTCGTCGGGCATGGCGATGTGAACTCCGTGCTGACTCGGCATGAGACCGGTGAGGATCGACGCGCGCGTCGGCGAGCAAAGCCCGCTCGTACAGAACGCGCGCAGGAACCGAGCCCCCTCGCGAGCGAGACGGTCGATCCGGGGCGTCTCGTGCTCGACATTGCGGTAGCAGCCGAGGGAGTCCGCCGACTGGTTGTCGGTCACCAGCATCACGACATTCGGCTGCGATGACATCGGCACAGCTTCGCATGCCCGGCACTCCCGCTAGCCTCGATGATCATGGTGAACGACATGTCGAGCGACACATCGCCTGGCCGGATCGGGTTCCACTTCGACGTCATGTGCCCGTGGGCCTACCAGGGCGCCGTGTGGATCCGCGACGTCCGTGACCAGACCGGGCTCGAGATCGACTGGCGCTTCTTCTCGCTCGAGGAGATCAACCACGTCGACGGCAAGAAGCACCCGTGGGAACGTCGATGGTCCTACGGCTGGGGGATGCTGCGGGTTGCCGCGCTGCTCCGCCGGACATCGATGGATGACTGCGACCGGTTCTACGAAGCCGCCGGCCGGGCGCTCCACGTGGACGGGCGCAAGCCGCACCGTCCGGAGGTCGCAGCCGAGCTGCTCGCCGAGCTCGGTCTCGATCCCGGCCTCGTCGACGCCGCGATCGCGGACGAGACCACCCATGCCGATGTGAAGGCCGATCACGACGAAGTGGTCGGCCACGGCGGCTTCGGTGTCCCCACGCTCGTGTTCGAGGACGGCTCCCACCTCTACGGCCCGGTCATCACCCCCGCGCCGACCGGCGACGACGCGCTCGCGCTCTGGGACCTCGTCTCTGCGACGCGGCGATTCCCGCACCTCTACGAGCTCAAGCGACCCAAGACCTCGGCCGATCTCGGCCACATCGCGGACCAGTTCGCGCCATACCTCTCGGCCCGCGACTGGGAGACGCGCGTCAAACCCGCGCTCTGACGGCCGCCCGTCGAAGCGGTAGGTTCCGCGCCAGCGATGCCCGAGACGCTGCCCTTCGATCTGACCGACCTCGACAACTTCGCGGCCGGCTTCCCCCACGATCTCTTCGCGCGCCATCGCCGTGACGCCCCGGTCTGCTGGCACGAACCGACCGAGCACACCCCTGACGGCGAGGGATCTGGTCGGTCGCGACCTACGAACATGTCCATGCCGTTCTGGGCGACGCGGTCACGCACTCCTCCGAGACGGGCGGGGACCGCCCCTACGGCGGGACGCTCATCCAGGATCTGCCGATCGCGGGCATCGTCTTGAACATGATGGACGACCCTCGCCACCAGCGGGTCCGCCGGCTCGTGAGCATGGGCCTGACCCCGCAGGCCGTGCAGCGCCTGGAGCACGAGCTGCGGCGCCGCACCCGGGTCCTGCTCGACCAGGTGGAGGACGGAGTCGCGGTGGACTTCCTCACCGATGTCGCCGTCGAGCTGCCCATGCAGACCATCTGCATCCTGCTGGGCGTGCCGGAAGAGGACCGTCACGAGCTGTTCGAGTGCGTGGAGCACGTGTTCGACTTCCGCGAAGGCCGGGCGAGCTTCGACACGACCGAGGCCGGTGCCGCCGCGCAGACCTGGATGTTCGACTACGGCGCCGACCTCATCGCCGAGCGGCGCCGCCAACCCGGTGATGACATGTTGTCGGTCGCCGTGCACGCGACACTGCCCGAAGTCGACCCCCCGACCCTCACCGACGACGAGCTCTTCGCGTTCTTCATGTTGCTCTTCTCGGCCGGCTCGGAGACCACCCGCAACGCAATCGCCGGTGGTGTGCTCGCACTGATCGAGAACCCGGCCCAGCTCGACGCGCTCCGCGCCGACCCCGACCTACCCCCAGGCGCGCTCGAGGAGATCTTCCGGTGGACGACACCGTCGCCGTCGAAGCGCCGCACCGCGACCTGTGAGACCGAGCTCGGCGGGCACAACGTTGCACCCGGCGACAAGGTGGTGATCTGGGAAGGCTCGGCCAATCGCGATGAGCTCGTCTTCGATCGGCCGATGGACTTCGACATCCGCCGCGACCCGAACCCGCACCTCGCGTTCGGCCGCGGTGTCCACCATTGCCTCGGCGCGAACCTGGCCCGGCTCGAGACACGCGTGATCCTGGAAGAGCTCCTCTCGCGCTTCGCCTCCTGGGAACAGGCCGGCCCGGTGGAGTGGACCCGCAGCAACCGCCACACCGGTATCCGTCACCTCCCTCTCCGACTCCGCCGACCCTGAACCTCAGCGCGGTTGTTCTACCGCGGTTGTTCTACCCCGGTTGTTCTACCGCGGGCGCGCCCAGGCGGTGCCCGGAGTGACCTTCTCCGACGATGCCCGCGTCAGAGCACCGCGATGACCTCGACGGGCGCGAAGGTCTCGGCCGTGAGGGAGGCGATGAGGTTGGCCATCTTCGCCCCGAAGTCGGCGCCCATCACAAGATGCAACCCGAGCGGCGGCGGGACGTCACTACTGGAGGCCGCGCGAACCCGTCGAACGAACTCAATCGCGAACTCGCGCCGATCGCGCGACGCCGTGACCATGAACCCCGCGGCCTCCAACAGCTCCCGGTACCGGGCCGGCGCCTCCACGAAGCTGATATCCGGCGTCGACGCCCACGGCAGCGGGTAATCCACCTCGCCGGGACCCACGCGCATGACGTCGTAGATCGCGAAGAACCCGCCGGGACGCAGCACGCGGGCGACCTCGGCGCAGAGCCTCGCCTTGTCCTCGATGTTCATACCGACGTGCAACATGTACGCGCCGTCGAACGACTCGGCCTCGTACGGCAGTGCGAGCGCGCTGGCGCGCTCACAGCGCACCAGGTCATCGAGACCGACCATCGCGTTTAGCCGGTTCGCGAGCTGCAGGTGCTCGTCGGTGAGATCGACCCCGACGATCTCGCAGCCGTGCTCGGCTGCGACGTGGCGCGCCGGCCCACCGATTCCGCAGCCGACGTCCAGGAGGCAGACCGCGTCGGTGAGGCCCAGCTGTGACGTCAGGTCGGAGGTCGCCGCCGCGCCACCGAGGTGGAACTCGTCGACGGGTGTGAGATCCGCGGCCGAGAGCGCGGTAACTTCGAGGCCGGCCGCGGCGATCCCGGCCATGATCACATCCTCGAGATCGCCGAGGTGATAGTGGTGAGCGACCGCACCATCATCCATCGTCGGAGCCTACGGGTGCGGCGCCCGCGTCGCGCTGCTGGGCCGTGTCAAGACCGTCGCCAAGGCATCCAGACCAGGGATTCGGCCGGTGCGCTCATCGCGGCGGAGACCGTCGAGGTGAGCCGTTCGGCTGCCGGGCACCGATCAGCTCGGCGCGGAGCTCCGGGCGAGATCGGCGATGACGCGTTCGAGCGGATCCTCGTCGAAGTCGTCGTCGTTGGCCTGGTTCGTCGTGCGCGCGAACGTGAGGTCGAGTCGCGGGCAGTGGACGGTCTGTGTCCCCCAGTAGCCCCGGTGGCCGAAGCAGCGTTCACCGTCGACATCGAACGTGAAGATGCCCATCCCGGCACCCTCGTCGCGTCCGGCCCCGGAGATCTTCGTCATGGTCCGCAACGTGGACCGCTTGGCGAAGACCTCCCCGTGGAACAGTGCACGGAAGAAGCGGGTGAGGTCCCCCACCGTCGAGACGAGCCCACCACCGCCGTAGAGGTCGCTCGACGCGTCGAGCGTGATGTTGTCGTAGTCGTCGTAGTACTGGTGCGCTCGCGGCGCCGAGCCGGCCGGCGTGGGCTCGAGGTCCTCCCAGTAGGTGTCGTCCAGGCCGAGCCGCCGGAAGTGGAGCAGGTCGCGCACCGCGTCCGGAAGGGGCTTGCCCGCGCTGCGCTCGAGGATCTCACCGGCCAGGACGTAGCCGGTGTCGGAGTACCCGAACACCTCGCCCGGCGCGCCGAGCGGATCGCCGTGGCGGGTCGCGAACCGGAGCTGCTCGCGCCTCGTCCAGTGGTGGCCGGGGTCGTCGACGTTGACGGCGTCGTACTCGTCGCTCGTCGCGTAGTCGAACAGGCCCGATGTGTGTCGGAGGAGCTGGCGGGCGGTGATGCGATCCGGTCGGTACCCATCCGCGCGCAGGATCCGCCGGGTGCGCTTCGAGAGGTACTCCGAGACCGGTGCGTCGAGCCGCACCTCGTGGGATTCGACGAGGCGCAACACGGCGGCGGCCACCAACGTCTTGGTCATGCTCGCCACCCGAAATGGAGTCTCGGCGGTGAGTGGGATGCCTGCATCGACATCCGCGAGACCCGTCGCGGCGGTGACGTCCAGGCCGGGCGCGCGGATCGCGACCGCCTCGCCCGGGATGGTCGGGTCGGCCACGACGTCGGCCTCCAAGGCGGCCACGATCCGAGCCCGCTCGGCCGTGACATCACCGGCCTCGGCCACGACCGGCACAGCACCCTCGACGAGCAGCACCCCCGCGAGCAGCAAGACACCGGTGGCCGTGACCACGGCACGGAGCCGACGCCTGATGACCACCGTCCGACGGTACCCGCAGCCGACCTCTGACCGCGCCCGTCCGCCACGAAGTGGGACGTTCGGCACTGCCGGACGGGCCCCGAGGGCCCATGAGCCGGCTCCCTCCCCCACGCGTCGAGGGCACGATCACGCTGCCGGACGGCCGCCACCTCGGCTTCGCCGAGTACGGCCCATCCACGGGTCGACCGGTGCTCTGGTTCCACGGAACGCCCGGTGGGCGGCGCCAGATCCCGATCGGCGCGCGCGGCCGCGGCTGAGCGCGACGTCCGCCTCGTTGCACTCGAGCGATCCGGGGTCGGGGCATCGACACCACACGTGTATCCGTCGGTGCTCGGCTGGGTTGCCGACGTCGACGAGTTCGCCACTCGCGCACGGCCGGCAGCTGGCCGCACTCGTCCCGGGCGCCGAGTTGCACGTGCGCCCCGGCGAGAGCCACCTCGGAAGTCTCGCGGCGGCCGGCGAGGTGCTCGACGTGCTGCTCTCCTACTGGCCCGATCCGCGCGTTCGCCGAGAGCACAGCGATCGCCCGCGTCAGGGTTCTGCGTCAGCCTGA
>DASRPD010000023.1:0-13947 GCA_035646535.1 Acidimicrobiia bacterium
GACTACGGTCGCCCTGCACGCAGTGGCCAACGCCCAGCGGGCGGGCGGAATCGTCGCGTTCATCGACGCCGAGCACGCGCTCGACCCGGAGTACGCCAAGGCGCTCGGCGTCGACACCGACGCGCTGCTGGTCTCCCAGCCGGACTCCGGTGAGCAGGCACTCGAGATCGCGGACATGCTGATCCGCTCGGGCGCCCTCGACCTGATCGTCATCGACTCGGTGGCCGCGCTCGTTCCCCGCGCCGAGATCGAGGGCGAGATGGGCGACAGCCACGTCGGTCTCCAGGCCCGGCTGATGAGCCAGGCGCTGCGGAAGATGACCGGGGCGCTGAACTCCTCCGGCACCACCGCGATCTTCATCAACCAGCTGCGCGAGAAGATCGGCGTCATGTTCGGCTCGCCGGAGACCACCACCGGTGGCCGGGCGCTGAAGTTCTACTCCTCGGTGCGGCTCGACGTCCGCCGGATCGAGACCCTCAAGGACGGCACCGACATGGTCGGCAACCGCACCCGGATCAAGGTCGTCAAGAACAAGGTCGCCCCGCCGTTCAAGCAGGCCGAGTTCGACATCATGTACGGCAAGGGCATCAGCCGTGAGGGCTCGGTGCTCGACGTCAGCGTTGATCTCGGCATCGTCAAGAAGTCGGGCGCGTGGTTCACCTACGAGGGTGAGCAGCTCGGCCAGGGTCGCGAGAAGGTCAAGCTGTTCCTCTCCGAGAACGTGGACCTGATGGTCGAGATCAGCGAGAAGATCCGCCAGGCCGTCGGCATCGACGTGAACGAAGACGAAGCCGAGGCCGGCGACAGCGACGGTGAGGTCGTACTGGAGAGCGAGGAGCCCGCCGGTCTCGAAGGCTGACTGGTTTGGCGCGGCCGACCAGGTGTTGGGTCAGCTCAGGCCACGGATCAACGCGGCCAGCCCGGCGACCGCGGCGAAGCTCAGCACCGCGGGCCGCAGGCTGCGCCCGTGCAGCCACCGGCCGGCCCAAGTGCTGATCACGAGCCCGACGAGCAGCGCGGGGAGCAACGTCAGGGTGAGCAGCAGTTGCTCGGCGCGGATCTCGCCGGCGACGGCCAGCGCGGTCGTGGTCATGAGCGCGCCGATGATGAAGCACATCGCGAGGGTGGCGCGGATCGCCTCGCCGTGATGGTGCTGGTAGAGCAACGCGAGCGGCGGGCCGCTGATCGCGGCCGCGGCGCCCATGGCGCCGGCGGTCGCGCCCGCCGCGGCCGCGGTGGTTCTGGTCACCCGGACGTGCGTGTGCACCAGGTTGAGGCCGACGGCGACGAGGATCACCGCGCCGACAACGGCCGTCAGCGTGTCGGTGGCGACGAGCGTCACGACGGCCACGCCCACGCAGACGCCGGGCAGCCACCCGAGCAGGATCCAGGTGACGCCGTGCCAGTCCACATGTTGGTGTTCTCGCACGGCCATCGTGACCGTGAGGGGCAGCGCCAAGAGGACGACGGCGCCGGGCACGGCGGACGGGTCGATGAGCGCGATCACGGGCGTGACGACGAGGTTCAGCCCGAAGCCGATCGAGCCCTGCACGAACGAGCCGACCACGACGATGGCCAGGCATGCGGCGAGCTCCCAGCCGGAAAGATGCACGGTGGGGGAGTCTCGCGTGCGAGGAGGCGGCGACGCCGCTCCAAGGCGCGCTACCGTGGGTTCAGTGCTGGGGAGCTTCGCAGAGGGATCCCTGTGCTGAATGATCTCGAGCCGCTCGCGCCCTTCGGAGCCGACGAGCGCGTCGTCACCCTCCTCCGTTCCTCGCTCGAGCCGGCGCACGTACCGGGACGGGTCGTGCGTGTCGATCGTGACCGCTGCATCGTCGTCGGCCCCCTCGGAACCGAGCCGGCCTTCGCGAACCCCCTGCCCGCGGTCGGTGACTGGGTCGGTCTCGTGCCGGCCGTTGCCGAGACGGGCACGCCCGCCTCGGTCGCGGTGGTGCTCGCACGCCGGTCGGAGCTGAGGCGGGGGGAGCAGGTCGTGGCCGCGAACGTCGACGTCGTCTTCGTCGTCACAGGCCTCGATCGAGAGCCGAACCTCAATCGGCTCGAGCGCGCGCTCGCCCTCGCCTGGGACAGCGGGGCGCGACCGGTCGTCGTGCTCAACAAGCGGGACCGGGTCGACGATTTCGAGGCCGTCGCCGGCGGCATCCGCAGCCGCCTTGGTTCGGTCGACGTCGTGCCGGTCAGCGGGCAGAGCGGCGACGGGGTGGCATCGCTCGCCGACGTGCTGCGGCCCGCCGCCACGGGTGTGTTCGTCGGGGCGTCGGGCGTCGGCAAGTCGACGCTCATGAACCGGCTCACCGACGGGCCGGTGGCCTCCGTGGGCCCGGTGCGCGAGAGCGATCGCAAGGGGCGCCACACGACGACGTCCCGGTCCCTCGTTCTCGTACCGAGCGGCGGGGTGCTCATCGACACGCCGGGTGTCCGGAGCCTGCGGCTCGGCGATGCCGGTGACGGCGTCACGCTCGGCTTTCCCGAGATCGAGGAGCTGGGTCGCGGGTGCCGTTTCCGCGACTGCTCCCACGATGTGGAGCCGGGCTGTGCCGTGCTCGCCGCCGTCGATGCAGGCGAGCTGGGTTCCGAGCGGTTCGCGAGCTGGCAGAAGCTCAGCCGCGAGGCCGCCCTCGAGGCCCGGAACGCCGACAGCGCCGAGGCGCGGAGGAGACCCGGAGGTGGAAGACCATCCACGAGCCGATGAGGGGTTGGCACCGCTCGTAGACTCATCGGTCGTGACCCAATCGCCGCCCCGGCGCTTTCACGTCCGCACCTACGGCTGTCAGATGAACGAGCACGACTCGGAGCGTGTCGCGGGCCTGCTCGTCGAAACGGGGATGGAACCCACCGATCGGCTGGAAGACGCCGACGTCATCGTCCTGAACACCTGCTGTGTCCGTGAGAATGCCGACAACAAGCTGTACGGCCACCTCGGCCGGCTCAAGTCCCTGAAGGCCGCCCGACCGGATCTCCAGATCGCCGTCGGAGGCTGTCTGGCTCAGAAGGACCGGGAGCAGATCATCGAGCGGGCCGGCCACGTCGATGTGGTGTTCGGCACCCACAACCTGGAGCGCGCCCCCGCGTTGCTCGACGCGGCCCGCGAATCGGGTGCACCGGCGGTCGAGATCGCCGAGGAGCACGCCGCCTATCCGTCGGCGCTGCCCGCGGCCCGCGAGGTTGCCCACCACGCGTGGGTGACGATCCAGATCGGCTGTGACAACTCGTGCGCGTTCTGCATCGTGCCGAGCGTGCGGGGTCGGGAGGTGAGCCGCCGGCTGGGTGACGTCGTGCGCGAGGTCACCCAGCTCGCGGTCGACGGTGTCACCGAGGTCACACTCCTCGGTCAGAACGTCAACTCCTATGGCCGTGACCTCGGAGCCGGTCAGTACCGACCGCAGTTCGCCGACCTGCTGCGCGCCCTCGACGCGGTCGATGGCATCGAGCGGATCCGGTTCACGTCGCCGCATCCGAAGGATCTGCGCGCCGAGACGATCGCTGCGATGGCGGAATGTCCGGCGGTGTGTGAGCACCTCCACCTTCCGTTGCAGGCCGGCAGTGATCGGGTGCTCGCGACGATGCATCGCGGCTATACCGCGGCGCGGTACCTGGGTCGTCTTGCCGCGGCTCGTGCCGCGGTGGATGATCTCGCGGTCACGACGGACCTCATCGTCGGTTTTCCCGGTGAGACCGATGCCGACTTCGAGGACACGCTCGCGGTGGTGGACGAAGCGGGCTACGACGCGGCCTACACGTTCGTGTTCTCACCGCGTCCCGGTACCGAGGCTGCCGAACGCGTGGATGAGTTCGTGGCCGACGACGTTGTCCGAGACCGCATGGAACGGCTCACCGCGCTTGTCGAACGGCACGCGCTCGCCCATTATGAAGCACGGGTGGGCAAGGTCGAAGAAGTCCTGATCGAAGGCCCGTCCAAGAGGGACCCGCTGGTGCTCGCCGGTCGGACCCGCCAGAACAAGCTCGTGCACCTTCGCGCCGATGCCGCCGCCGGGGCTCGACTCGACGTGCGGATCACCGGCGCGGCACCGCACTGGCTGGCCGGCGAGCCCGCCCGCGTGCGGATCCCGGTCCGAGCGGAGTAGCGCTGCATCTCGCCCTCGTCGGCCCGACCGCTTCGGGCAAGTCCCAGCTCGCGCTGGAGGTCGCTCGTCGGCTCGGCGACGTCGAGATCGTCTCGCTCGACTCGATGCAGGTGTACCGCGGGATGGATATCGGCACCGCCAAGCCGACCGTTTACGAACGAGCCGAGGTTCCACATCATCTCGTTGACGTCGCCGATCGGGCCGAGGACTGGTCGGCGGTGCGCACGCAGCGGGCGGCCTACGACGCGATCGCGGCCATCGAGGCTCGCGGCCGACGCGCGCTCCTGGTCGGTGGCACCGGGCTGTACGTGCAGGCCGTCGTCGACCGCCTCGAGTTTCCCGCCGAAGACCTCGCGGTGCGCGACGAGCTGGAGCGTCGGGCGGCCGAACCCGGTGGCATCGCCGCGGCCTACGAGGACCTGACCCGCGCCGACCCGACCGCCGCGGCCCGGATCGACCCGCACAACGGACGCCGGATCGTGCGCGCGCTCGAAGTCATCCGGACCACGGGCCGGCCCTTCTCGTCGTTCGGGCCGGGGGTCGGCGCCTACGGTCCCCCGGTCCTGTCCGTGATCATGATCGGTGTCTGGACCGCTCGTACCGTCCTGGTCCGACGCATCGCGGCGCGGGTCGAGGCGATGCGTGCCGCCGGCCTCGCGGATGAGGTCGCGGCCCTTGCAACCTCGCCGATGTCGCGTACCGCCGGTCAGGCCATCGGCTACCGCGAGCTGGCTGCACACTTTCGCGGTGCGTCCGATGCCCCCACGCTCGACGAGGCGTTCTCGGCGACGATCCGGCGAACCCGATCGTTTGCCCGGCGCCAACGCATGTGGTTCGGCCGCGACCCTCGGATCACTTGGTTGGCTGCCGGGGAGAATCCGGACGCGCTCACCCCCGCGGTCCTGGCAGTCTGGTCCCACCTATGACCCGATTCACCAAGCTTCACGCCACCGGCAACGACTTCCTCGTGACCCGCGCGCCGCTCACCGCCGCCCAGGTCTCGGCGGCGTGCGAGCGTCACCGGGGGATCGGCGCCGACGGCGTCATCATCCTCGGTGACGCCGAACCCGCCAACGGCGCCGACGCCACGATGCTGCTGCGCAACGCCGACGGCGTGACCGCCGAGATGAGTGGCAACGGCATCCGCTGCCTTGCCTGGGTTGCCCGCCGCGACGGACTCGGCACCGAGGACCGACTTGTCGTCGACACCGGCGGTGGCCGCAGGACCGTCGAGCTCGACGTCGATCCCACCACGGGTGACGTCCGCCACGCCACCGTCGACATGGGCCCCGTCACCTTCGACCCGCCCGCGATTCCGATCACGGCCGCCAGTCCGTTCGAGCTCGAAGCCGAGTTCCACGGCGTCACCTACCGCGGCGACGCTGCCGGGATGGGAAACCCACACCTGGTGCTCTTCGTCGACGATCCCGACGCCGCACGAGTCACCCAGCACGGGCCACACCTGGAGCGCGACGACCGATTCCCGAACCGAACCAACGTCGAGTTCGTCGCGCTCACCGCGGTCGACGAGCTGACCGTGCGGACCTGGGAGCGAGGCGTCGGCGAGACGCTGAGCTGTGGAACCGGGGCCTGCGCGGCCGCGGCGGTCGCCCATCGGCGCGGTCTCGTCGGCACCGATATCGTCGTCCACGAGCTCGGGGGTGACCTGCGAGTCGAGCTCACCGGCGAGACCATCCGCCTCGGCGGTGGCGTGACCCACGTGTTCGATGTCGACTGGGCGGTCCCATGAGCGCCACGCCGCGTCGGGCCGCGCGTCAGCGGCGTCGGCTCACCGCCACCGAGGTCGATCTCGCGGTCGTTCGTCAGCGAGCGTTGCTCGTGGGCACGACCGTCGGCACTGGTGACCTGGAGACGACCGAGGCAAGCTCGGCCGAGCTGGCTCGTCTGGCCGACACCGCGGGTGCCGATCCGGCCCACACCGAGCTCCAACGGCGCACAGCTCCCGACCCGGCGACCTACGTCGGCTCGGGCAAGGTCGCCGAGCTCCGGCAGATGTCCGACGCGCTGGACATCGACGTCGTGATCTTCGACGACGAGCTCACACCCGCGCAGCAACGCAATCTCGAACAGCAGCTCGGCCGGGACGTCGTCGATCGCGTCGCGCTGATCCTCGATATCTTCGCCCAGCACGCGACCAGCCGGGCCGGGATGATCCAGGTCGAGCTCGCGCAGCTCCGCTATCATCTCCCTCGCCTGCGTGGCCGCGGCCATCAGCTGAGCCAGCAGGCCGCAGGCATCGGCACCCGTGGTCCCGGTGAGACCAAGCTCGAGGTCGACCGGCGGCGAATCCAACGGCGGATCACCCAGCTCGAACGGGACCTCGACCGGGTCGCCGGCGCCCGCGCCACTCAACGCAAGGCCCGCGGCCGCGGTGCACGGTCAGCGATCGCGCTGGTCGGCTACACCAACGCGGGCAAGTCGACGTTGCTCAACCGGCTCTCGCACGCCGATGTCGTGGTCGAGGACCGGCTGTTCTCGACGCTCGATCCGACTGTTCGCCAGGTGCGCCTGCCGGGAGGCGAGACCGTGCTGATGTCCGACACGGTCGGGTTCATCCGTCGGCTTCCGCACCAGGTCGTCGAGGCGTTCCGCTCCACGCTCGAAGAGGTCGCGGCCGCGGACTACTGCGTCCACGTCGTCGATGCGACGAATGCCGACGACGCGCAGTGTCAGATCGAGGCGGTGCGCACGGTGTTGGCTGAGATAGGAGCGGACAATGTTCCCGAGCTCCTGGTCGCCAACCAGGCGGACCGGGCTGATCCCGACGAGCTGCGGGGCGTGCTCGCGGCCAATCCCGGCGCGATCGCCGTGTCGGCGGTGACCGGTGAGGGTGTCCCGGAGCTCCTCGAGACCCTGGCCCGTCGGTTGCGCGCGCTGGCTGAGATCATTGAGCTCGCTATCCCGTATGACCGCGGCGACGTGCTCGCGGCGCTGCACCGTGAGGGCGAGGTGCTCGTCGAGGTGCACGAGGATCGAGGCATGCGCGTACGGGCCCGCCTGCCCGCGGAGGTCGTCAGCCGGTACCGGGATCTGCTCGCCGGGTGATTCGTCGGTGAGGATCGCGCCGGTAGGCTCGGTTCGTGGTCGCTCGTGGCTTCGTCCCCCCGCCGTATCCGCAGGACCGTCTCGTGGTTTTGCGTCGGCTGGCGGACGCACGACCCGGCGGAGTGGTGGACTGCTCCGTGGGCACCCCGATCGACCCTCTGCCCGAGGTGGCGCGGCGTGCCCTGGTGGAATCAGCGCCGGCAGCGACCGGCTACCCGCCCTCGATCGGGTCACCGGCTCTGCGTGAGGCGGCGGCCGGCTGGATCGACCGACGCTTCGGCGTCACCATCGGTGCCGACGACGTCATCGCCTGCATCGGTACCAAGGAGATGGTCGCCTCGCTCCCCAAGTTGTTGCACCTGCGCAACCCGACGCGCGACACGATCCTGTACCCGGCGGTCTCGTATCCGACGTACGACATGGGCGCCCAGCTCGCGGGTCTTCGGGCGGTGGCCGTTCCGGTCGATACGGATTGGCGACTCGATCTGTCGCGCGTCGCACCCGACGACGCGCAGCGGGCCCTCATCCTGTGGCTGAACGAGCCCGCGAACCCCACCGGAGCGACGATGGGTGCGGCGCGTGTGCAGGACGCGGTCGCGTGGGCCCGGGCCCGCGGCATCGTCGTGGCGAGCGACGAGTGCTACGCCGAGTTCACGTTCGATGCCGATGGCACACCCGGAGTGCCGGCCACCGTGCTGCACGCCGGTGCCGACGGTGTGCTCGCGGTCCACTCGCTGTCGAAGCGGTCCAACATGGCCGGCCTGCGCGCCGGTTTCGTGGCGGGGGATCCTGAGCTCGTGGGCTACCTCGGTGAGGTCCGCAAGCACGCCGGTTTGATGGTGCCCGCACCAGTGCAGGCCGCGGCGGCGGCCGCGCTGGGTGACGACGCGCACGTCGATGCGCAGCGGGCTCGCTACGCGCAACGCCGGGCGCTGGTCCTCGACGGGCTCGATCCCCTCGGCTTCCTGCACGACGGCGGCCCGTCCACCTTCTACCTGTGGCTGCGCGGCGCCGAGGGTACCGACGATGGTTGGGAGCTCGCGGGTCGTCTGGCCGAGGCGGGCACGCTCGTCGCGCCGGGAGATCTCTACGGGCCCGGGGGTGCAGATCACGTCCGACTCTCGCTGACCCAACCGATCGACCGGCTCGAGCTGGCGCTCGATCGGCTCACCCGATCCGCTGCCGGCGCAGCCTGAACGCTCGACCACGCGAGACCGATGCACAAACGACCAAGGAACGGAGCACACACCCGGTGAGTGACCTCGAACCGACGATCACGGCCCTGTGGAACGGGCGTGACAACCTCGAGGCGGTGCTGCCCCTCGGTGAGGCCGAGGTCGTGGTGCGCGCCGCCATCGACCTGCTCGACTCCGGCGCGGAGCGCGTTGCGGAGGTCGTCGACGGCGAGGTCGTCGTCCATCAGTGGCTCAAACAGGCGATCCTGTTGCTCTTCCGTCTCAGGTCGATGAGCGTCGAGGAGGTGGGACCGTTCCAGTACCGGGACAAGATCCCGCTCAAGCGCGACTACGAAGCCGCCCGGGTTCGGGTCGTCCCCGGAGCCTCGGCGCGTTGGGGTTCGCACCTGGCCCCCGGCGTCGTCATGATGCCGAGCTACGTCAACATCGGCGCGTACGTCGGCACCGACACGATGATCGACACCTGGGCGACGGTCGGTTCGTGCGCGCAGATCGGTGAGCGCGTCCACCTCTCCGGCGGCGTCGGCATCGGCGGGGTCTTGGAGCCCCCGCAGGCCGCGCCGGTCGTCATCGGCGACGACACGATGATCGGGTCGCGTTGCATGATCGTCCAAGGCGCCCGCGTCGGCAACGGCGCCGTGCTCGGCGCGGGTTGCATCCTCAGCGACACGATCCCCGTCATCGACGCCGAGACCGGCGAGGAGCTGAGCCGCGGTGTCGTGCCGGACTGGTGCGTGGCCGTCTCGGCGACGCGACCACGGTCGTTCCCCGGCGGCGAGTTCGGCTTGGCCTGCCTGCTGGTCGTGAAGCGGCTCGAGCCGGGTGCCCGCCACGACAAGGCGAGGCTCAACGACGTCCTGCGCGAAGGTGGCGCGACCACCTGATGGCCGCGACGGACCTCCTGGCTCGCGCCGCCGAGCTCATCGCGATCCCGTCGGAGAGCCATCACGAGACCGCGCTCGCCGCCCACGTCGAGGGCCAGTTGGGCCGCCGGGCATCCGGCCTCGAGCTGACCCGCCTCGGTGACAATCTCGTGGCCCGAACCAATGCCGGTCGGCAACGGCGGATCGTCGTCGGCGGCCACCTCGACACCGTTCCGCCGGACGACAACGCGACCCCCCGCATCGAGGGCGACACGCTGTTCGGGCTCGGCGCCGCCGACATGAAGGGCGGTCTCGCCGTCCTGCTCGAGCTGGCCGAGCGTGCCGCCGAGTCGCGCTTCGACGTGACGCTGGTCTTCTACGAGGGCGAGGAGGTCGCCGAGGAGTTCAACGGCCTCCGTCGGTTGTTCGCCGAGGCGCCCGAGCTTGTCGCCGGGGACCTCGCGATCCTCCTCGAGCCGACCGGCGGGTGGGTCGAGGCGGGCTGTCAGGGGACGCTGCACCTTCGGGCCGTCTTCGAGGGCGATCGGGCGCACTCGGCCCGGCCCTGGATGGGCCGCAACGCCATCCACCGGGCGGCCGCCACGCTGGCGCGCCTGGCGGAGCACGAAGCAGACACCGTGTCGGTCGACGGGCTCTCGTTCCGAGAGTCGCTCCTGGCGGTGCGGATCGACGGTGGGGTCGCCAACAACGTCGTGCCCGACGCCTGCTCGCTCGTGGTGAACCGGCGCTTCGCGCCGAAGTACTCGATCGACGAGGCCCGCGAGCAGACCGAGGCGCTGCTGGAGGACGCGGATCGGATCGAGGTGCTGGGCGCTTCACCGGGGGCGTCACCCAACCTCATGAACCCGCTCGTCGCCGAGTTCATCGGCACGCTCGACCTGGCTGTGCGGCCCAAGCTCGGTTGGACCGACGTGGCGCGTTTCGCCGCCCATGGGATCGCCGCGCTCAACTTCGGGCCGGGCGATCCCGAGATCGCCCACACTCCGGGTGAGTTCATCACCCGGGAGGCGGTCGAAGGCTGCCACGCGGTGCTCGCCGAGTTCCTCGGGATCCGCTGAGCCCGTCCGAACCGGCGAACGACGAGGCCGGCTCGACGCGACCGCCGGGCGCCGAGGGTGGCGACGTCGACCCGGGCCGGACGGTCACCGGTGCGTCACAGCCGGCGGAGCACCGTCACAACGCGGCCGTAGATCGTGACATCGCTCGGATCGAACACCATCTCCTCGAGCGCGGAGTTCTCGGGCCGCAGCACGATCTTGTTCTTGCGGCGCACGAACGTCTTGACCGTGGCCTCGTCGCCGGGAATCCCCGCGACGACGGTGTCGCCGGGATCGGCGCTGGGTTGCTGGCGCACGACGATGAAGTCCCCGTCGAAGATGCCGGCCTCGATCATGGAATCGCCCCGGACCCGCACCATGAACAGCTGGCCGTCGCCGGTGAAGTCCTCGGGGAGGGGGAGCGTCTCCTCGACGTTCTCGGCCGCGAGGACGCCGGTTCCGGCGGCGACGTCCCCGACGAGGGGCACGTGGCGCACGGGACGGCGGTCCACCGTGGCCCCCGACTCGGGATCGAAGCACACCTCGATCGCCCGGGGCTTGGTCGGGTCACGACGGAGGTAGCCCTTGGACTCGAGGGCGGCGAGGTGCGCGTGCACGGTCGAGCTGGACGACAGGCCGATGGCCTCGCCGATCTCACGCACGCTCGGGGGGTAGCCCCGGTGGCGGACCTCGGTGTCGATGTATTCGAGCACCTGGCGCTGGCGATCGGTCAGGCTCGCCGGCTGCGCCCCCGGCGTGGGAACCGTACGGCCACGGCGGGCTGCACTCGATTTCGCCGAGGTGGTCTTGGGGGCCATGCGGATACCTCCTGGATGGAACCCTGCTGAATGGAACCGCTCGGTCCGGGTGGTCCGGCTGGACTGGTGCTCCGGGCGGTTCGAGCGAACGTAACACGAGCATGCGTTCGGGGCAAACACCTGTTCGAAAAAGTCCTTGACCCGAACGACTGTTCGTGGTTGGCTGAGCGAACAGGCGTTCGGGCCGGCGTCACGCAGGGCATGACCGGGTGTGACCGGGCGTGACCAAGCGTCGAGAACGTCACGGAAGGTGACTGTCCCACCCTCGTGTTCCACTGCTCTCGGTGCCGAGCCACTTCGGTACCGCCAACATCCCCACACCATGTCCACCGGTCAAATATCCCCACCGGTCAAATATCCAAGGAGTTCGCATGGCCGCCGTCATGACCACACCCCGGTTCGAGTACGAGGATGACTGCCGCGCCCCCGCGCGGCCGCACCTCGTGCTGGTCGACGAGCCTCGCGCCGTCGTTCGGCGCTCACCTCGGACCACACAGGCCACGTACTGGCGTCGGCGTCTCGCCGTCGCAGTGATGGCGATCGGGTTGGTGGTCGTGGCGGGGAAGGCGGCAACGGCGCTCGGGGGTACACCCCTCGCGACCTCCGAGCGCCGTCCGCCGACCACTGAGCACGTCGTCACCGAGGGTGACACGTTGTGGTCGATCGTCGAGCGCCTGGCCCCGGGCGCGGACCCGCGACCCCTGGTGGACGATCTCGTGGCCGCGCGCGGCGGCTCTGACCTGGTCGCCGGCGAGCGGATCGAGCTGCCGCAGTAGTCCGGCACTCGGCCCGGGTCGGCCCCGACGGGCGGTGGAGGCAGTTACGGTGGACTCGTGCGTTGTCCATACTGCCGTGCCGCTGATGACAAGGTGGTCGATTCGCGCCTCACCGAGGAGGACGCGGCGATCCGGCGTCGCCGCGAATGTCTCGTGTGCAGCCGCCGATTCACCACGTACGAGCGGCTCGAGGAGCTGCCCCTGCTCGTGGTCAAGCGCTCCGGGCAGAAGGACCCGTTCGATCGAGCGAAGGTCACCGCCGGGATCGCCCGCGCCGCGGTCAACCGACCGGTCGAGCCCGACACGATCGAGGCGCTGGCCGCCGAGGTCGAAGAGGAGCTGCGCGGGGTCGGGCTCGAGGTTGGCTCCGACCAGGTGGGCCTGGCGGTGCTGGAGCGGCTGCGGACGCTCGATCCGGTGTCCTACCTGCGATTCGCGTCGGTCTACAAGGGCTTCGAGGACGTGAGTGATTTCGAACGAGAGGTCGGATTGCTCACGAAAACGACCGCCCCGAAGCGCCGTCGCTCGTCCCCACGGACCTGACATTCACCGTTGACGTGGGTGAACTACGGTGTTGTAATTACCCATCATCTCGCGGCCAGGACGGCAGCGACCACAACATGTTGTGGTTCACTCGTGCGGAGCGAGTGAGACCACAACCCCTTCCAGGGGATACGACCGGGGGAGACACTCACCCATGACGACGGCGGAGCAGGGGACGGCGCACGACACCGACGAGTACAGGATCGGGATCCGACGGCATTTCACCACCCCGGGTGCCGATCCTTATGACTCGGTGGAGTGGGAGCGGCGCGACGCGCGCATCCAGAACCACAAGGATGGCACCGACGCGTTCCACCAGCCCGACGTCGAGTTCCCCGTGTCGTGGTCGCAGAATGCGACCAACATCGTGGCCCAGAAGTACTTCCGCGGCACCCCCGGCACCGACGAGCGTGAGACGTCGCTGCGCCAGGTGATCGACCGCATCGCCGACACGATCAGCGACTGGGGCGTTGCCGACGGCTACTTCGTCGACGATGACGAGGCCGACGCGTTCCGCAACGAGCTCAAGCACGTCATGGTCCACCAGCGCGCCGCGTTCAACTCGCCGGTGTGGTTCAACATCGGCGTTCCGGGCGTGCCCGCGCAGGGCTCAGCGTGCTTCATCCTCGCGGTCGAAGACACGATGGACGGCATCCTCAACTGGTACCGAGAAGAGGGGGTGATCTTCAAGGGGGGTTCCGGCGCGGGCACCAACCTGAGCGGGATCCGGTCGTCGGCGGAGCACCTGAAGGGCGGCGGCACCGCGAGCGGCCCGGTGAGCTTCATGCGCGGCGCCGACGCGTCGGCCGGCACCATCAAGTCGGGGGGCAAGACCCGCCGTGCCGCCAAGATGGTCATCCTCGACGTGGATCATCCCGATGTCGAGGAGTTCATCTGGTGCAAGTCCCGCGAGGAGCAGAAGGCCCGGGTACTCCGCGACGCCGGCTTCGACATGGATCTCGACGGGTCGGACAGCTACTCGATCCAGTACCAGAACGCGAACAACTCGGTGCGCGTCACCGACGACTTCATGCAGGCCGTGGTCGACGACCGTGACTGGCACCTGAAGGCCGTCACCACCGGTGAGCCGATCCGCACGGTCAAGGCGCGCGAGCTCATGGGTCAGATCTCCCAGGCCGCGTGGGAGTGCGCGGACCCCGGCATGCAGTTCGACACGACGATCAACCGCTGGCACACGTCGTCGAACACGGGCCGGATCAACGCGAGTAACCCATGTTCAGAATATATGCACCTGGATAACTCGGCCTGCAACCTGGCGAGCATCAACTTGCTCGAGTACCTGAGCGACGAGACCGGCTTCGACGTGGAGGGATTCCGCCACACGGTCGACGTCATGTTCACCGCACAGGAGATCATCGTCGGCAACGCCGACTACCCAACCGAACCGATTGCCGAGAACAGCCGCAAGTTCCGCCAGCTCGGGCTGGGCTACGCCAACCTCGGTGCGCTGCTCATGGCCCAGGGTCTTCCCTACGACTCGGCCGGAGGGCGGGCCTGGGC
>DASRPD010000024.1:0-36545 GCA_035646535.1 Acidimicrobiia bacterium
ATGGACCGCGCGCTGGCGCGGCACCCTCCCGAGCAGCCCCCGACCGCCGCGCACCGACCGAGAGGAACGCCAGTCATGACCATCTCGACCAGAACAAGCGGCGGGTCAGGCTCGTTGGCCGGTTCCGACCCACGCTCCTAGGCTGTGCTCGTGACCGATACGAAACCGGCCGACAGAAAACCAGTCGGCGTGGCCGTGGTCGGGGCCGGGTATTGGGGCCCCAACCTGGTTCGAAACTTCTCCGCTCACGACGCGTGCGATCTGCGTTGGGTCTGCGACCTGGACATCGAGCGCGCCCGCCTCGCGGTAGGTCGCTACAGCACGCTTCGCCTCACGACCTCGTTGGAGGAGGTCCTCGACGACCCGCAGGTCGAAGCCGTCGCGGTGGCGACCCCGGCGGGTACCCATGTCTCGGTGGCGGGGGCCTGTTTCGACGCCGGCAAGCACGTGCTGGTGGAGAAGCCTCTCGCACCGACGGTGGTCGAGGGGCGCGAGCTCGTCGACCGTGCCGCCGCAGCCGGCGTCGTGCTGATGTGCGATCACACGTACTGCTACACGCCCGCCGTGGCGCGCATCCGAGAGCTCGTCGCCGGGGGCCAGCTGGGTGACATCCAGTACGTCGACTCGGTCCGCATCAACCTCGGGTTGATCCAGCCCGACGTCGACGTGTTCTGGGATCTGGCTCCACACGACCTCTCGATCCTCGATTTCATTCTTCCTGCCGACCGCCGGCCGCACGCGGTCGCGGCGCAGGGCGCCGACCCGATCGGCTCGGGCAAGGCGTGTGTCGGATATCTCGCGCTCCCGCTCGACGGCAATGCGATCGCGCATACCCACGTCAATTGGTTGAGCCCCACGAAGATCCGCACGATGATTGTGGGCGGGTCCTCCCGGATGGTCGTCTGGGACGACCTGCACCCCACGCAGCGGCTCTCGATGTTCGACAAGGGCGTCGACCTGAGGGCGGATTCGGCATCCACCGAGGCGCGCCACGAGGCTCTGATCGCCTACCGCGTCGGTGATCTCGTCGCGCCGGCGCTGCCCGAGTTCGAGGCCTTGCGCGCCGTGGTGGGCGAGTTCGCCGGGGCGATCCGTGAGCACCGGGTACCCCTCACCGACGGTGCGGCGGGGCTCCGGGTGCTCGAGATCCTCGAAGCGGCCTCGCAGAGCCTCGCCGACGACGGCGCGGCCGTACCCCTCGAAGGTGGACGATGATCGAAGGCAAGCGCGTGCTGATCACCGGCGGTGCCGGGCTGATCGGCTCCACCATTGCGGATCAGCTCGTCGACCGGCATCCGGCCGAGATCGTCGTGGTCGACAATCTGGTGCGGGGCCGGATGACCAACCTCGACTCGGCGATCGCCCGTGGGCCGATCACCATGGTCGAGGGCGACCTGCGCGACACCTCGCTCGTTCGGGAGGTGATGGAGGGGATCGACGTCTGCTTCCATCTCGCGGCGATCCGGATCACCCAGTGTGCCGAGGAGCCCCGCCTCGCGCTCGAAGTGCTCGTCGACGCGACCTACAACGTGCTCGAGGCTGCGCTGGAAGCCAAGGTGACCAAGGTCGTAGCGTCGTCCTCGGCGTCGGTGTACGGGTTGGCCGCGGCCTTCCCGACCGACGAGGACCATCATCCGTACGCCAACCGGACGTTCTACGGCGCGGCCAAGGCCTTCAACGAGGGCATGCTGCGGAGCTTCCACGACATGTACGGACTCGACTACGTGGCGCTGCGGTACTTCAACGTGTACGGCGCTCGCATGGACATCCACGGCGTTTACACCGAGGTGCTGGTCCGGTGGATGGACCGGATCCGCGCGGGGCTACCTCCCCTGATCCTCGGCGACGGCACCCAGACCATGGACTTCGTCTACGTCGACGACATCGCCCGCGCCAACGTGTTGGCTGCGGAGTCGGCCGTCACCGATCGGGTGTACAACGTCGCCAGCGGCGTCGAGACGAGCCTCAATGAACTCGCCCACGCGCTCCTGCGCGTGATGCATTCGGATCTCGAGCCCGAGTACGGACCCGAGCGCAAGGTCAACGCCGTCTCGCGCCGACTCGCCGACACATCCCGCGCCCGAGACGAGCTCGGCTTCACCGCCGAGGTGTCGCTGGACGAAGGTCTGGCCCGTCTCGTGGAGTGGTGGGAATCCGAGCCCGCGGCGGCGTCGCCTGGTGGAGCCTCGACGTGAGTGTCCCCACGGATACTGCTCTGATCCCGGTCATGCGACCGTGGCTCGGGCCCGAGGAGGCCGCGGCCGCGGCCGAGACGGTCACGTCGGGCTGGGTCGCCCAGGGTCCGCGCGTTGCCGAATTCGAGAAGGCCTTCGCCGATCGCGTTGGTGCGCCGCATGGTGTTGCCCTCTCGTCGTGCACGACCGCATTGCATCTCGCGCTCGTCCTTGCCGGTATCGGCCCGGGCGACGACGTCATCGTGCCTTCCCTGTCGTTCATCGCGACCGCCAACGTCGTGCGCTATGTCGGCGCCACGCCGATCTTCGCCGACGTCGATGCGACCACGTTGAACCTCACCCCCGAGACGATCGACCGGGTGCGTACCGACACGACCCGTGCCGTGATTCTCGTGCACCAGGTGGGCACTCCCGCCGACGTGATCGCCGTGCGGGCGGTATGCGACCCGTTCGGGATCGAGGTGATCGAAGACGCAGCGTGCGCCGTCGGTTCGACGCTACGAGGACGTCCGGTGGGCACCGACGCGCCGTTCGCCGCGTTTTCGTTCCACCCCCGAAAGATCATCACGACCGGCGAGGGCGGCATGCTCACGCTGGACCGCGCCGAGGGGGCCGAACGTGCTCGCCGGCTTCGTGAACACGGGATGTCGGTGGCCGCGGCTGACCGCCACGGTCGCCGTGAGGTCGTCTTCGAGCACTACGACGAGGTCGGATTCAACTACCGGATGACCGACATCCAGGCGGCGATCGGGCTGGTACAGCTCGGCCGGCTCGACGAGATCATCGCCCGTCGGCGCGCGCTCGCGGCGGCCTATCGGGAGGGGTTGTCCGAGCTCCCGCTCGCGGGCATCGCCGCCGATCCGCCCTACGGCGAGACGAACTACCAATCGTTCTGGATCGAGCTTGCGGCGGAGTTCGCGATGCCGCGTGACGAGCTGCTCCAGTATCTGGCGGACCGCGGGATCTCGGCCCGGCGGGGGATCATGGCCACGCACCTCGAGCTCCCATACCGGCAGCTCGAAGCAGATCTGCCGGTCACCGAACGCCTCTCCCGTGAGTCGATCATCCTGCCGCTGTTCCACGAGATGTCCGACGCGCAGCAGGGCCGGGTTGTCGAGGCCGTGCGCACCGCGTCTGCTGATCGCCTCGGTCACGCGTCATGAGGATCCTGGTGTTCGGGCACCGGCTCGAGATGGGTGGCAGCCAGACGAACACCGTTGACCTCGCGGCCGAGATCCGCGACCGGTTCGGCCACGAGGTCACGTTGTTCGCAACCCCCGGACGGTCGGCCGAGCTGGCGCGCGCCCACGACCTTGCGCTCATCGAGGCGCCCGAACCAGGTCGGGTGCACCCCTCGCCTCGGATGACGCGGGCGCTCGATGACGCCGTGCGGCGCGTCCGTCCCGACCTTCTCCACGTCTGGGAATGGCAGCAGATCCTCGACGCGTACTACAGCGCGGCGCACCGTTCAGGACTTCCGATGCTCGGGACCAACATGATGATGGAGCCCCTGCGCTCGATCCCGCCCGAGGTTCCGCTGACGGCCTCGACGCAACAGATCGTCGACGGGAGTCGGGCGATCATGTCGGCACCGGTCTGGCGACTCGAGCCTCCGGTCGACACCGATCGGGACGATCCTGGAATCGTCGACCCGATGCCGTTCATTCGTGCCCACGACCTGACCGACGACAGCGCGGCGCGCTTCGTGATCGTGTCGCGGATCGTGGAGAGCATGAAGCTCGAGAGCATGCGTGACGCGATCCGCGCGGTTGAGCTCCTGGCCCCCGCGCGTGCCGTCCGGCTGGTCATCGTGGGTGGCGGCACCGCCGAGGCGTCTGTCGCCAGCCAGGCCGAAGGCGTGAACGCTCGGCTCGGCCGGCGCGCCATCGTGATGACCGGCCCGCTGCAGGATCCTCGTCCTGCATACGCCGCCGCCGAGGTGATGCTCGGAATGGGCAGCTCGGCGATTCGCGGTCTCGCGTTCGGGAAGCCGACCATCGTGCTCGGCGAGCAGGGCTTCTCCGAGGTCTTCGACGCCACGACCCGACCGCTCTTCGCCGAGCAGGGCTACTACGGAATCGGACCCGGCCCGGCGGGCGGCGACGCGGCCGCGCGGCTCGCGCGCCAGATGGAACAGGTCCTCGATGACCCGGCCATCCCCACCGTCGCCGCCGAGTCCCGAGCCCTCGTCGTCGAGCGCTACAGCGTCCCGGCGGCGGCGAAGCACCTCGAGTCGATCTACCGCGAGGTCGTCGAGCGGGCGCCACGGAGCCCCAAGACGTGGACGACCGTGCGCTTCCTGCCGATCGCGCTGGCTACCCAGCTGCCGGAGCGGGTCAAGGCCCCCCTGCGCCGGCTGATGCCGTGACCACCGGCTCCGAATCCCGGCCCGAGGAGACCGTGGGGGAGGCAGCACGATGACGTCGTCGCCAACCGATGCATCGGAGGCGGCGCTGATCCCGTTCGTCGACCTCCACTACCAGCACGCCGAGATCGCCGAGGAGGTGGACGCCGGGTGGCGTCAGATCGTGGCCACCGGCGCCTTCATCCTCGGCGCCGAGGTGGCCGAGTTCGAGTCCGAGTTCGCTCGGTACTGCGGCGCGGGCGCATGCATCGGGGTCGGCAACGGCACCGACGCGCTCGAGTTCGCGTTGCGCGCGCTCGACGTCGGTCCGGGCGACGAGGTGATCCTGCCCGCCAACACCTTCGTCGCTACCGCCGAGGCCGTCGTCCGAGCCGGTGCGCGGCCGAGCCTGGTGGACTGTGACCCCGAGTCGTACCTCATCGATGTCGACGCGGTGGCCGCGGCGGTGACCGCCGAGACCCGGGCGCTGATCCCCGTGCACCTGTTCGGCCAGCTCGCGGCGATGGAGGATCTGGCCACGGTCGCTGATCGCCATGATCTCGTCGTGGTCGAAGACGCGGCCCAGGCCCAGGGCGCGAGCCGGAACGGGCGTCGAGCCGGCGCCTGGGGCTCGGCCGCCGCGACGAGCTTCTACCCGGGTAAGAACCTCGGCGCCTACGGGGACGCGGGCGCGGTCCTCACCGCGGACGAAGAGACCGCGCGTCGAGCACGCCTGCTGCGGGATCACGGCAGCACCGTGAAGTACCGCCACGACGAGCTCGGCTTCAACAGCCGACTCGACGGTCTCCAAGCGGTCGTGCTGCGCGCCAAGCTCCGTCGTCTCGACCGATGGAATGGGCTCCGCCGTGCCGCCGCGGACCGTTACACCGCCCTGCTTGCGGACGTCGACGGCGTGACGACACCGCGTGTCCTGCCCGGCAACGAACCCGTATGGCACCTGTATGTCGTCGAGCTCGACGGCCGGGACGAGGTCCTCGGTCGCCTCCTCGACGCGGGGATCGGCGCAGGAATCCACTATCCGATTCCGGTGCACCTGCACGGCGCGTTCTCGGATCTGGGCTACGCGGCCGGTGCGTTCCCGCACACCGAGCGCGCCGCAGCCCGGATGCTCTCGCTGCCGATCTACCCGGGCATCACCGACGCTCAGCAGGAGCGCGTCGCGGACACGGTCCGTGAGGCTCGTCCATGAGCGACGACGCGCCCCTCGTGCATCCGCAGGCGCTGTGCGAGAGCGATGCGGTCGGCCCCCGGACTCGGGTCTGGGCGTTCGCCCACGTACTCGCGGGCGCGGTGGTCGGAACGGACTGCAACCTGTGTGACCATGTGTTCATCGAGGGCGGCGCGCGCGTCGGCGACCGCGTCACGGTGAAGAACAACGTGTTGATCTGGGATGGGGTGACCGTCGAAGATGACGTGTTCCTCGGACCGGCGATGGTGTTCACGAATGACCTGGTCCCGAGAGCCCACGTGCGCAAGTCCCCTGGGGAGCTCGAGGCGACGCTCGTCCGTCGGGGAGCCTCCATCGGGGCCAACGCGACTGTCGTGTGTGGCAACACGGTCGGCCGCTACGCCATGATCGGCGCGGGTTCGGTGGTCACGCGACCCGTGCCCGCGCACGCGCTCGTCCTCGGGAATCCGGCGCGTCGCATCGACTGGGTGTGCGAATGCGGACTCCGCCTGGACCGAGCGCTGACGTGCTCGTGTGGGCTCTGCTATCGCCTCATCGACGAGGCCACCGGCCTCGAGCGCGACGCCTGAGGCGAGTGAATCGGTGGCTCAGCCCGGCGATCCCGTCATGGTCGCCCGGAGGCGACCGACCCAGTCGGGCGGATCGGGTGCTGGCGCCGCGTCGAGGATCCAGAGTCGTTTGAGTCCGACCCAGGTGAACGCGCCGGGAAACGGTGGAGCCAGCGCGCGGACGAGCCTGAACGCGGCGGCGGTCGACGCCGACCAGTCGATCTCACCGTCATCGGGGACACGGGTGCAGGAATAGCTCGCGGCGGCCTCGTCCTGTTCCGTCCCCGGATCGCCCGCGAGGGCACGTTCTACCGCGTTGGCGATCAGGCGCTGCGAGACTGAGTTCAAGGTGTCGTACAGCTCGGTGACCGTCGTCGTCGGCCCGATCGGTGGATCAGAGCTCATCGAGGTACTCGCGGTCGGCGTTGGTTCGGTCGGCGGGGTCCGTCAGGAGTACCTGGCCGACCTTGAGGCCGCCGGTCTGGAGCCGGAGGATCGGTTCCGGCCCCACTGCGGACGGCAGGATGCCCATGTGGCCGGAGCCTGGGGCCTCCGGCGGCCAGCAGGCCAGGCCGACCTCGGCGCAGGCGCGGCGGTCGACGTCTCCCCAGTATTGGAGGAGCACCGCACCCGGCGCGGCGCGCGTCAGGCCAGTTGCCTCGGCACCGCCGAAGACGGGCCCGCCGGTCGGCCGGAGCGCCACGAGCACGGCATCGAGGTTCGGGTCGAACGAGGCGGGGGGCCGGTCGGCGAGCGAGACGTTGGTACCGGCCGCGCGCAGGCCGTCGACCAGGTAGGTCGCGAACGGGTTGTCGCACACGACCAGCACGTGGCTGTGCCGCGCGCCGACGCCGGCGTCGATGAGCTGTTGTACCGCCTTCTGTCCGAGGAAGGAGAAGACGTCGACGTGCGGGTGGCGCTCGTTCGTGCCCGCGAGACGAACGCCTCGCGCGCGCAGCGCCTCGAGATCCAGGTCACCGCGAGCCGCGTCGAGCTCCCAGGCCTCGAACATGAGCGACACGACCGCGTCGGGGCGTATCCACGCCGCGGTCTGCGTATCGAGAGGACGGACATGACCCGAGTTCGTCACGATATCGGCGAGGCCGAACGCCTCGGCCGTGCGGTCCGTCCTGATGTCGATCCGGTCGGCTACGCCGAGCTCGGAGGCGAGCTCGGCCGTTTCGCGGACGACGTCGGACGCGCGGCCGTAGGCGGTGTCCCGGGTGAGTGCGATCACGCGGGACGCTCCCGCGGTCGCTGCGATGGCGGGCGTGATTCGGTAGGCACCCGTGCCCGCTTCGGTGAGCACGACCAAGCCGGTGAGGTCGAGGTCACAGTCCGCGATCGCGCGCCGGACGTGGCGGGCGAGGCGGGCCGGATGCAGGCCTGGTATCGAGGGCCCGGTCACATCACGTCCCTGCCGGTGCAGGATCAGTGGGCGTGGTGCGCGCGAGGCGGCGCATCGGGCTCACGATTGTGAGGTACGCGAGCATCGAAGCGCCGGCCCCGACGGCGAGGGTGGCGAACGAGCCGCTGATCACCGCTCGAGCGGCCAGCGCGACCGCGGCGAGCGCCACGCCACCGAGGAGGGGCCGTATGCAGAGGCGGCCGATGTCTCCGACGGCCATGCCACTGCGACGGAGCGCCACGACGTAGATCGGCAGGACGGCGACGAGCGCGACGGCGAGGTGCGCCGCACCGACGCCCTCGATCCCCGCGAGCTTGGCCCCACCAACGAGCCCGGGGACCAGGAGGACGAGCCAGCCACCGTGGATCACGAGGGTCCAGCGCGCGCGGCCCACCGCGATGAGGAGGTCGGACGACAGGTCGAGGACGGCACGCACGCCACCGAGGATGGCAAGCAGCCGCAGCACATCGATCGCGCCACTCCATTTCGAGCCGTAGACGAAGTCGACGAGCTCCGGGGCCAGCACCGCGATGAGCACCGAGATCGGTACGACCGCCGCGACCGTGAGCGCGAAGGCCCGGGTAAAGCCCCGGCGGAGCCCCTCGCCCCCGTGGTGGAGCCGGGCGAAGCCGGCGAGCGACACGCGTCGCACGGCGTTGATGAACACCGTCACGGGGAAGCTCGACAGGTTGAACGCGAACACGTAGAGACCCAGCGCGGTCGCGCCCAGCATGTTGCCGACGACGAGGTAATCGGCGTTGAGCAGCCCGAACGACACCAGGGTCGTCGCGGCGATGGGCAGGCCGTGACGCAGGAGCTCTCGCGCGTGGGTGCTGTCCCAACCCGGACGGTATCGGCGGGGCGCGACGATGATCATGGCGGTGGTAGCGATGACGTTCTTCACGATCTGGCCCCAGGCCAGACTCCAGGCCCCGAGCCCTCCGATGGCCAATCCGATGGTGAGCGGCGTCCCCACCAGGGCGGCACCGAACTCGGCGAGCGTTCGGCGGTTCTGATGCAGCCCGCGGGTGATCGCGGCGGTGGGGACGGCGCCCACGCCGTCGATGACCAGTGCCAGTGCCATCAATCGCACGATCGGGGCCGCGCCCGGCGCGCCCATGACGTTGGCGAATGGCGCGGCGGCCAGCATGAACGCGCCACAGAGCACCACGCTCCAGCTGAAGATCAGTGTCGTGGCTGTCGGTCCGACGCGGTCGAGCGAGCCCGGCCACCGCACGAGCGCCTGGCTCAGTCCGATGTCGTTCAACGACATCAGGAACAGCATTGCCGTGAGCGCGACCGCGAAGACGCCGTAGTCCTTCGGGTCGAGGATGCGCGCCAGTGCGATCCCGGACGCGAGCGTGACAACACGTTCGACGGCGTTGTTGGCCAGGCTCCAGGCCAGACCGGATCTGACCAGGCGGTCGAGGCCCGCTCCATCGTCGGGGGGGTCAGGCGTCGAGTCGGTCGGACTGCCCGGCGAGCTCAATGAAGTGACGCCCGCCGGCGTCGGTCCTCACCCGTGAGCCGCCAGAGCGCGCCGGCGCACCCGAGCGCGAACGCGAACGCGCCGATGACCATCGGATACGCCGCCGCGTCGAATGTCGCGAAGGACACGAAGCAGGCCGCGAGGGACGCGGCGAGCGCCTGAGCCAGCTCCTTGGTCTCGGTCTCGGTGGCGCGCCGTCGGGCCCCACGTGCGGTGGCGATGCCGATCACGAACATCGTGACCAACGCGACGAGGCCGACGAGGCCGATCTCGATGGTCGTGGCCAGGAGCTGATTGTCGAGTGGGACGACCGGGTAGAGGTTCTCGGGCAAGAGGGTCCCGACCCCGCGACCGAACCAGGGTGAGTCGTGGATGAAGCCGAACGCGGCCGGGTAGCGGTCGGTACGGGCCTGGAAGCTCGAGTCGCTCTGGACTTGGAGGAAGAGGCCGCGAAGGGTCCCGACCAGGCCGGGAACGAACAGGCGCATGCTCGCGGTGAAGATCACGATCACTGCGAGCGCGTTCACCCGCCGGCGCCAGCTCCACGGCGCGATGATCACGATCCCGGCGACCCCCACACCGAGGATGGCCGAGCGAGACAGCGTCATCATGAGCGCGACGCTGATCATCGCGACCGCGAACCAGCGGACCGTCTGTTGGGATCGGTTGCGCGACCACAACGCGTAGTGGACGGCGAGCGGCCATATGCACGCGAGGAACACTCCGAACTCGATCGGGTGCGCTGCGGTGACCGAGATCCGACGGAACAGCGACCGGGCCACGTTGTCATCGATGCCGAAGTTCTCGGTGAGGCCGGGCACCTGCATGACGGTCGCGATGTCGAAGCCGGTGAAGAACTGCACGAGCCCGAAGAACGCGAGGAGCCCGCTGAGCCCGAAGAGCCACTTCAGCAGGGTGTTGAGGCGGGCGATCGACTCGATGCCGTCGGCGCACAGCAGCGCGATGCCCGCCATCGACGCGAATCCGATCAGGGTTCGGTCGGCGTTGTTGACTTCGTTGGTCTGAATGAATCGCCCCGTGAATGCGAGGATGTAGCTGATGATCGCGGCGGTGAGGAAGATCGCCAACGCGATCCTGACGGGTTGGCGGCCGCGGGCGAGGCCGCTACCCGGCACGATCCGGGCGTAGATCCACCACACGAGCGCGACGATCCCGAGGATCGACGCGGGGGTGCCGGCACCACCGAGCGGCTCGAAGACGAGTCGTGACGGCAGCGCCACCCGCAGGATCGCGATGAGCACCAGCAGGCTGACGGCGTCGAACGCGCGCGCATTTGGACGCGCACCGCGGGCGTGTGGTGTCGCCGCCGCAGGAGAGTCGAGTCGGGTCGCCACGGGGCGTCGCTTCGCTAGGGGCCCACTCGTCCGGAGCGGCGAGTTGGCGCGGACGGTGTCTTCGCGTCACTCGACGGTGAGCGCGAGGTCTCCTTGGTCGAACCGGGCTCGGCGGTCTTGCCCGGCTTCGCCGCGGAGGCTGACTTGGAGGCGGACGCGTGGGTCTCGGGTTTGGTCTCGGGATCGGGAGCGCTTGCCGGCCTGGCTCGTGTGGCCCCGACGGCGGCGGCGCGTGCGGGCGGCTCGCCCGTGCCGTCGGAGAGGGCGATGCGATCGAGCAGCGTCTCGGCCCGCACGGCGCGCGAGCGCGCGATCGACTCGGCGAGAAACGCGCCGCCGAGCACCACGGCGAGGCCCAGGCCGAATGCCGCCACCGCGGCGCGCAGCTTGCCGCCCGCCTGCACCTTGGCCTCGGTCGACCTCGTCACCTCATCACTGGTGATCAGCGCGTTCAACGGGACGGCGGTGCCGACCTGACGTGTGGAGAGCCCGGTCTCGACTCCGGCACGGACTTCGTCCAACACGGTGAGCGCATCGGATGCCGAGGCGGCGGTGACTTCCATGGTGATGATGGGGCTGCGGTCATCGTCATCGAGGCCGACTTCGTACGAGGCACCCGGGTACGGGTTGAGGATCGCATCGGAGACGGTCTCGTCGAGCATCGACCTGGCGGTGATGTTGCCGAGGCTCGCGATCCCGCCGGTATTGCACCACTGGTTGAGCTCGCAGTTCGGGATCGGCTCGCCGTCGACCCTCGTCAGATCAGAGTTACCAGTCGGCGCGATCAACACGATCTGGCCGCTGGCCGTGTAGTTGCTCGCTGCCGCGCTGTAGGCGGCCACGGTGACGAGCACGGTCACGACGAGAAGCGGTAGGACGACGTACCAGCGTCGAATGAGTACTCGGCACGCATCGAAGAAGTCCACGGCGAATCCCTCAGCTCGTGATTGGGCAGGTCGTGATCGGGAGTCGGTCCACGACCCGGGGCCAGCGCCGGAATGAGCTTCGCGATCCGAACCACCGATCGAATGATCCCGTCGGCTCCGGTGGTGTTCGTGTCACCCCTGCTCTCGGCATCGGTTGGGTGTTCCGCTCTCGGTTCACTCCCCGCGACGCCCTGGTCAAGGCTAGCAGTAGGGATGGCGCGCTTGGCGCGGTCCGGGGTGGTTCGCGGACCGTCGCTCCGGGGGTGACGCCGATCGCAGGCTTGGCCTCGGCACCCGCGTCGTGGACCGGTTCCGACCGATCGCCTCGGCGAATCGCGACCCACCGGGCGAAGCCGCACGCCACGACGATCATCAGCAGCTGATCGACCGGCATCCTGAATCGGATCCGGGTGAAGAACACTGCCGATGCGACGGCGTAGACGACGTAGGTCGCGCTCAGCAGGCCTTCGCCTCGGAGCAGCGGGATCCGGCGCCAAGCCAGGAGCCGGAGCGCGAACAGCGCGAGCAGGCCGTAGTAACTGACCGCACTGATCGCGTCGACGGCCAGTGAGCGCTGTCCCCCGGTAGCGAGCTCATTGCGGAAGCTGAAGAAGTTGAGGAGCTTCTGGCCGTACAGGGTGGTGGCCCGGCCGGGGTTGTCGGCGATCCATGCGACGGCAGTGCTACGGCGGTACCGGTCGGCTTCGACCTCGTCCAGGCCGCGGTCATCGATGACCCGGTCGTACTCCGACAGGTCGACGTTCACGCCGCTGCCGCCGGTCGCGCCGGGGTTGTTGCCCAGCAGGAGGTTTTGGCCGCCGTTGGTCGAGAAGGGCACGAACGAGCCGAGCCGCGCGTGGTTGCGGATGCCCCAGGCCGCGGGTGCGGCCACCGCAACGACGACGAGCACGGCCAGCGAGGCGAGGCCGACGCGACTTCGATGCCGCCAGAGAAGCCACGCGGCCGCCGGCGCGGCGACGACGATGTGGCCGGGCGAGGTGAGGACCAACGCGCCGAAGCTCGCCCCGGCCAGCGCGGACCAGGTGACGATCCGTCCGCTGCGGGTCGGTTCCAGCCCGGCCTCGACCACGGCCCACAGACCCACCGATACGACCAGCAGCGCCAGCGCCTCGGGATACAGCGTCGTCGAGGTGTAGAGCATGAGCGGGTAGACGGCGACGAGCAGCGCCGCGACCAGTCCGGCGTCGACACCGCCGATGCGCCGGCCGAGTCGGTACACGACGATCACGGTGAGCGCGAGGCACGCCACGGAAAGAATCCGGGAGCCGACGACGCCGATGCCGATCAGGTCTCCGAGCGAAAGGAGGAAGGGCCACAGTGGTGGTCGGAACGCCGTCGGGTTGACGCCGTCGAGGGTGTAGGAGCCGGTGGTGGCCAGGTTGTGGCCGAGGGTCGAGAACTCGCGTTCGTCGAGGTACTCGAGCGTGGAGCCGCGGACCACCGCCCACACGGATCCCAGCGCGAAGACGCCCGCGGACAGGGCCGCAACGGCCCGAGCCGGGTAGGCCCGACTCGAGCTCACGAGGCTACGAAGCCACGCCAGCACGGTGATTTCACACTCCCAAGATTTGACGGCCGAGCGAGCCTGCCCCCCCCGCAGTGTCCACGAACGCGGCTCCGTCGTCCATAGGCCGGGCGGCTCGGCTCCTAGACTCCGGCCATGGCTCGGTCTCCTGGCTCGCCCTCGTCTCTCGGCCCCCTTGCGGCAACCGACCCGGTGTTGGCCGACATCGTCGAGCGCGAGGTCGAGCGTCAGAACACGACGATCCAGCTCATCGCCTCGGAGAACTTCACCTCGCCCGCGGTGATGGCCGCCCAGGGCTCGGTGCTCACGAACAAGTACGCCGAGGGCTACCCGGGGAAGCGGTACTACGGCGGCAACCTCGTCGTGGACGAGGCCGAGAACCTGGCTCGCCAACGCGCCAAGGCGCTGTTTGGTGCCGAGCACGCGAACGTGCAGCCCCACTCGGGCGCCAACGCCAACATGGCCGTCTACCTCGCACTGTTCGAGCCCGGCGACAAGATCATGGGGATGCACCTCGACCAAGGCGGTCATCTCACCCATGGATCACCGGTGAACTTCAGCGGACAGGTGTACGACTTCGTGGGCTACGGCGTCGACGACGACTCCGAGGTGATCGACTACGAAGCCGTCGCCGATCTGGCCCGCGTCGAGCGACCCAAGGCGATCATCGCGGGCGCGACCGCCTACTCGCGCCTCATCGACTTCGCAGCGTTCCGGGCGATCGCCGATGAGATCGGTGCCCTCCTCATCGTCGACGCCGCGCACATCGCGGGTCTGATCGCCGGAGGCGCCCACCCGTCGCCTGTCCCGTACGCGGATGTTGTCACCCTCACCACCCACAAGACGCTGCGCGGTCCGCGTGCGGGCTGCATTCTCAGCCGCGCCGAGCACGGCCCCGCGATCGACAAGGCCGTGTTCCCGGGGCTGCAGGGTGGGCCGCTCATGCACGTGATCGCGGCCAAGGCGGTCGCGTTCCACGAGGCGGCCCAGCCCGACTTCTCCGACTACGCGGCGTCCATCGTTGCCAACGCGGCGGTCCTGGCCGCTGCGCTGGCCGACGAGGGTTTCCGCATCGTGTCGGGTGGCACCGAGAACCACCTGATGCTCGTCGACCTCCGCCCGTTCGGCGTGACCGGAAAGGTCGCGCAGGAGGCACTCGACGCGGCCGGGGTCACTTGCAACAAGAACGCGATCCCGAATGACCCCGAGAAGCCCTTCGTCACGAGCGGGCTGCGGCTCGGTACGGCTGCGGTCACGACCGCCGGAATGGGCGAGCCCGAGATGGTGGAGATCGCGTCACTGATCGCGGAGGTCGTGCGCGCCCCCGACGACCTGGCCCGGAGTGGCGAGGTGCGGGCTCGTGCCGAGCGTCTCTGCTCCAAGTTCACGCCGTATCCCGAGCTCGCGGCCTCCTGATGGATCGCCCGGCGGGGCGGGTCGGCGCGTGAACGTGACCGGCGCACGATCATTGGCTTCACGTCTCGCCGTCTCTCGGCGCGGCGACCGAGCACCGCGAGGCTGAGTGGGCGGCTACCTCGTCGTCTTCGGGGTCGCGGCCGCGATCACCTTCGTCTGTACGCCGCTCGTTCGCCGTGTGGCCTTTCGCGTCGGTGCGCTCTCCCAGCCGAGCGATCGAACCGTGCATACCAAGCCGATGCCGACCGTCGGCGGCGCCGCGATGTTCGTGGGGTTCCTCGCGGCGATGGGGGTAGCCAGCCGGCTACCCCAGTTCCGCGAGATGTTCCACGGCTCTTCGGAGCCCGCGGGGGTGATTCTCGCCGGCGGGGTGATGTTCGCGGTCGGCGCGCTCGATGACCTGCGCGAGGTGTCGCCTCCGGCGAAGCTTGCCGGACAGGTGTTGAGCGGGAGCATCCTGTCGCTCATGGGCGTGTCGATGCTCTTCTTCCGTGTTCCGTTCTTCGACATCGTCGTGCTCTCGCCCGACCTCGCGCCGCTCGTCACTGTGCTGACCGTGGTGCTCTTCGCGAACGCGATCAACCTCATCGACGGGCTCGACGGGCTCGCCGCGGGAATCGTCGCGATCGCGGGGATGGCCGTGTTCTTGTACTCGGATCGCCTGTTCAAGGACGGCTTCTTGACCGGGGCGAACATCGCGCCGCTCATCGCGATGATCGCGGTCGGGATCTGTGTCGGATTCCTCCCGTGGAACTTCAGTCCCGCGCGCATCTTCATGGGCGACGCGGGCGCGATGTTCCTCGGGCTCCTCATGGCCGTCACGACGATCACGATCGGCGGGCGAGCCGACTACGAGTATTCGGGACAGACGTTCTTCTTCTTTGCACCACTGTTCATCCCGCTCGTGATTCTCGGGGTGCCACTCGTCGACACGGTGTTCTCGGTCGTGCGGCGCGTGGTCAAACGGAGGTCGTTCGCCATTGCCGACAAGGACCACCTCCATCATCGTCTCGTGCGGCTCGGCCACGGTCCGCGTCGCTCGGTGGTCATGCTCTGGCTGTGGACCGCGCTCCTGTCGGGACTCGCGCTGATCCCGCTCTACACCGACGAGGGCAACGCCTACGTGCCGGTCGGGCTGCTGGCGCTCGCGCTGGGGCTCTACGCCTTCTTCCACCCGGGCCGGCGGTCGGCTCGCGACGCCCGGGGCCGGGAGCTCGCCGGGCCCGAAGACGGATCTACGGGCGGATCTACGGGCGAATCTACCGGCGAATCTGACGCCGAGACCTCGCCGGTGGTCGATCTCGAGGCGCGTCGCCGCCGAGCCTGAGGTCGCGAGCCGTCACCTCGATGTCTCGAGTCAGCGGCTCGAGCTGTCGCGCTCCCAGGTCGTGAGGTCGCCGAAGCGGGCCTTCCACCAGCCGGTGACGATGCCCGCGGCCGTGATCGTCGCGTAGACGGCGAGCGCGGGCCATCGGCGGGGGTCCCGGGCGAGTCGGGCAAGGGCGCGCCCGTGGTGTTCCTTGCGCCCCGGCGCGTCGCCGGTGCTCATGTGGGCGGCGTGTTCGAGGTGTCCGGCGCGTCGGCGGCGCAGCACCCGGACCAGCTCGGCGGTGCTGGTCGGTGGTCGGAGCGTGAACGAGATGCCGCGGACCCGGCGCTGCTCGCCCGGGCCGTCGAAGCGGCGGCTGATGAAGTAGTCGTCGCCGATGATCGGCGGGAACTCCGCGAAGCGGCGACGCCCCGCTTCCGACAGGGCGTACACGCCCGCGCCGACCCAGTCGCCCCGGACGTACGGCAATGACGTCCAGACCTCGTAGTACGCGGCCACGGGGCGCGTGCAACGCGTCGTGTCGACGTGGAGCTCGGGCGCGACTGCCATGGGCGCGTCCGGTCCTGCGAGTGCTGCGGCCAGTGTGACGATGTCGCGTCCGGCCAGCTCGACGTCCGCGTCGAGATAGACGCGTGGGAACGCGCGCGCGGCCTCATCGCCGAGGTTGAGCCCCGCCGCCTTCGAGGCCACGTCGGTCTCCACCACGCGCACGGTGGGATCGATGGAGCGGGCGATCGCCGCGGTGTCGTCGCTGCAGCCGTTGCACGCAACGACCACGTCGAGCGCGCCCGGCTCGACGCCGTCGAGCAGCGTCGTGAGGCAGCGCCGGATCACACCGGCCTCGTTGTGGGCGGGGATGACCACCGAGATCATGAGCGCTGCGGTGTGTCGGGCACAGGCGGCCAGCCGCGGCGCCAGGTCGCGCGCGCGTTCCACACGTCGGGCCAGGGCGACGACGTCCGGCCGACGAGCCGGGCACCGAGGCTGCGCAGTCCGGCGCCGATCACGAGCAGCGCCACGCCGGCGCGCGCCCGGGCCGGCGACCAGTGCTTGGCCAGCAGCGTGGTCTTGCCCCGCAGCACCATGGCGCGGCTCCGGGCGCCCGAACCGCTTGCCGCGGCGAGGACGTGGGTGATCGTCGCGTCGGGGGTGATCGCCGGCCGAAAGCCTGCGGCCCGGGCCCGCATGGCCAGATCCGCGTCCTCGGCGTACATGAAGAAGCGTTCGTCGAAGCCGCCCAGGCGGTCCCAGGTCTCGCGCGAGGCCGCCAGGAGGCAGCCGGTGATGATGTCGACAGCCCGTACGGAGTCGCGTTCCCATCGACCGAGGGATTCCGGGTCGAACGCTTCGGAGTGGCGCAGTGCCGTCGAGAGCCCGAAGGCGAAGCACGTCAGGCTCCACAGTGTGATGTCACCCCAGCAGGACCCGGGGTCGACCGTGCCGTCGGGCCGCAGCGTTCGCCCCCCGGTCAAGCCGGCCCGCGGATGGGCACGCCCGAAGTCCAAGAGGCGCTCCAACGCGCGGTCGTGGACCTCGGTGTCGGGATTGAGCAACACGATCCACGGCGCGTGGGACGCCGCCACCCCCCGGTTGCACGCCCGAGCGAAACCGTCGTTGTTGTCCGAGCGGATGAGGGCGACCTCGGCGAACTCGGTGGCGACCATGTCGGCCGAACCGTCGGACGACGCGTTGTCGACGACCACGACCTCCAAGCGGACCGACGTCGTCTCCGAGAAGACCGAGCGGAGGCAGCCTTCGAGGAGCTCGCGGGTGTTGTAGGACACCACGATGACGCTCAGGTCCAGGGAGTCGGTCGCCATTCGAGTCGCTCCAGGTACCGTGTCGCCGTCGGGAGGTCCGCGATGCTACCGGTGACTCCGCGGAGGCGGTCCGACATCGCTCCAGCTTGACTCCCCGTCGGGGGCTCCCCTACGTTGGGAAATTATTCACAAGCGGTCGCGCGGGCGGTCGCGCGGCCGGGGAAAGAGCGGTTCTCGGGTGAACAGCCAGATCCGGCGAGCGGTGGCGCCGCGGAGCGACAGCGACCCCATGGCGGCAGCCATGGAGTTCGTGGTCACCCCGTCGGTTCTCGGCCTCCTCGGCTGGCTCCTCGACGCCCGTATCGGCACGCCGCCGTTGTTCACCGTCGGCCTCGCGCTCACGGCGATCGTCGGCGTGAGCGTCTCGCACTACTTCCGCTACATGGCCCGGATGGCACGAGAGGACGAGGGCAAGCCGTGGACCCGTCGCCCGCAATAGCTGACGCCACGCCGGTGGCCTTCGAGGGCGACATCGCCCGCGATCTGGCGCGGCGCGCCGTGATCGTGTCGCCGTTGGTGATCGTTGCGCTCGGCCTGTGGCGCGGGTGGCCCGGCGCGGTGAGCGCCGCGATCGGCATCGTGCTCGTGATCCTCAACTTCCTCGTTGCGGCGCGCCTCATCACGTGGGCCGCCGAGCGCGCACCCGGCGTGCTGGCCGCCGTGATCCTCGGTGGGTTCCTCGCTCGTCTGGTCGCGCTCACGCTGATCGTCCTCGCGTTACAGGATCAGAGCTTCATCGACCTACCCGTGCTCGTGCTCACCGTCGCCGTCACCCATCTCGGGCTGCTGGTCTGGGAGACCCGCCATGTGGGGCTCAGCCTGGCCGCGCCCGGACTCAAGCCCCGCCGGACGGGGAGGTAGTCGACGGTGCTCGCAGCCTTCACGTTCCCGCCGATCGACGAGCTCTTCCGTTGGCAGGACCTCGCGTTCGGGGACACGCCCTTCGCGATCAACAAGACCTCTCTGCTCATGATGATCTCGGTGGCACTGATCCTGATCATCTTCATCGGCGGCAGTCGGAGGATGAAGCTGATCCCGTCGAGGCTGCAGAACGTGCTCGAGATGACCTACGAGTTCATCGATCGCGGCATCACCCGCGACGTCATCGGCGCCGACGCCACGCGCTTCACCCCCTTCCTCGGGAGCCTGTTCCTCTTCATCCTGTTCCTGAACGTCTGGGAGGTCATCCCGTTCATTCAGTTCCCGCCGACGGCACGGTTCGGTGTCCCGCTGTACCTCGCGCTCCAGACCTACGCCATCTACTGGTACGTCGCCCTTCGGCATCAAGGTTTCAAGTACCTCACCGGCCACCTCTTCCTGCCCGGCGTGCCGTGGCCCATGTACTTCCTCCTCGCTCCGATCGAGCTGCTCCAGATCGTGGTCGTGCGGCCCTTCTCGCTGGCGGTCCGACTCCTCGCCAACATGATGGCGGGCCACATCTTGCTCACCGCGCTCGCGCTGCTCACCGCGTATGCCCTCGAGAACGCGCCGATCATCGCCATCGGCCCGTTCGCGCTCAACGTCGGCGTGACCGCCTTCGAGATCCTGGTCGGGTTCCTCCAGGCCTACATCTTCACGCTGCTGACCGCCGTCTACATCGGCGATTCACTCCACCCCGAACACTAGGAGAGACACCATGCATGACCTCTACCTCGCCGCGCAGCAGGCCGGCGAGCTCAAGGACGGCCTCCAGTCGATCGGCGCCGGTATCGCCTACGGTGCCGCGGCCATCGGTCCGGGCATCGGCATCGGCCTCGTCGTCGGCAGTGCGATCGAGTCGATGGCGCGCCAACCGGAGATGCAGGGCACCATCCGGACCACGATGTTCCTCGGGATCGCGTTCACCGAGGCGCTCGCGTTGTTCGGCTTCGTGCTCTTCTTCCTGGCCAAGAGCTGAGGCGGGTCCGATGTTGTCGACGCTGCTGCTCGCCGCCGAAGAGGAGGTGACGGCCAAGAACCCGATCGTCCCCGAGACGAAAGAGATCATCTGGGCGGCCATCGCGTTCCTGATCGTCTTCTCGTTGCTCGCGTGGAAGGCGTGGCCGGCGATCAAGCAGGCGATCCAGGATCGCGAGGACAAGATCCGTGCCGACCTCGAACGGGCCGAGGCGGCCCGGACCGAGGCCGAGACGGAGTTGGGCGACTACCAGCGCCAGCTCGCGGACGCCCGGGGCGAGGCGGGTCGGATCATCGAGGAAGCGCGGCAGGCCGCGGACCAGGTGCGCAAGGACCTGATCGCGAAGGCCGAGTCCGACGCAGCCGAGCTGCGTGGTCGCGCCGGCGACGACATCAGGCTCGCCACCGAACGGGCGATGGCTGATCTGCAGAGCCGGGTCGCCGACCTGTCGATCGAGCTGGCCGAGAAGGTCGTCGAGAAAAACCTCGATCGCGAGACGCAGATCCAGCTCATCGAGAACTACATCAACGACGTCGGGAGCCGGTAGCAGCATGAGCCGAGGATCCGAGACGTGCGAGCGCGAGGGATGACCGTCCAGGAACGCGTCGACGCCTACTCGAACGCCCTCCTCGAGGTGGCTCGGGCGGAGGGCCACCTCGAGGCGGTCGAAGACGACCTCTTCCGTTTCGCGCGCGTGCTCGCGGGTAGTGACGAGCTGCGCCTCGCGCTCACCGACCCGCACCTCCCGGCGGAACGACGGATGGCGATCGTCGATGAGCTGATGGGCGGCAAGGCGCTCGCGACCTCGGCTGCGCTCGCGGCGTTCATCGTCGGAGTCGGACGGGCGTCCGACCTCGTCGACATCGTGGAAGCGTTCGTCGTGAAGGCGGCGCGGTTCCGCGAGAGGGAGGTGGCCGAGGTCCGCAGCGCCCTTCCGCTCGACGAGAGCCAGCGCACCCGCCTCGCTCAGGGCCTCGCTGCCGCGACGGGCAAACAGATCGAGCTCAAGGTGATCATCGACCCCTCGGTGCTCGGAGGCCTCGTCGCGCGCGTCGGCGACACGGTCATCGACGGCACGGTACGTCACCGCCTGGATCAATTGAGAGAACAGGTCTGATCGATGTCAGAACTCACGATCAACGTCGACGAGATCGCCGCGGCGATCCGATCGCACGTCGGGAACTTCAAGCCCGAGCTCAACAAGGCTCAGGTGGGGCGCATCCTCGAGGTCGGCGACGGCATCGCCCGCGTGTCGGGTCTCCCCGAGACTGCGGTCAACGAGCTGCTCGAGTTCGAAGGGGGCATCTACGGGCTCGCCCTGAACCTCGACGAGGAATCGATTGGTGCGGTCGTGCTCGGCGAGTGCGAGAAGGTCGAAGAGGGTCAAACGGCGAGCAACACGGGCCGGATCCTGTCGGTGCCGGTCGGCGACGCCCTCATCGGCCGGGTCGTGAGCGCCCTCGGTGAGCCCATCGACGGCAAGGGCCCGATCGCGACGACCGAGGAGCGTCGGCTCGAGATCCAGGCGCCCGGAATCGTCGACCGCCAGCCCGTCAGTGAGCCACTCCAGACCGGGATCAAGGCGATCGACGCGATGACGCCGATCGGACGGGGCCAGCGCGAGCTCATCATCGGCGACCGCAAGACCGGCAAGACCACGGTGGCGATCGACACCATCCTCAACCAGCGCGGTTCCGGCGTGAAGTGCATCTACGTCGGTATCGGCCAGAAGGGGTCGACGATCGCCCAGACCGTGGCCACGCTGGAGTCCCATGGCGCGATGGAGTACACGGTCGTCGTCAACGCGCCGGCGTCTGACGGAGCGGTGTTCAAGTACCTCGCGCCGTACGCGGCCTGCGCGATGGGTGTCCACTGGATGGACAACGGCGAGGCCGCCCTCGTGGTGTACGACGACCTGTCCAAGCAGGCCGAGGCTTACCGCCAGCTCGCGTTGCTGCTACGGCGCCCGCCCGGCCGTGAGGCGTACCCGGGTGACGTGTTCTACCTGCACTCGCGTCTCCTCGAGCGTGCCGCGAAGCTGAGCGACGAGCGAGGCGGCGGCTCCCTGACCGCGTTGCCCATCATCGAGACCAAGGCCGGTGACGTCTCGGCGTACATTCCGACCAACGTGATCTCGATCACCGACGGTCAGATCTATTTGCAGGACGACCTCTTCAAGTCGGGTGTGCGCCCGGCGGTCGACGTCGGCATCTCGGTGTCACGCGTTGGTGGTTCCGCACAGATCAAGGCGATGAAGGGCGTCGCGGGCACGTTGAAGCTCGACCTCGCACAGTTCCGTGAGCTCGAGGCATTCGCAACGTTCGGTTCCGAGCTCGACGCGGTGTCGGCCGCGCAGCTCGGCCGGGGCTACCGCCTCGTCGAGCTGCTGAAGCAGTCGCTCAACTCGCCGATGCCCGTCGAAGAGCAGGTCGTCGTGATCTACTGCGGCACTGAAGGCGTGCTCGACGACCTGCCGGTGGAAGAGGTGCAGCGATTCGAGCGGGACATCCTCGAGTGGTTCCGTACCCGGCACTCGCCCATGCTCGACACGATTCGCGACTCCGGCAAGCTCCCCGAGGGCGACGCGTTCGACGCCGCGATCAGAGAGTTCAAGACCCAGTTCTTCGCGGGCCTCGAGGCCGGCGCGCCGGCCTCCGCCATCGCGACCGCCCAGTAGGTTCTCACGTGTCCGTGCCCATGACGAGCCGTCGCCGAACCGAGACCGAAGTGGGCGGCTGAGATGGCCGGCGGTCAGGAGAAGATTCTCAAGCGGCGGATCCGCAGCGTCCAGTCGACGAAGAAGATCACGCGTGCGATGGAGCTCATCGCCGCGAGTCGCATCGTCAAGGCCCAGGCTCGGGTCGTGGCGGCCCGGCCGTACGCCGAGAAGATCACCGACGTCATCCATCACCTCTCTGAAGGTGGCTCGGGGGACAAGAGCCCCTTGCTCGTGGCCCGCCCCGAGGTCAACACCGTCGCGTTCGTCGTCATCACCGCCGACCGGGGCCTGTGCGGCGCGTACAACTCGTCGGTGATCCGACGGGCCGAACGCAGCCTGAAGGCCGAGGAGGCACGCGGGCGCGAGTACTCCCTGATCCTGGTGGGCAAGAAGGCCGAGTCGTACTTCCGATTCCGCGACTACCGCATCGACGCTGTCTTCGACGGCATGAGCGACACGCCGACGTACGAGGACGCCCGGAGGGTCGCCGCCGCAGTCACCGAGCCCTTCGAGTCGGGCGCCGCCGATCGCGTGCAGCTCGTCTACACCCGGTTCAAGTCCGCCGGGTCGCAGGAGGTCGTGGAGAACACGCTCATGCCCCTCGACGCCAGGGCGCTCGGGATCGAGCCGGTCAGTGCCGACGACGACGAGGCCGGTGCCGGTGCCGGTGACGCAGCCACCGCGTCGTACGAGTACGAGCCGTCACCGGAGGAGATCCTGGACCGATTGTTGCCGCGCTACGTCGAGTCCCGTTTGTTCGCGGCGCAGCTCGACGCGGCCGCGTCGGAGCACGCAGCCCGCCAGCGGGCGATGAAGGCCGCGACCGACAACGCGGATGACCTCATCACCAAGCTCACCCGCGTGATGAACCGAGCGCGCCAGGACTCGATCACGACCGAGATCATGGAGATCGTGAGCGGCGCCGAGGCGCTGCGCTCCGGCCCGCAGCTCCTCCCCGATGATCTGCTCGCCGACACGATCGAGAACCGCAAGGCGGAGCTGTTCCGCGCTCACGAGTCATGAGCGCGTTCGGCTTCCCCGACCCGAGGAGTCACCGATGACTGCCACAGCCACCCCCCGGACCGAGCTGAAGGAAGGCCGGGTCGTTGCGATCGCCGGGCCCGTCGTCGACGTGGAGTTCCCGGCCGACGCACTGCCCGAGATCAACACCGCGCTCGAGATGGAGGTCGAGCTCGAAGGCGAGACGGTGAAGATCGTCGCCGAGGTCGCCCAACAGATCGGCGACGGCCGTGTGCGGGTCGTGTGCATGAAGCCGACCGACGGAATGCGCCGCGGCCAGCTCGTCCGCAACACCGGGCGGGGCATCTCCATGCCGGTCGGTGCAGGCGTGCTCGGCCACGTCTTCAACGTCATCGGCGAGCCCCTGGACGTCACCGCGGATGAGCTCACCGGTATCGAGGACCACTGGGAGATCCACCGCGACCCTCCGCCCTTTGACCAGCTCGAGCCCAAGGCACTGATGTTCGAGACCGGCATCAAGGTCATCGACCTGCTCGAGCCGTACGTGCAGGGCGGCAAGATCGGCCTCTTCGGTGGTGCCGGCGTCGGCAAGACCGTGCTCATCCAGGAGATGATCCAGCGGGTGGCCACCCAGCACGGTGGCGTGTCGGTGTTCGCGGGGGTCGGCGAACGGACCCGTGAGGGAACGGACCTGTGGCTGGAGATGACCGAGTCCGGGGTGATCGAGAAGACCGCGCTGGTCTACGGCCAGATGGACGAGCCGCCGGGCGTGCGGCTGCGCGTCGCGCTCTCCGCGCTCACCGTCGCCGAGTACTTCCGGGATGTGAAGAACCAGGACGTGTTGCTGTTCGTCGACAACATCTTCCGATTCGTCCAGGCGGGCTCGGAGGTGTCGACGCTGCTCGGCCGCATGCCTTCGGCGGTGGGGTACCAGCCGACCCTGGCCGATGAGATGGGCGAGCTCCAGGAGCGGATCACCTCGACCAAGGGTCATTCGATCACGTCGCTCCAAGCGGTGTACGTACCGGCCGACGACTACACCGACCCGGCGCCGTTCACGACGTTCACCCACCTCGACGCGACCACCGAGCTCTCGCGTGATATCGCCGCGCTGGGTATCTACCCCGCGGTGGACCCACTGGCATCGACGTCGAACGTCTTGAGTCCCGAGGTCGTCGGTCAGCGCCACTACGACATCGCTCGTCAGGTCCAGGAGGTGCTCCAGCGGTACAAGGAGCTCCAGGACATCATCGCGATCCTCGGTCTCGACGAGCTCTCCGAGGAGGACCGCGTCATCGTGGCGCGGGCCCGCAAGATCCAGCGGTTCCTGTCGCAGCCGTTCTTCGTCGGCGAGCAGTTCACCGGCCTGAAGGGCATCTACGTCTCGGTCTCCGACACGGTCGAGAGCTTCGAGAAGCTTGTCGGCGGCGAGCTCGACGAGTTGCCCGAGCAGGCGTTCTTCAACGTCGGTGGTGTCGACAGCGTGCTCGAGAAGGCGAAGTCGCTCCAGGAAGGCAGCTGAGCCGTGTCGCTGCACGTCACGGTGGTGTCGCCCGAGGCCGTCTTGTACGAGGGCGAGGCCGAGATGGTCGTGTGTCGTCCGTCCGACGGTGAGCTCGCGTTCCTGCCGGGCCACGAGCTTTTTGTCGGCGCGCTCGGCGGCTACCCCGTGCGCGTGATCCGCGGGGCGGACGAGCCCGAGCTCGCGATGGCGGTCCACGGCGGTTTCGTGGAGTTCAGTGACGATTCGGTGACCGTCCTGTCCGACGTCGCCGAGCTGCCCGATCAGATCGACGTCGCCCGGGCCGAGGTGGCCAAGGAACAAGCGGAGCGCCGGTTGGCCGCCGACGCCCAGGACGCCGAGGCGGCCGAGGCGCTCGCCCGGGCGAACCTGCGGCTCGAGGCGGCTCGCGGCACCCCAACGCTGTCGCCCTGACCCGTACGGTGCGCAGGGGCGCGCCCGCTGGGCCGGTTCGCCGTGGGAGTGTGACCGAATGACGCGCCGGCTTCGGTTCCTGCTCGTCGTGGCCGTGCTCGGGCTCGTGCCGGCCGCGACACCGGGCCTTGTGCCCGCCGGCGCGACCGACACGAGCGCGCCAGGCGACACCGAGCCGTTCGAGCGGCTCGGAGCGTGGGTCGACGTCTACGACTACGCCCCCGCGTTCCAGTCCGACGGCGCGGTGCCCGCGGTCACTCCCGCGTCGGTCCGGGACATGGCTGGTCTCGGGGTCGAGACGCTCTACCTCCAGGCGGCCCAGCTCGACGACCGGTCGAAGGGCGATCTCGTCGACCGGCGCCTCATCGGCCGGTTCCTCCGCGAGGCGCACGACCACGATGTGCGCGTCGTGGCGTGGTTCTTGCCGAAGTTCGACAAGCCGAGCGCCGACCTGCGCCGGATTCGCGCCATGGTCGACTTCGAGGTGGACGACCAACGCTTCGACGGGTTCGGGCTGGACATCGAGTGGACCGGGTCGGTCACCGACGTCGCGGCCCGCAACGACGCGCTGATCGAGCTGTCCCGGAAGGCGCGAAACATCGTCGGCGACGCCCCGCTCGGCGCGATCGTGCTCGATCCGGTCCTGCTGGAGGTCGTGAACGACCAGTACTGGCCGTCGTTCCCGTGGCGGAAGATCCGCAACCGGTACGACGCGTGGTTGCCGATGACGTACTGGACGAACCGCGACTCGGAATCGGGCTATCGCGAGGGCTTCGCCTACGCGGACGAGAACATCCGACGCCTGCGCGCCAACCTCGGTCGATCCGATGCCGCCGTGCATCCGATCGGGGGGATCGCGGACGACGTGAGCCCGGCGGATGTGAACGGGTTCGTGCGCGCGGCGCGGCGCAACGATGCCATCGGATGGTCGCTCTATGACTACGCCACGACCCCCACGCCCCTGTGGACTCGTCTGCGGCCGTAGCCGACGCGACCCGACCCGCCGCGTCGGCGCCGCGGTGGGCCCCCCGCCGTTCGGCGACGTCGGGCGAGCTCGAGGCCTGCTAGTCGAACTTGAGCGCCGAGTAGCGCATGAGCTTCTGCCACTTGTGGGTGGCGTCGATCTTGCGGATCGTCCCCGACTTCGAGCGCATCACCAGACTCTGGGTCGAAGCGCCGTCACCCCAGTAGCGCACCCCTTGGAGCAGGTCGCCGTCGGTGATGCCCGTCGCGGCGAAGAACACGTCCTCGCCCGCGACGAGATCGTCGGTCCGGAGCACGCGGTCGAGGTCGTAGCCGGCGTCGAGTGCGGCGCGCCGTTCGTCGTCGTTGCGGGGCCAGAGGCGACCGATGATCTCTCCACCGAGCGCTTTGAGCGCCGCGGCCGCGATCACCCCTTCGGGCGTGCCGCCGATGCCGAAGAGAATGTTCGCGCCCGAATCGGGCCACGCCGTCGCGATCGCGCCGGCTACGTCACCGTCGGGGATCAGCTGGATACGCGCGCCCGCTTCTCGGCATTCACGAATGATGTCGGTATGGCGTTCTCGGTCGAGGATCACCGCAGTGACGTCGTCGACGTCATGGCCGAGCGCCTTGGCGACGGCCCCGAGGTTGTCGGTGACGGACGCGTCGAGGTCGATGACCCCGGCAGCGGCCGGGCCGACCGCGATCTTCTCCATGTACACACACGGGCCCGGGTCGTACATCGTGCCCCGTTCGGCGATCGCGATGACCGCGATGGCATTGGGGCGGCCGAGCGAGGTCAGGGTGGTGCCGTCGATGGGATCGACGGCGATGTCGCACGGCGAGCCGCCCGCACCGATCTCCTCGCCGTTGAAGAGCATCGGCGCCTCGTCCTTCTCACCTTCGCCGATGACGACGATCCCGTCCATGGACACCGAGTTCAGGACGACCCGCATCGCGTCGACGGCCGCACCGTCGGCCGCGTTCTTGTCGCCGCGGCCCATCCAGCGTCCGGCCGCGAGCGCCGCGGCCTCGGTTACCCGGGCGAGCTCCATCGCGAGGTTGCGGTCGGGGGCCTGGGGCTGCTCCATGGGTGGATCGGCTCACTTCCGGGCCGTGCGGCCTATCAACGGCAAGAACGCCGCACGATACCGTCTCTACGGTATGGATGACCGCCCCGCGCCCGCCTCCCAGCCGGTCTCGGGGCCGGCGCCGCCGCTGCGGCTCGCCTATCTGGACGGGATCCGGGCGCTCGCGGCCCTGTACGTCGTGCTGCACCACATGTGGCTGACCGTCTGGCCTGAGCTGCCGGAGAACGCCGGCCCGTTGTGGACGGATTGGCTGCTGTACGGCCAGGTCGCGGTGGCCGTGTTCATCGTGGTGTCCGGCTTCTCGCTCGCCATCGGGCCGGTCCGGTCCCACCAGCAACTCGTCGGTGGGCCCCGTCGGTTCATCCGTCGCCGCGCGTGGCGGATCCTGCCGCCGTATTGGGCCGCGCTCGTCGTGTCGTGCCTCGTGATCATCGTGTTCACGGGCGTCCATTCGGGTGATGTGGTCACCGCCAAGGGCGTCGCCGTGCACGCGCTCCTGCTCCAAGACGTCATCGGCAGCGCCACGCCGAACGGCGCGTTCTGGTCGATTGCCATCGAGTGGCAGATCTACTTCCTCTTCCCACTGCTGCTCTGGGTCCAGCGTGGCCGCGGCACTCGATCGATGGTCACGCTCACGAGCGTGGTCGCCCTCGCGGTGTACCTCGCGTCGATGGATCCGACGAGCCCGGTGCACGCGCTCCAGCGACTCATGCCGCAGTTCCTCATCCTGTTCGTGTTGGGAATGGCCGCAGCCCGGGTCTTGGCGCCCGGTCGCACCCGGCGCTCACCCGTGCCTCTCTGCGCGCTGGCCGGACTCGGCGCGCTCGGCCTCGTCGCCTACACCGCCGTCTTCGGCTCCAGGGCGGTCGTGGAGCATTATTTCTGGGTCGACCTCGTCGCGGGGGCATGCGCCGCCCTGGTGATCGCCGGGCTGGCGGAAGGTCGGGCCCGGTGTCTGGGTGAGTGGTTGGGCCGGCCGGTGCTCCGGGCGCTGGGCGCGTTCTCGTTCAGCATGTACCTCATCCACCTCCCGGTGATCGGCGTCGTCTTCTACGGCCTGGTGCAGCCGATGGATCTCGGTGCGACGGGTTCGTTCCTGGTGCTCGTCGCGCTCGGGATCCCCGCCGTGCTCGCGGTCTCGTACGGGTTCTCGGCGCTCTTCGAAAAACCCTTCGTGCGGTGTCGATCGCTCGCGGAGCTGCGCGGGTCGGCGCGCGCCTGGCGTCGCCGAGCAGTGGGCCGCGCCCACCCGGTCTGAGCCGCGCCTGGGTCGTACCGCCTCGTTCAGCAGGCGGGGAGCACGTGCTCACCGAGGAGCTCGATCGACCGCATCACCGCCGAGTGCGGGATCTTGTACGGGTTGAGCAGACACAACAGCAGGTCACAGTCCGCCGCCGCGTACCGCTTGGCCACCTCGAGGCACCGCTGGGGATCGCCCACGATGCACGCGCCCGAGGTCTGCATGTACTCGAACGTGATCGCAGTGAGGTCGAGATCGTTCAGGATCTGGGTGTAGTCGTAGGTGCCGAGCGGCTTGCCTGCCTGCCAGTCGGCGACTGTCCCGATGTGCCAGAGCGCGGTGCGCACGTACCACTCGAAGCTCTCCGCAGCCTCGGCGAAGGCCTGCTCGTTGGTGTCGGCACAGTGGACCATCGTGAACGTGGCCGCCCGCGGGTTGGCGACCTTGCCGATCGGCTGCGCGCGGGTCTGCGCGTCGCGGAACAAGGCGATGCGCTCGGCGAGCTCTTCGGGCGGAACACCGATGGTGAAGGACAAGAGCCCGAGGCCCAGCTCACCGGCGATCACGTGGCTCTCGGGGCTGGACGATGCGACCCACAGCGGCGGGTGTGGTTTCTGGAGCGGCTTGGGGTGCACGCGGCGCGGCGGCACCTTCCAGAATTGGCCGTCCCATTCGAAGACGTCTTCGGTCCAGGCGCCCACGATCATGCGGAGCGCCTCTTCCCACATGGGTCGGGTCTCGTTCGGGTCGACGCCGAAACCCTCGAGCTCGGCGCGGGTCGACGCGCGGCCGGTGCCGAACTCCGCTCGGCCGTCCGAGATGAGGTCGAGCACCGCACCACCCTCGGCGGCGCGGATGGGGTGGTTGAACGGACGGGGCAGCAGTCGGACCCCGTGACCGATTCGGAGCGTGCTGGTGCGTTCGGCGACAGCACCGTAGAGGTACTCCGGTGACGAGCAGTGCGAGTACTCGTCCAGGAAATGGTGTTCCACGGTCCAAAACGATTCGAAACCGGCCTGCTCGCCCAGCACGGCCTGCTCGATCACGTTCTTGTAGGCCCGATGCTCGCTGTCGGCGGTCCACGGCTTGGCGACCGGGATCTCGTTGAACAGAGCGAACTGCATCGGTATCCCCCTTGACCGTGAGCGCCGGACTGCGGGACTGTAACGCGTTCTACTCGCCGGCTCACCGGAGGCTTCCATGGCTCGACTCGACGGCAAGGTCGCGATCGTCACCGGATCGGCGTCGGGGATCGGCGCGGCCACGATGGCTCGGTTCCGCGCCGAGGGCGCGACCGTTGTCGGCATGGACGTCACCCCCGCGGATGATGCCGTCGCGCTCGACGTGCGCGACGAAGCCGCCGTCGCCGAGGCGGTCGCGGCGACGGCCCGTGACCACGGCCGCATCGACGTGCTGGTGCACGCGGCCGGTGTCGCGGGTGGCGGCCCCGTCCACCTGGTGGATGCCGGCGAGTGGGACCGGGTCGTGGACATCAACCTGAAGGGCACGTTCCTCATGAACAAGCACGTGGTCGCCCAGATGGTCGACCAGACGCCCGACGCGATCGGTCAGCGAGGCTCGATCGTGAACATCGCGAGCATCGAGGGCATCGAAGGCACCGAGGGCGGCAGCGCGTACAACGCGTCCAAGGGCGGCGTCGTCGTCCTCACCAAGAACCTCGCGCTGGACTATGGCCGCAGGGCGATTCGAGCCAACGCGATCTGCCCGGGGTTCATCGACACGCCGCTCATGTCCGACGTGTTCGACATGGGTGGGATGGACGAAGTTCGTCGATCGTTCGTCGAGACGCATGCGCTCGGCCGGATCGGCCGACCCGAAGAGATCGCGGCTGCGGCCGTGTTCCTCGCGTCCGACGATGCTTCGTTCGTCACGGGCACGACCCTCGTCGTCGACGGCGGCTACACCGCCGGCCACCAGCACGGCATCGTGGCGATGATGGGTCTCGGCGAAGACCCTCCCGGCTGACGTAGCGGGCCGGACCTCGCCTAGGGTCGACCGCTCGGAAGGAGTGCAGATGGATTCGTTCGCAGGTCGTATGGCGGTGGTCACCGGTGGTGGCGCCGGGATGGGTCGGGAGCTGGTTCGCCAGCTCGCGGCGCAGGGGTGCTCGGTCGCGACCTGCGACCTCAATCCCGAGACGCTCACCGAGACCGCGCGCCTCGCGGAGAGCGAAGCGCCCGCCGGTACGCAGATCACGACGCATGCCTGCGACGTCTCGAACGAGGCCGACGTGCTGCGATTCCGTGACGAGGTCGTTGCCGACCACGACACCGACCACGTCAACCTGGTGTTCAACAACGCAGGGATCGGTGGTGGCGGCAGCTTCGTGACGGGCCCGCGCGAAGAGTGGGACCGGACCTTCGGGGTGTGTTGGTCAGGCGTGTACCACGCCAGCCGCGCGTTCGTTCCGCTGCTCGTCGCGAGCGATGAAGGCATCCTCGTCAACACCAGCAGTGTGAACGGCTTCTGGGCCGCGCTCGGGCCGGGGATGGCCCACACCGCGTACAGCACGGCGAAGTTCGCGGTGAAGGGCTTCTCGGAGGCGCTGCTCGAAGACTTCCGTGTCAACGCACCCCACGTGAAGGTCGCGGTGGTCATGCCCGGTCACATCGGTACCGACATCGTGACCAACAGCCGGCGCATCCACGGCGGCGCCGATCCGGCTTCGATGAGCGACGAGGAGCTCGCCGAGGCGCGCGCCGACCTCGTGCGCCAAGGTCTCCCGCTCGGCGAGCTCGGTGACGACGAGCTGCGTCAGGTGCTCGCCACGATGGGCGTGATGTTCCGCGAGAGCGCGCCGGTGTCGGCGGCGGCGGCGGCCACGGTCATCCTCGATGGTGTGCGCGCCGGCCGCTGGCGGATCCTCGTCGGCGAGGACGCCCATGCGCTCGACGAGGCGGTGCGAGCCGACCCCGAGAACATCTACGGACCCGGTGGCCTCGGCCTCGCCGCCCTCGGCAACATCGCCTGACACCCGGGGCTCCTCCCGCGGGTGCCGCGATACCGTCGCCCTTTTCCATCGGTGCCGCGCGGCCATCTACGATCCACCGCACTGATCTGCCCTGCAGCGAGGGACGGTCCGAGGACCCGTAGCATTCGGCGCGAAGCCGCGCTCGGCAAGGACCTACCAGAGGCCGATTGACCCGAGGGAGTCCCCACGAAGCACCGATTCGCTCCGACGCTCGCCACCGTCACGGGTGTACCGCTGCCCGTCAGCGCATTCCGTCCGGCTGATCGCCCGTGACCGCACGCTCCCGGACCGTCCTCGCTGCTCTGTCCGTCGTCCTCGTGGTCTCGTCAGCACCGGCGATGCTCCCGAGCGGGGCCTCGGCGGGTCCGGTGGAAGACGCGCGCGCTGCGGTTGCGAGATCCGAGCAGGAGGTCGCCGAGGCACAACGCGCCGCGAACGCGGCAGCCGACGATTACCAGCAAACGCTCTCAGAGCAGGCAGGGGTCGAGGCTGCAGTCAAAGCGACTGGACAGTCGATCCAGGGCTTCGAGGCACGGTACGAGGCGTTGCGCAAGGTAGCTTCCGAACGCGCGGTCGCCGCGTATGTGCGCGGCGGCTCGGTTCCGTCATTCCTGTTCGATGCCGATGACGTGATGGACGTCGCGCGGAGTTCGAAGTACGCGGGTTGGGCAGCTGCACGTGACCAAGTGCTGATGGAACAGGCGAACGACGCACGCGAGGCTCTCGAGGCGCGACGGCGCGAGCTCGAGGACGAGCGTGACCGGCTGGCACAGCTTGTATCACGAGCCCGCTCACAGATCGGACAGGTGACGGCTCGGCTCGAGACAGCCCGCGCGTCACAAGCCCGACTCGCCGACGAGCTCCGGCGGGCCGAGGGGGCTGCCGCAGCCGAAGCTGCGAAGGCCGCGACGCAACGCCGGGCCGCTGCCGCACCGGCCGCACCGGCCGCACGCCCACCTTCGAGCCCGCCGGATCTGCCCGTCCCGGTCGGGACCGTCGTCGGCGGGCTGGCGTGCCCGATCGCCGGTCCACGGGCGTTCTCCAACGACTGGATGGCGTCGCGTCCCGGAGGGACCCGCCATGAGGGCACCGACATCTTCTCTCCCCGAGGCACACCGAATGTCGCTGTCGTGAGTGGGACGATCACCCAGAAGTACGGCTCGAGGCAAGGAAACGGTGTCCACCTGAACGGCGACGACGGCACCCTCTACTACTACTTCCACCTCCAGTCCTACGCGGGTGGTCCACGGCGGGTGTCCCAGGGCGAAGTCATCGGCTACACCGGAGACAGCGGCTCACCCGGCGCGGTGCACACGCATTTCGAGATCCATCCCGGCCGCGGCGGCGCCGTCAACCCGTACCCCACCCTCCAGCGCGTCTGCTGAGATTCGCGCGGAATCGACTCGAGCCCGGAACTCGACCAGGGCGAGATTGTTCCTGACGAGTACCGGGCGCGAGCGCGGAGGGAAGCGACAGCAGTAGCGCTCATGGGTCCTGAGCTCTGAGGAGTGCCGCGAGGCGGGAGGCTTGTGACCATCGAAGCCCTGAGCAAGTCCCGATGACCGTGCACGCCCGGCGTGAGCCGCCACGATTTCGTCGCGTCGCGCTGGGTCGCCGCGAGCAGTTGAGCCCCCGCATGGTCCGCCTCACCTTGGTCGGGGCCGACCTGGAGGGCCTGACCGTCACCCAGCCGGCGGCAAGCGTGCGGCTGCTCATCCCTTCAAACGGCACCCGGGAACTGATCGTTCCCATCTGGAACGGCAACGAGTTCCTGCTGGCCGATGGGCGCCGACCCACGATCCGGACCTTCACACCCCGCCGGGTTGATCCCGAGGTCCTCGAGGTCGATCTCGACATCGTGATCCACCGCGGTGGGTTCACCTCCGAATGGGCCGAGACCGCCGGGCCCGGTGACCCCGCCGCGATCTCTGGTCCCGGTCGGGGCTACGTCATCAATCGCGATGCGCCCGCCTTCTATTTGGCCGGCGACGAGAGCGCGATCCCCGCCATCAGCCAGCTGCTCGAGGCTCTGCCCGCCGAGATACCGGTCCAGGTGCACATCGAGATCGCCCACCCCGACGCCCGGATCGCGCTCAGCCAGCATCCACGCGCGACCGTTGAATGGTGCGACCTGGCCCCCGGAGCGTCGCACGGCGATGCGCTCGTCGCCGCGGTCGTCGGCGCGGAACTCGTCGCGGGTACGCGGGTGTGGGTGGCGGGCGAAGCCGCCGCGATACAGCGGGTCCGCCGTCACCTCTTCGAGGACCGAGGGATGGCCCGCGCCCACGCCTGGCTGCGCGGCTACTGGAAGCGCGGCCGCACTCCCGACGGGTCACCGGCCGACGAGAACTAGATCCCGCGGGCGCGCTCGATGGTGGCGCGCTCGACTATTTCCCGGTCGTGCGGGAGGGAATCGATTGCGCCTGCGAGCCGGATCGCTTCGTCGCTCATCTTGTGCAACGTCTTGGCGACGATGCCGACGATCTTGTTGTCGTCAACGCGCGCCGCGAGCTCGTGGAGCTGGGTCTCGATGAAGACGAGGCAGAGCGCGTCCTCGAGCGTCTGTACTTCGGGGTCCTCGCCGAGACCACGCTTGGCCACTAGGTCTTGGACCCTCCCGATCGTCGCCTCGTCGTAGCCGACCTCGCTCAGGATCTCACCGACTCGTTCGACATGCAGCTCGTGCAGCGCCCCCCGCCACCTCAGGTAACCACGGCGGCCAGGCGGGTAGGACGATCGCGAGATCATCCAGCGGCACACATGGTGGGCGCGCGCCGCGAGCAGCAGGTCCGGGCCGGCGTTCGGACGCAGGCGCAGCACCCATCCGGTGACGAGCTCGGCGTGGACAAGCTCTTTGGGCCGTGCCGCACCGGCCACGTCGATCCGACTGGGGTCGGCGGAGTTGGCTGCATCGATGGCGCCAAGAGCGCTCTCGAAACGAGCATCGGTCATCACGCGAGGTTATGTCGATCGCGATGGTCTTGGACGTCTCGCCTCGAGACCGCTCGCGCCGGGGTGCGGCTCGTGGGAGACTCACCGGGTGACGGAGCGCGACGCGGACTTCCGCTCGTATTCGGGGATCGCCGTCGACCCGGTCTACGGCCCCGACGGCGTGGAACGACCCGGCGAGTGGCCCTACACCCGGGGGCCGTACGCCTCCATGTACCGCTCGAAGCTGTGGACGATGCGCATGTTCGCCGGGTTCGGGACCCCGGTCGAGACGAACCAGCGGTTCCACGAGCTGCTCGCCGCCGGGAGTGACGGCCTCTCGACCGCGTTCGACCTGCCCACGCTCATGGGCCGGGACTCCGACGATCCCATGGCGCTCGGCGAGGTCGGCAAGTGTGGTGTGGCTGTCGACACGCTCGCCGACGTGGAGGACCTGTACCGCGGCATCGATCTGGGCTCGGTCACGACGTCGATGACGATCAATGCCCCCGCACCGGTGCTCCTCGCGATGTACATCGCCGCGGCGGAGACGGCAGGCGTCGATCGCACGCGCCTCGGCGGAACGCTCCAGAACGACATGTTCAAGGAGTACCAAGCCCAAAAGGAGTTCTTCTTCCCACCTCGCCCGAGCCTGCGTCTGGTCGGCGACGTGATCTCGTACTGTGCGGCGGAGCTCCCCCGATGGCACCCCGTGTCGATATCCGGCTACCACATCCGTGAGGCGGGATCGACCGCCGCCCAAGAGCTCGCGTTCACGGTCGGCAACGGGTTCGCGTACGTCGAAGCCGCTATCGGGGCCGGGCTCGCGGTCGATGACTTCGCGCCCCGCCTGTCCTTCTTCTTCAACGCGCACATCGACTTCTTCGAAGAGATCGCCAAGTACCGTGCGGCGCGCCGCATCTGGGCCCGCTGGATGCGTGACCGCTACGGCGCGCAGAGCGAGCGCTCGATGCAGATGCGGTTCCACACCCAGACCGCCGGCGTATCCCTCACCGCCCAGCAGCCCGAGGTCAACTTCGTGCGCACGGCGATCGAGGCGCTTGCCGGCGTGCTCGGTGGCACCCAGAGTCTCCACACGAACTCCTTCGACGAGGCCTTGGCGCTGCCGACCGAACGAGCGGCCCGCCTGGCCCTGCGCACACAGCAGGTCATCGCGCACGAGACCGGAGTCGCCAACGTCGCCGATCCTCTCGGGGGTTCGTTCTACGTCGAGGCGTTGACCGACGAGATGGAACGCCGCGCCGAGGAGATCTTCGACCACGTGCAACGGCTGGGTGACGGCTCGATGCTCGAGGGCACGTTCGTCGGTATCGAACAGGGTTGGTTCCAGACCGAGATCGCCCAGGCCGCCTATGACCTGGAGCGCAAGCTCAATGACGGCACCCACGTCATGGTCGGCGTCAACGCGTTCCTCGAGGGCAACGACGACGCGCCTCCCGAGACCCTCCAGATCAGCCGGGACTGTGAGTGCCAACAGGTGAAACGGCTCGCCGCGGTCAAGGCCGACCGCGACACCGAGACCGTGGAGCGCGCGCTGGCCCGCGTGCGGGCCGACGCGGCCGAGCCCACCGTGAACCTCATGCCCGGCCTCCTCGACGCCGTGCGGACCCACGCGACCGTGGGCGAGGTCATGCACGCGCTGGCCGACGTGTTCGGCCGGTACCGCGAAGATCCCATCATCTAGCCGTGACGACCATTGGCATCGTGCACCCGGGCACGATGGGCGCGGCGATGGGCGCCACGCTCGCGACCTCGGATCACCACGTCGCTTGGGCCTCGACCCATCGCGGTGCCGCCACGCGCGCCCGCGCCGAGCTCGCCGGGATCGAGACGGTGATCACCGAGCTCACCCGATGACGATGGATCCGGCGGTCGCGGACGTGGCGCGCGCGGCCAAGGGCTTCATGCCCGAGGACGAAGGCATGGCGCTCCACGAGGCCGGGATCGACGGTGGTCGCGTCGGCCCGCTCCTCGAGATCGGCTCCTACTGCGGTAAGTCCGCGGTCTACCTCGGCGCCGCGGCCCGCCAGGCAGAGACGGTGCTCTTCACCATCGATCACCACCACGGTTCCGAGGAGAACCAGGCGGGTTGGGACCACCACGACACCGAGGTCGTCGATCCTCGTACCGGCCGGATGGACACGCTCGGCTTCTTCCGCCGCACCATCGAGACCGCGGGCTTGGAAGACG
>DASRPD010000025.1:0-10843 GCA_035646535.1 Acidimicrobiia bacterium
GACCCGCCCGTTGGTGCACTGGTCGTCGCTATGCGACGACCAGTGCACCAACGCAGCATCGGGGGGCGAGCTCGGCGGAACGCCTGCACCTTGTAGCCGGCTTCACGGCGGCGTTCGAGCACGAACGCGATGCGATCGAAGGCCTCGCTCGGGACCACGCCTGCAAGGTACCCTCGGTGCTCATGACTGACACCCGCGACATCGTAAGCGTCGAACGCACCATCGACGCCCCGCCCGAGAAGATCTTCGAGCTGGTCGCCGACCCGCGCCGTCACCACGAGTTCGACGGCTCGGGCACGGTTCGTGACGTCAAGGCGGGCGGAGATGATCAGCTCGAGCTGGGCTCGGAGTTCGGGATGTCGATGAAGCTGGGCATCCCCTATTCCATGGTCAGCACCGTGGTCGAATTCGAAGACGGTCGCCGCGTCGCGTGGCAGTCGCGGCCGCCGGGGCTCTTCGGCAAGATCGCGGGGGGTCGAATCTGGCGCTACGAGCTGGAGCCGCTCGATTCGGGTGGCACGCTCGTCCGTGAGAGCTGGGACGTCAGCCAGGACAAGCAGCGTCCGCTGCTGCGGATCGGACCGACGCCGAAGAAGACCCGCACGAACATGGAGAAGACGCTCGAGCGGATCGACGAGCTCGTCGGCGGATCGAGCTGAACGGACCCCTCGTATACTCGGGCCGTCCCGGAGGGATGACTGAGTGGCCGAAAGTGCTCGCCTGCTAAGCGAGTAGGGGGTTATTGCCTCCTCGAGGGTTCAAATCCCTCTCCCTCCGCCATTGTCGGGCGCTGCGAGAGCGCATCGCCCGCCGTGCCGACCCAGGGAGACGCGACATGACGAAGGTGTTGGTGGCGACCGATGGTTCCGCGCGGTCGGTGCACGCGGCACACCGGGCGTTCGAGCTGCTGGGGCCGAGCACGGACGTGACCGTGCTCGCCGTCCTGACCGAGCTGCCCGGAGACGATGCCGGTGGATTCGAGGGCTCGACCGAAACGCCCGCCGAGGAAGACCGAGATTGGCAGAACGAGGTGGCCGAGGTGCAGGCCGCGATCACCGACACCCTGACCGAGGTCCACGGTGCGAACGTGACCAAGCAGGTGGAGACCGGTGACGCGGGACCGATGATCGTGTGGGTCGCGGAACAGATCGGTGCGGATGTGATCGTCGTCGGTTCGCGCGGGCGCGGCGCACTGAAACGAATGGTTCTCGGCTCGGTGAGTGAGCACGTCGTGCACCACGCCCCGTGCGCGGTGCTGGTCGTGCGCGAGGAAGCCAAATAGCGCCCCGACTCAGGTTTGCGGGCCTAGGTCACAAGGTTCGGCGGGTGTTCACCGGCGAGCACCGCGCACGCGCCGCCGGCCGCGACCCGGGCCATCCGTGTGCGGGTTGCCGTCGACGCGCTGCCGATGTGGGGGAGCAGCACCGTCCGTGGCGCGGCTAACAAGCGCGGGTGCACGTCGGGTTCGTGCTCGAACACGTCGAGACCCGCGGCGAAGATCGACCCCGACTCGAGGGCTTCGGCCAGTGCGATCTCGTCGACCACCGGGCCGCGCGCGGTATTCACGAGCACTGCGGTCGGCTTCATGAGCTCCAGCTCGCGGCGTCCGATGAGGTGGCGGGTCGCGGCGGTCAACGGAACGTGGAGGCTCACCGCGTCGGCGCGTCGCAACAGCTTGTCGAGGTCCGCGACGTAGCCCGGCCGGCCCGAGTCATGGCGGGCGTGGTGCAGGACCTCCATCCCGAATCCGCCGGCGCGGAACGCCACGGCCCGACCGATGCGGCCGAAGCCCACGAGGCCGAGCACCGTGCCGGCCACATCCTGGCCGAGGTACTGGTTGATGCCCCAGCCCGCCCACGCTCCGGCGCGTAGGTCCCGTTCGGCGTCCGAGGCGAGGCGCGACGCCGCGAGCAGCAATAGGAACGCGAGATCAGCGGTCGTCTCGTCCAACACCCCGGGGGTGTTGCAGACCGCGACACCGACGCGGCGTGCGGCGTCCACGTCGATGTTGTCGTAGCCGACCGCGACGTTGGCCACAACCCGCAGCGATCCCGCGGCGCCGGCCGCGAGCACGTCGTCGTCGATCCGATCCGTGAGGAGCGACACGATCGCGTCGACCTCGCCTGCGGCGGCGACCAGCTCGTCGTGGGTGAACGGAGTGTCGTCGGCGCGCGCCGCAATCTCGTGGCCGGCGTCGACCAGGGGGTCGAGTCCACCGGGAGGGAGCGCGCGGGTGACGAGGACACGGGCCATCCGGACTCCTCCCTACACTGACGGGCGGCCAGCGTAGCGAGGCGGCATCACGGCCACCGACGACGTACCGCCGAGGGTTTCGGATCACAATCGAGGGGTTGCTGATGCGGGTCGACTCCAACGGTGTGGGAATCGAGTACGACGTCAACGGCGACGGTCGTCCGGTCATCCTGCTGCACGGGTTCCCCGACTCGGGGCGGCTGTGGCGCCACCAGGTCCCGGCGCTCGTCGACGCCGGGTTTCGCGTCATCGTGCCGGACCAGCGCGGCTACGGCGCGTCGGATCACCCGACCGACGTCGACGCGTATTCGATTCTGTATCTCGCCGGTGACATCGCCGCGGTGCTCGATGACTGCGGCGTCGAGCGCGCCCACGTGGTCGGGCACGACTGGGGCGCCGCGGTCGCCTGGGCTCTCGCCGCCGCGTTTCCCGACCGGGTCGACCATCTCGCGGCGCTCTCGGTCGGCCATCCGAGCGGATTCATGAGCGCCGGCCTCGCGCAGCGCGAGAAGTCGTGGTACATGCTCCTGTTCCAGTTCCCGGGCGTCGCCGAGCGTTGGCTCAGCAACGACGGCTGGGCGAATCTCCGGGAGTGGATGACTCATCCCGACGTCGACGCGGTCATCGCCGACCTGGAGGCGACGGACTCGCTGACCACCGGGCTCAACTGGTACCGGGCAAACGTGGCGCCGGAAAGCTGGGTCGCGCCGCCGTTCGAGCTGCCTCCGGTCGCCGCGCCCACGATGGGGGTGTGGAGCAGCGCCGACGCGCACCTGCTGGAAGCACAGATGACCGCGTCGTCGGCCTACGTCTCCGGCGCCTGGCGGTACGAGCGGATCGACGGGGCCGGACACCACCTGCAACTGGAGGAGCCCGACCGGGTGAACGAGCTGCTCGTCGACTTCCTCCCCGCGTGATGGCGTGACGTCGCCGGGCCCGACCGGCCGCGGTGTGCGACGATCACGCCTGTGAGCGACGACGACGGGACGCCGGATACCTCGCTGATCCCGTGGACCGAGCCGGAGCCACCGATGGGGACCGTGACCAGCTTCGCTCGTCGGGTGACCGACCTCGGCCTCGGTGCCGCCAGTGTCGTCGCCGGGGCCACGATCGACGCGGTCGAGCGCTTCGTGCCCGGTGAGGCCCGACCGCCCGGTTCGGCGCCGTCCCCGTCGCTGCTTCGCCTCATGCCCGGCGCGCTGTTGGGTGCGGGAATCGCCGCGCAGCGCCGCGTGCTCGAGGTCACCGCGGTGACCGAACGGACCGCCGCACAACTTGGCGGTCTCGCGGCGCGCACGCCGCTGGTGGGGGCAACGCTGCGGTCCGCGGAGGACTACCTGAGCGTGTGGAGCGCCCGTGGCGCAACCACCCAGGCCCGCAACCGGGCGCTGGTGGGCGAGTTCGTGCGCCGGCTGAGCCCGGAGCTCGCGAGCGCCATCGTGACCCAGCTCCCGATCGAATCGATCGTCGACAACATCGATATCGATGCGCTCCTCGACCAGGTCGACATCGACCGCATCATCGGTCGCGTGGACGTGGACAAGATCGTGGGTCGCGTCGACGTCGATCACATCGTCGGCCGGGTCAGCATCGACGGCATCATGGACCGCGTCGACATCGACCGGATCATGGACCAGATCGACATCGGCCCGCTCGCGCAAGAAGTGATCGCCGAGGTCGACATCGGCGAGATCGTTCGGGAATCGACGGGAACGATCGGCAGTGGCGTCGTCGACGGGCTGAGGGTCACTGCGATGACCATCGATGACGCGGTGTCCTGGACGGTCGACAAGATCCTGTTCCGCAAGCGCGGCCGGGCCACCGACGTGCCCGGCTACGAGGTCGGCCGCGACGAGACCGGGCAGTGAGCGCGCCGGCCATTCGCAACGACCGCGCGCGGGCGTTGCAGGGCACCCGAGCCGGTTTCGCGAGCCGCGCGATCGCCAATGGCATCGACTGGGCCATGGCGATGATCATGTACGGCTCGGGGCTGGTCGCGTACGCACTGGCCGTGTACTTCGTGACCGATCACCCGTTCCACGTGCCCGATCCCGGGCTGACGTTCGCGGTCTCCCTGCCGTGGATCGTGATCGTGCTGTACCTCACGGCCGGATGGGGTGTCACCGGCCAGACGATCGGCAAGTCGGTGATGGGGCTTCGGGTCATTCGGGCGAGTGGCGAGACGATGCGTCCACGTCGAGCCTTCGTCCGAGCCCTCATCTGCGCGACGTTTCCGTGGGTGTTGTTGTGGGTGATCGTGAGCCGTCGCAACTCGGGCGTGCACGACGGCATCTGCCGTACGACGGTGGTCCACGACTGGTCGCGCGCCACGTGAGCCGGCGCAGGCGCTGAGCACCATGACGGCGGCGAAGCGATCTGAGAAGACCTTCCCGACGGCGTGACCGCCATTCGCGCCTCCGACTGCGAGATCGGCAGGCATCCCGCGATGATCAATGGCCCGATCTCGATGGGCTCGCCGCCCTCGCGTAGGCTGACGACCTCGAGCGCTCGTAGCTCAACGGATAGAGCATCTGATTACGGATCAGAAGGTTGGGGGTTCGAATCCCTCCGAGCGCACTGAAGAACCGCTGCTCAGAGCGTCGCGCGCTCGAGGAGCTATTCGCCCGAGACCACACGGAGCCCACGAGGCGTCGCGCTGGCGAAATCTGTCGCTGCCGCCGCATCCTCGTCGGCACCGGGAAGCAGATGGCCGTAGATGTCGAACGTCACGACGATGCTCGAGTGACCCAAGCGCACCTGAATCAGTTTCGGGCTGAACCCCTCCGCGATCAGCGCCACGACGTGGGAGTGCCTGAGACCGTGCAGCGTAAGGCGCGGGAGTCCGCTCCGCGTGACGGCCCGGTTGAACGTCGAGCTCACTGAGTCGGGATGAACCGGTGCGCCCCCGAGGTCCGTGAACGCGTACTCGGGCAGAGCGCCGACGCGGAGACGCTGAGCGGTGCGGTGGGCCCGAAGCTGCGAGGCCGTGCCAGCGCCGATGCTCACCGGCCGACGTGATGCCTTCGACTTGGGCGTGGTCTCGACGACTCGGCCGCCCGCCAAGACGCGGTTCCGGGTGACCGTGAGCACGGCGCAGTCGTCCGCGAGATCCGACCAGCGGAGGCCGCAGAGTTCTCCGCGTCGGAGCCCGGTCGCCGCTGCGGTCGCGTAGAGAGGAGTCAGCAGGTGCGTCGGGTCGAGAGACTCGAGGAAGGTGCGAACCTGATCGGGCGTCCAGAACTTCAGCGCGGGTCGCTCTGTCTGCACCCCGCTCGGGAGAGTGACGTCGGCAAGCGGGCTCCGTGCGAGATGCTTCCGACGCACCGCGAGCGTGAGCACCGAGCCGAGCACCACGCCGACGTAGCGCACTGTGACGGCCTTCCTGTTGCCGTCGAGCAGGTCGGCGAGCAGGTTCGCGATTCGGCCCGCGGTCACGTCGCGTAGCGGAAGCGCGCCGAGCGTCGGGAGCACATCGCGTTCCATCGTGCGCGTGTAGCTGTCGATTGTGGTGTCCTTCAGTCGCAGTCGGAGGTCGGGAATCCAGTCGGCCTCGACGAACTGACGCAACGGAACCGACGCTGCCGCGGCCATCACGTGTTGGCCCCGCCGAGATGCCTCGGTCAGCCGGTCGCGTTCTACCTTCGCTTCCTTCTCGGACGCGAAGCCGCGCGAGGTGCTCTGCCGCCGCACGTCGATGGCGGGACCGAGCGCCGCGCCGCACGATGGGCATTCGTCACCGAGCCGCGGGTGGTCGGCGAGCCACGCGCCTTTCTTGCACGCGATGCACCGGCGCTGACGCTGCTTCCCGAGGTCGTTGACGACGAGCCAGCGTTTCCCACGGGGGAACCGCTTCCGGTCTTTCGCTAGTCGGGTTCTGATCGACGTGCTCATCGCTCTGCTCCTGACGCTCTCCGTGGCCGAGCTAACAATTCTAGGCCCCGCCGACCACTCTCCGTGTTAGCATCAGTATCTACAAGCGCCACCTCAACCAAGTTCATCGAGAGTCGGTAGAGCAACCGATCCCCTCGGCCATCCGCCCGGAGAAGGAGTACGGGCAACCAGCCAGGAGATAGGGAAATGCTCACCGAAAGCGAACTGGAAGAAGTTGCGATCGGTCGGGAACGTCTCGCGACGGGACACGCTCGCATCGTTCGGCAAGGTCTCCATATCTCGCAAGAGGAAATGCGGAAACGAATCGGATGCAACTCCCGAGTTCGTGTCTCGCAATGGGAGACCGGCGGTGTCCTGCTCCCTGAGACGCCAGCGGGGTTGCGGGCAGCGCGATTCATCGCTTCGCTCGACGCGGCGTTTCGCGCCGGCAGGCAGGTCCTGTAATGGCGGCCGCACCGAGCTGGATGGAACGGCCGACGTGCTCAGTCGAGACGATCGCGACCGCGCTAGGAATCTCGCGCGACCTAGCGTTCCGTGAGTCCGGAAAATGGGCCGACACGGATGGAGCCGCTGGCTCGATACCGGCAAGACGCTGTGGGCGCAGGATTCTCATCTTGGTGGGCCCGACAGCCGTGCGATACGGAATCGATCCGAACATGGTCGGTACGGCATGAGTCTCGACCCGGCCCGTCTCGAGACTGCGCGCGATCTCATCGCGCAATTCGACGCGCAGCTAGCGGCGCACCCGCTCCCGATCTCGATGCTCGACCAGATTGGCGCCGCGAGCGGTGACGCCGAACGTGCCACGCGAAGTCTGGCGGCAGCAGCTCAAGCTGTCGATCCGGACCGCGGATGGACCCTGACCGAGAACGTCGCGTTTTCGCCGGAGATCCGGGTACGCGCGACCGCTGCGTTGATGTCCGTCTCCGCTTGCATTCACGTCCGCCGATCGCCCGCGCAACCGATCTTCGTGAACCTTCGCACTCGACGTGCCGACTGCGGGCGCTGCTGCCGGACCGTTCGCCGCCCCGTGGTCGGCGCTGATATCTGTGAGTGGTGTGGCTCGGCCGGCGTCGAAGTGTTCGCCCCTCAGTGTCTCAAGCTCGGAGTTCACGTCATCGCGGGGGACGCGTGCGAAGACTGCGCCGAAGCTCTGACTGTGGGAGTCGGTAGATGACCGCGCCCGTGTTCGACCGCGACGCAGCGATGCGCCAGCTCGACGCGCTCCACCCCGTGAGCGATGCGGACCACCTGATCTGGTCGGGGACTCTCAAGGCGGCGCGTCACTTCGCACCGAACGCCGAAGACCGTGAGCTTCTCCTCGACAAGGCAGAGGCTCTGACCGAGGCCGGCGCGTCTGTCTACATCACGCCCGGTCACTTCCGCCGATCAGGTGAGGGCAAGGAGAAGCGAAACAAGAGCACCGTCTCGGGCGCGGTGGTCGCGTGGATCGATTGCGACGCGTGGGCCGACGGGCAAGAGGTGACGCTCGGCGCGCTACGCGAGCAGTTCCCCAACGCTCTGGTGGTGGTGCAGACACGCGAGGGTCGTCGGCAGGTTTTCGTTCTCCTCGACGAGGAGACGGACCGCGACGACATCAAGGTGCTCAACCTCGGGCTCGTGCGGCTGTTCGATGGCGACCCGGCCCCGGTAAATGCCTCAGCGTTCATGCGACTGGCCGGTTCCGTGAACTTCAAGGACGACCTTGCCGCGGCCGAGCCGGTGCTGCTGCTCGAGTGTGGTGAGGTGCGCGTAGCCACCGAAGAACTGCGTTCCTACCTTGCTCAGGTCGCCCCTACGCCGGCGAAGACTCGCACGACGAAGAACGGCGCGGCCACCGGCGACCTGACGTTCACGGAGCTCCTGGACCTCGCGCCCGAGCTCATCGAGGGCGACGGTCGGAATAAGCACCTCGCGGCGCTGGCGGGGCACCGAGCGAACCTCACTCCTCGCGGGCAACGCGACGTCTACGACGCTCAGGTCCGCTCCGACAACCGCCAGTTCGCCGAACCGCTCGACGACGACGAGCGCGATGCCGTCGCCGATTCAATCTGGGAGACCGAGTATCCACCGCTCGCGTCGGTCACGTCGATAGCGCCCGCGAGCGGCGACGGCGGGTGGGGTGACTTCGAGCCTCTCGACGATGTCGTCCGCCCGGCTTTTCCCGTTGAGCATCTGTCTCGACCACTCCGAGAGATGGCTATCGCGGTTACCGCGAACACGAGCACACCACCGGTGCTCGCGGGTCTTCTGAGCATCGGAGCAACATCCTCCGCGATTCAGCGCCGTGTGCGGTTCGTGAAACCGTGGGTCGAGGCAACTGGCCTCTATACCGCGGTCGTGATGGAGCCTGGAGAGCGAAAGACGCCGGTGTTCGCCGCGACTGTCGCTAGTCCGCTCGGGCAGTTGCAGAAGGAGCTCCGTGAGCAGACGGCGGACGACCGGCTGACTCGCGCCGTCGCGCGCGAAACGGCAGTGGAGCTCGCCAAGAAGCAAGCCGCTGTTGCCAAGAAGGTCAGCGACGCCGAAGCTCTCAACCGAGCAGTCACCGCGCGCCGAGTAGCGGAAGAAATGTGGGTCCCGGCTTCGCCGCAGCTTGTGACGTCAGACGTCACGCCCGAACGGTGCGAGAACCTGCTGATGGAGCAGGACGGGAGAATCACTGTCGCGTCGGACGAGGGTGGCATCTTCAGCGTCATTGCCGGTCGGTACGCGAACGGCATCCCGAACATCGACGTCTTCGCGAAGGGCTATACGGGAACGGCGCCGCTGCTCGTCGACCGACAAGGTCGCAAGGTCGAGGTGGAGCGGCCGACCGTTTCGATGCTTCTGGCGGTTCAGCCGGACGTGCTCGCCGAGGTTGCGGCGAACCGCGTTATGCGCGGTCGCGGGCTCCTCGACCGGTTCATCTGGGCCGTGCCGCTACCGATGGCCGGCTATCGGCCCGTTGACACACCCGAGATTCCCGGCGATGTCGCGGTGCGGTACTACGACGCGCTGCGGCTCGCCTCCGTCGTGACGAAGCTCGAGCTCGAGCTCGTGCTCGACTCCCGAGCCTCCGACGAGTTCAACACGTTCCGCAGTGAGATCGAGGAGCGTCAACGGGACGGCGCTGACCTTCATCCGATCAAGGGCTGGGCATCCAAGCTGCCCGGCCAGGTGTTGCGAATCGCCGCGGTGTTCCACATCGTCGACGCCGAGGGCCAACCCTCGCATCGGGTCACCGTATCGACTCTCCGCCGGGCGCTCGCGTTCGCGCCGTACCTCGAGGCGCACGCGCTCATCGCCTTCTCGCAGTCCGGGCGAATCGCGGCCGTCAATGATGCTCAGCGGCTCATCGGGTGGTTCACGGATGAAACGCTCAGCAGCTTCAAGCGGTCGGAGGCGATGAAGGCTCGCCGTCTTGACCGCGAGGCGATGGACGCGGCCGTCGAAGTGCTCATGGCGCGCGGCTACATCCGCTCCGAGGAGCATCGCGGTGCAGGTCGACCGGGCACCGTCTACGCAGTCCGACCGAGCCTGATCGAGGGGGTCGAGACGAGATGACTTCTTACGCTTTTACCGCACACTCACTAAGTCAAATACAAATCACTCTCTCTCTCTCTCAATTTTCATCTATCTACGGAGGGGCGCGTAAGAAGCGTAAGAAGGGTCGGCGTCGGGACCTTCTGAATCGAGCCCGAGAGACCTGGCGCGTTCTCGACCCTGGCCGGCTCACCACCCTGCAGAATCAGCTTCGTGGGCTCCGTGAGGGCTCGTGCTCTCTATCGGTTGCGCCGGCTCAAGGATTCCGAGGCCATCTGATCTGGTGTCAGGAGGTTCGGCTCCCGCGTTCGAGCCCGAATGCTCCGCGATTCAGCTCGAATGCCCTTCGATTCGGCTCCGGAACACTTACCCCTGGTGGTCACGTGAGCCTTTGGCCGGCCAATCAGCCAGAACCAACCTGGCTGGCTGTCCTGGTTGGCCTCGGGCTGAATGCGGCAGCTATGCGAAGGCCGCGGCTCCGCCCCCGGTGGGCACGCGACGACTCGGGCCGGCTGGCGATGCGATGGGCGCGCGTCGCGCGTCTCGATGCCGACGACGACCGCTGCCTGATCTGCGGAGCCCCGGTCGGCACCGCGTGCCTTCACGCGAGCCCCGATGACGAGACCGAGGAGCAGGACCGATGAGCGCGTGCGAACGCTGCTGGACCGACGCGTACCGCGAGTCTCGGATGTTCGGAGGGTCGCAGGTCGACCACTACCGCCGACTGATCGAGGAACGTCGAGACCGTCCGTGCTCGGTCGAGGAACAGCGCGGACCCGACCCGATCACGACCACGAGAGGAATCCGATGACCCGGCTCATTACCTGCTCCGACTGCCGCGAGGTCAAACCGCACCAGGCTAAGGGGCGTTGTTCAACGTGCTACAAGCGCCATCGCCGACCGCCGGGCCGGTCGCGACGCGTCGACTACGTGGCGAGAGCGAGGACCCTCGAACTTGCGAGGGTTCTCGACCGCCCGCTCACTGAACAGGAGCGAGGCGAACTTCGGCAGATCAAGGTCGACAACCGCGACGACCTCGCCGAAGCGTGCGACGCGGTGCTCGCCGACGAACCCGGCGTCGCGTACAAGAAGGCGCGGAGGCGCGAACAGAAACGCGCCGCGCAGCAACGGTGGTACGAGAAGAAGAAGGAGACACGGCGATGAGCCTGACTGA
>DASRPD010000026.1:0-3518 GCA_035646535.1 Acidimicrobiia bacterium
ATGGACCGCGCGCTGGCGCGGCACCCTCCCGAGCAGCCCCCGACCGCCGCGCACCGACCGAGAGGAACGCCAGTCATGACCATCTCGACCAGAACAAGCGGCGGGTCAGGCTCGTTGGCCGGTTCCGACCCACGCTCCTAGCCCTGAAAGGGGTTGTTGCATTGGCGCATCCGCCGGCCGTCGCCCACCCGGAGAAGGTGACGAAGGTCCCCATGTCGTGCACCCGGGACCTTCGGCCCTAGCCCGACCTTGGGGAGACGGCGATCCTCCACTGCTGTGGAGCTGGACGGTCTCGAGGTTCTCTCACGCACCGAATGCCTGCGCCTGCTGTCCACCGAGCAGCTCGGTCGCGTCGGGGTCAGATTCGGGACGTTCCCTGCGATCCTGCCGGTGAACTACGCGCTCCTCGGCAACGACATCGTGTTTCGCAGCGCGCCGGGTACCAAGCTCACGGCTGCGCTGGAAAGCGCGGTCGTGGCCTTCGAGGTCGACGCCGTCGAACCCGACCACGCCGAGGCGTGGAGCGTGATGGTGGTCGGATGCTCCGAGTGGATCGCCGACGGTGCCGCCCTGGAGGAAGCCGAACGCCTTCCGCTCGATCTCTGGGCTCCCGGATCACACGACTACTTCGTGCGCATCCCCCCGGAACACATCTCGGGCCGGCGCTACACGACGCCGTCGACCTGACGGCTCGGAGCCCAGATCGCGGCGCAACGCCGGACCATCTCCTCGTATCGGCGCGAAATGCGCGAGGATTCCCTTGGTTCGTTTCCGAGCTCCCCGAGGAGGGTCCAGGTGCCGCGGCTCCCGTTCGCCAGTTGGCTGCCCTTCCCGATCCCCGGATCCGGGGGTCATGCCGACGGGTGGCTCGGACCGCCCATCCCCCTGGGTCGGCGGGTTGTTGTGCCGGGACGCGGCACGATGTTCGTGCGGGAGGTCGCCGGACCACCGGGTGCCCCGACGATCGTGCTGCTTCACGGCTGGATGGCCAGCGGCGGTCTCAACTGGTTCCGGACCTTCGAGTCGCTGGGCCGCGAGTTTCATGTGCTCGCTCCCGACTTGCGCGGTCACGCCCGCGGCCTGCGGGCGCGCGGGTTCCGCCTCGAGGATTGCGCCGACGATGTTGCCGAGCTCTGCCGTGTGCTCGGCGCGGGCCCGGTCCTCGTCGCGGGCTATTCGATGGGCGGGCCTGTGGCTCAGCTGCTGTGGCGACGACACCCCGACCTCGTCGCCGGGCTCGTGCTCTGTGCGACGAGCGACAGCTTCGCGTTCGGACCGACCGAGAGTCGCGCAGTGCAACACGTGCTCGGCGCGCTCAGCGCCGGCGCGCGCGTCGCGGAGACGGCGCTCGAGATCCCGTCCGGCGCGCTGCGCGCCGTCATCCGACCTCGACGCCCTGAGGGCTTCGTGCAGTGGGCCACCGCGGAGCTGACTCGTCACAGCGTCCACATGCTCGCCGCGGCCGCGCGCTCAGTCGCCATGTACCGGGCCGACGAATGGATGAGCGGCGTGGATGTGCCGACGGCTGTCGTTGTCACGACCCGTGACCGGTCGGTGCCGCCGGCCGTGCAGATGCGGATGGCAGAATCGATCCGCCACTCCACGGTCCACCTCGTCGACGGCGGGCACGCGACGTGCGCACGGGAGCGCTTCGTGGAGCCACTTCTGGAAGCGTGCTCCACGGTCGCGTCCCGGGCACCCGTCTGATCGTCTGACGCTCGACGAGCTCATCGCGGCAGTTGGCGACCCACCTCCGCAGGACGCGACGTACTGACCTCGTCGCGAATGTCGACATCGGAAGCGATACCGAACGCGTCCTCGACCGGCGCCGGCGTGCCGAGCCCGGCAACCCCCATGAGCTCCGCAAGCGCGTCGTGGATCGCGTCGGCAATGGCCCACGGGTCCTCGACGAGGTCGGGGTCGACGTGGACGCCGAAGTCGACGCGATCGCCGAACGAGAACAGCGTGATGTTCAACCCCATCTGGTCAAGCAGAACGCTGGCCGAGAAGATGCCGGTGAGCCGTGCGCCGCTCAGGTAGAGCGCCATCGGCGGCCCCGGCACGTTGGAAACGATCGTGTTCATCATGCCGGGCACATAAGAGAGCACGTGCGCCTCGTACGCGAGGCGCAGCAGCGTCCCGATCACGAACGGCGGCGCGGTGTCGCCGATCGAGCCGACCGGGTTCGCCCGCATGACCTTGTGAAGCGCCTTGGCGGTAGCCGTGTGCGCCACGATGGCCCGCAGCCGCGCTTCGGGATCGGCAACGTCGGTCGCGATCGGTACCACGAGGTACGACAACTGGTTGCCGAGCGATGTGTCACCCTCGGCCCGGATCGACACCGGGACGCCGGCGGTGAGCGACCGGCTCGGCAGCTCACCGCGGTCCTGCAGGTAACTACGCAATGCACCCGAGCACAACGCGAGCGCGACGTCGTTGACGCGCACGTCGAAGTGGCGGCGCACCGCCTTCACGTCGGCGAGCGACACGCTCTTGAACGCCATGGAACGCATCGGTCCGATCTTGGCGTTGAACGACGTCTTCTGCGCCCCCAACATCGCTCCGATATCGGGCGTGCCCCGTCCGGAAACCATGTGACGGCCGAGCTCGACTCCGCGACGAATGTTGCGCAGGGCGTACCCGGCAGCGCGCAGCGGTGCCGTCACGGCCGGAACCAGGCCTTCGACGAGGAGTCGCAGATCGCTCGGTTCGCGCTCGGGCGGCGGGACCGGCGGTGCCTCGCGTGGCTTGGGCGTCGGTTCGGTATCGAGCAGCAGCGTCGCGAGCACGCTGCCCGCGCCGCCGTCGAGCATGCAGTGGTGGAACTTCATCACCACGCCGACGCGACCGTTCACGATGCCATCGACGTACCACAGCTCCCACAGCGGGTACCGGCGGTCGAGTTGCCGGCTCAAGATGGGTGCGACAGCCGCCGCGGTCTCTCGCGGCCCGCCCGGTGCGCGGGCTGTGATGTGGTGGAGATGGCGGCGAATGTCAAAGTCCGCATCGTCGACCCATACGGATCGATCGAGTCCGAGCGGGACGGGCTTGAGCTTCCACGTCAGCTTCGGGATCAGCGGAAGCCGGTCGCTCACGGTGGCGAGCACGGCATCGAAACCGAAGCCGGGCACCTCAGCGGCGTCGAGGATCGTCAGGCCGCCGACGTGCTGATGCCAGGTCGGCGTCTCGCCCGAGATGAACAGCGAATCCGTTCCCGACATCCTCCGCATCGGCGGCGCTCCTCGTTCCTGGGCTCGTCACTCTATCCGGCGCCGGGGTCAGCTCCCGAAGTCCCAGCCGGCGCCGCGGTGGTACTGGGAGAGGACGTTCTTCGCGATGAGGATGCGGTGCACCTCGTCGGGGCCGTCGGCCAAACGCAGCGTCCGCGCACCCTGGTACATCGCAGCAAGGGGCAGGTCGCCCGACACGCCGGCCGCGCCCCAGACCTGGATCGCCCGGTCGACGACGCGCTCGTAGGCCGCGGGGACGAACACCTTGATCGCCGAGATGTCGGTGCG
>DASRPD010000027.1:0-8648 GCA_035646535.1 Acidimicrobiia bacterium
GCTTGTCCGCGGCTATGGGCAACGTGTTGGTCACGACCACCTCACGGACCGGGGCGTTCTTCAGGCCGTCGACCGCCGGACCCGAGAGCAGGCCGTGGGTCGCGGCGATCACGACCGAGGCGGCTCCGCGGTCGACGAGCAGCTGGGCGCCGGCGGTGATGGAGCCTGCCGTGTCGATCATGTCGTCGATCAACACACAGTGCCGACCGTCGATCACGCCAACGACGTCGTTCGCGATCGCGATGTTGTGGGTGCCCTTCGGGCGTGACTTGTCGACGAACGCGAGCTCGGCTTCCTGGCCGGCTTCCTCGAGGCAGTTCGCGAACCGGCGGGCGAGCTTGCCGCCACCGGCGTCGGGCGCGACGACCGTGACGTCTCCGTCGATTCGGCTCCCGACGTAGGCCGCCAGCAGTGGCACCGCGGTGAGGTGGTCGACAGGGAAGTCGAAGAATCCCTGGATCTGGCCGGTGTGCAGGTCGACCGAGACGACGCGGTCCGCGCCGGCGACAGTGAGCAAGTCGGCCAGGAGGCGAGCCGTGATCGGCTCGCGACCGGCGGCCTTGCGATCCTGACGGGCGTAGCCGTAGAACGGTGCGACCGCGGTGATGCGCTTCGCCGACGCGCGTTTGGCCGCGTCGATCATGACGAGCTGTTCCATGATGCGATCGTTGATCGGATCGCAGTGCGTCTGGAGCACGAAGACGTCCGCACCGCGCAGGCTCTCGTCATAACGGCAGTACAGCTCGCCGTTGGCGAAGTTCGACAACGTCACCGACGCCAGTGGCTCGCCGAGCCCCTGCGCGATCTCCTCCGCGAGCGCGGGGTGCCCACTCCCCGCGAACAGCAACCGCCGCTTCTTCGACACCAGCTCCATGGCCGCCATCCTGGCACGTTCGCGCCGGGTGGCTACTCGGGCGTTTCCGGGTCCCGGTCGGCCCAGCCCTCGTCGATGCGGGCGGGAACGCCCTTGGCCATCGCCCCCGGGGGGACGTCCCGGTTCACGACCGCGCCGGCGCCGGTGTAGGCGCCGTCTCCGACCTCGACCGGCGCCACCAGCACGGTGTTCGAGCCGAGCTGGGCGTCGGCCCCGATCTTCGAGCGGTGCTTGTGCGTGCCGTCGTGGTTGGCGGTGATCGAACCCGCGCCGACGTTGGCCCGGGCTCCGATCTCGACGTCGCCCATGTACGAGAGGTGCGGAACCTTGGCACCGTCGCCGATCTCGGCGTTCTTCGTCTCGACGAACGTGCCGACGTGCGCGCCGGCGCCGACACGGGTACCGGGGCGGAGCGATACGTAGGGCCCCACAGTGGCGCGATCCCCGATCTCGACCTCGCGCGCCACGGTGTTCTGGATCACGGCCGCCTCACCCACGACGGTGTCGACGAGGCGAGTATCGGGTCCGATCACCGAACCCGCGCCGACCGCGGTTCGGCCCTGGAGGATCGTGCCTGGCATCAAGTGGACATCGGGCTCGAGCTCCACCGCCGCGTCGATGTAGGTGCGGTCGGGATCGGTCATCCCGACGCCGTCACGCATCCACCGGTCGTTGATCCGGTGCCGCAACTCGGCTTCGGCCACCGCGAGCTGGGCGCGGTCGTTCACGTGCATCGCCGCGGTCGGATCGTCGGCCGCGACCGCGACCACGACGTGGCCGGCCTCGCGCAACACCGCGATCGCGTCCGTCAGGTAGTACTCGCCTTGCGCGTTCTCGGGGCTCAGCCGACGCAACGCGGGAGTGAGCAACCCGCGTCGAAAGCAGTAGATGGACGTGTTCACCTCGGTGAGGGCGAGCTCGTCGGCCGACGCGTCGGCGCGCTCGACGATCCGGTCGAGCCGACCCTCCTCGTCACGCACGATGCGGCCGAAGTCGGCAGTGTGCTCGCCCCGCGCGGCGGTGAGCGCGGTGGCGGCAGCATCGGCCCGGCGGTGTTCAGTGGCCAGACGGGCCAGCACCTCGGCTCGCACGAGCGGCGCGTCGCCGGGCATCACGATCACATCGCCATCGCCATCGCTGTCATCGGCGAACGCGGTGAGTCCAATGCTCGCCGCGTCGCCGGTGCCGCGCTGGACCCGCTGCTCGATGAACTCGATCGGGACGTCGGTCGCGAGCTGCTCCTGGAGGGTCTTGGTGACCTGCTCCGCGCCGTGTCCGACGACGATGACGATGCGTTCGAGTGGCAGCGCGGTCAAGGCGTCGACAACGTGGGCCAGCATCGGGCGACCGCACAGTTGGTGGAGCACCTTCGGAGTGGTGGATCGCATCCGCGTGCCCTCACCCGCGGCGAGGACCACCGCCGCCAACGGTCGGTACGGGCTCATGGTCACCCCTCCGGTTCGATTCCGGTTCGATCACGGTCGCGCACGCGTGTGGGCCTTGCGGCGGGCCCGACGAAGCTCGAGTCCCGCCAGCTCGGGGGCGAGGTTTCGAACCTCGACTTGGGACTCCAAAGGACCCCGTGCTGCCGTTACACCACCCCCGATTGACCCGGCCACGCTACCCCGGCCGTGATGGAGCGACGCCCGCGTAGATCCCCCGATGTGCGAGGCGCGCGGGTGCCCGCTAGCGTGACGCCCCGCCATGGGCTCCCTGATCAAGAAGCGCCGCAAGCGGATGCGCAAGAAGAAGCACAAGAAGCTGCTGAAGAAGACACGCTGGCAGCGTCGTCAGCAGGGTCGCTGACCGACCCGCGGCTCGGTCGCGCACGCATCGCGTCGGCCCGACAGCGCCTCGATCAGCCGGCGATTCCCACAAAGGTCGCCACCCCGAGCTGCCCTTCGACTCGTGTGCCGAGCGCGCGCGCCTCGTCCACGTCGACGCACCACGCCACGTACGCGGCTCCACTGCCGGCGAGCAGCGGCTCCCGCCCGATCAGAGGGGCGAGGTCCCGGCGGAACGTCGCCAGCCTCGGCTCGACGTGCTCGGCGGCGGGCTCGAGGTCGTTCACCAGCTCGGTGGCAAGCCCTCGAAGCGCCGGTGGCGCCTCGACAACCCGCTCGCCCCGGGGACCGCCCAGCTCGTCCCAGGCCCGATAGACCGCGGCCGTCGACGAGTGGATCGGCGGCACGGCCACCACGACGGGCGTCGGTGCGGGCGGCTCGACCGGCTCCACGAGCTCTCCTCGGCCGCGCAACCACGCCGTACCCCCCTCCAGGCAGGCGGCGACGTCAGAGCCGAGCTCCGCGGCGATCGCCCGGGCTCGGTGCGGCGCGAGGCCGAAGTCGCGCCGAAGGGCGCGCAGAACGGCGGCGGCGTCGCTGGAACCGCCTCCGAGTCCACCGCCCGCGGGAATGCGCTTGGTGAGCTCCATGGCCACGGTGACATCGGCGGCCTCCGCGGCGCGCCACGCAAGGTTCGTCGCGTCGGCAGGCACGTCATGGGTCGACCCGCTGACCCGGAGTGTGATCGTGTCGTGCGCGCGCAACACCAACCGATCGCCCGGATCGCTGATCATGGTCGCGAGCGCAAGGATCTCGTGGTAACCGTCAGGTCGGGTGCCGAGCACCCGCAGCGACCAGGTGAACTTTGCGGGTGCGTATTCCTCGATGTCCATCGCAACCATCACCTCTCTCGACACGTCCATCGCTCCCTTCCCGCGGCGCGGGCGAGCGCCGCCCAATCGCCGAGGTCGAGCGACTCCGCCCGCGCGGTCGGGTCGATCCCGGCGCTGGCCAAGACCTCGCCCGTCCGATCGCCCAGGTACGAGCGCAGCGCCCGTCGCAACATCTTGCGGCGTTGTGCGAATCCCTGGCGCACCAGCGCGAACAGCAGATCTCGGGCCGGTACCTCGACCGGTGGGACAGCCCGGCGAACCAGCTCGACGAGCGCGGAATCGACCTTTGGCGGAGGCAGGAACACCGTCGGTGGGACGAGTCCGACCCGGCGTGCAGTCGCGAGGTAGGCGAGGCGGACCGACACCGACCCGTAGTCCTTCGTGCCCGGAACCGCGACCAGCCGATCAGCGGCCTCGCGCTGCACCATGACGAGCGCGCGGTCGATCGGTGCGTCACCCCCGAAGATCCGCATGATGATGGGGACCGCGACGTTGTACGGCAAGTTGGCGACCAGTGCGTGCGGTCGGCCTCCGAGGACGGCGCCGAAGTCCGCGGTGAGCGCGTCTGCCTGCACGACAGTCACCTGCTCCTCGACGCCCGATCGGACGAGCACGTCGGCCAGCACGGGCAGGAGGTGGCGGTCCAGCTCGAGGGCGGTCACCTCGGCGCCCGCCCCGGCGAGCGCAACGGTGAGCGAGCCGGCACCCGGGCCGATCTCGAGCACTCTGGCACCTGGTGTGATCCCGGCGAGATCGACGATGCGCCGGGCGGTGTTCGGGTCGGCGAGGAAGTGCTGTCCGAGCGCCTTGGTGGGACGGAACCCGTGCTCGGAGAGCACGTCGCGTAGCTGGGTCGGAGTCAGCGCCTTCACCCGAGGCCTTCCATCACCACCCATCGTCGCGCCGGTACGCCCCCGCTCGTCGAACCGCCGGGCGTGCGAGCCTCTCCCGGGTCGGTCCTGTCTACCCGCCAACCCCCGCCGACCGGGCCGGAGTCAGTGGTCGAGGCGAACCAGGATCCGGCCGGCAGACAGCGGCGCGAGCTGCTCGAAGACGTCGGGTGACAGGTCGATGATGTTGTTCGTCCACGCCTCGGGCCCACGGTCGGCGACACGACACAGCGCCGACGCGCCCGTCGCGGTGTTGACGACCCGCACGATCGTGCCGAAGTCGAGGTGCAGGTGGGCGCACGTTCCCGGCTGGTAGAGCGTCGCGTACCAGGTCGCGCGTCCCGACTGGCGGGCCGACCCCGCGAACGGCTTCGTGCCGACCGAGACGATCTCATTCTGCGGGTCGTTCACGCGTACGGTGCCCAGCAGCTGCCTGCCGACCAACGTGTCACCGACGAGCGTCAGCTGATGTGTCGCGCGATCGAGCCCGTCGAGCCCGGGTTGTGTGGTCTGGCGCTTCCCCTCGTCGAGCGACGGGTCGGGGTGCTCCTCGATGGCGAACGGAACCGCGACGTCTTCGGTGACTTGCTGGGTGGTCATGTAGGTGATCGACACAACGAGCCCGGAGGTGATCGGCGTGCCGAGCGCCGGATCGATCAGGTCGCTCTCGTCGTAGACGACGCCGCGCTCGTCGAGCAGTGCGCCGACGGTCAACGCGGTCGAGCTGACCGCACCTTCGACGCCGTCGGTGACGAGACGAACCTCGTGGGGGGTACCGAACGCGATGATCGACCCTCGCCGAAGACGACGGGGAGGATCGATGGCGACCAGCTCAGCCGGGAGGTCCAGCTCGTCTCGGAGCTCGGCGACAGAGCGGACCGGTGTACGAACGCTTCGGCGCACACCGTCAACCACGACGGTGACGGGGAAGGCCCGCGTCACGGTCACGGTCGTGGCCTCGCCGAGGGCCGCGCCGAGGGCCGGCTCGATCCGGTCTCCCGTACGAAGCTCGATCCCGACAGCCGCGAGCAGTGCCGCGACCGACTCGGACCGAGTGACGTGGGTGGCCCCGACGCCGTCGACCAGCAGGGTCACATTGTGCTGGACCGGGGCGCGGAGGAAATAGGGAAGCCCGGCGACAACCACGGCAAGGGTGACGACGAGCACCACCGTGTGCCACCAGTGGTGACGCGAGGCCGGCGTGGTCTTGGCTCGAGATAGACCCGCGATCGGCTCGGTGTTCGGCGCGGTCTTCGGCACCGGGATCCGGTCGGGCTCTGGCAGCGGTACCGGGGTCCTCCGCGGTGAGAGATGGACCGTGGGCAGGTCGACCAATGGGCCGCGCAGCTGGTACTCGCGGGTCTGGGCATCGAGGGCAACGAGGATGGGCAGCCACGCGGCCGGCTCGGGCGCTTCGATGCGCGCCGGCGACGGCCAGACCGTGTTGACACGCAACGGCTGAGCAGTGTCGTCGGCGCGCGGGGCGTCCACCGAACGCGCCGCGTCGTCTGCACCGTCGACTCCGTCGACGTTGCTGACGCGCGCAAACGAACCACTGACGATGTTGGTGATGGGACTCCGCCTCTCCTGCGACCGATCGCTCTCCTCGGACCGGTCGTTCTTCCCGCCTTCCCGCGGCGACACGACAGCCGAGCGGGACCGATGCAACGTAGCGACGGGTTCGTGCGAGGGTCAACTCGTAGGTCAGCCACGCCTCACGGATCTTGACTGCACACCTCGACGCCGACGCGTCGTGCCTGGTCGTGCGCTCAGATACGGAACAATGTGCGCGCCACGGACCGTGTCGAGTCGGCCACGTCCTCGACGGTTCGGTCGGTCGCGGCGGCGATCGCGACGCCGACGTCGACAACCCACGCGGGTTCGTTCTCACGACCGCGATGCGGTACCGGCGCGAGGTACGGCGCATCCGTCTCGACGAGCATCCGATCGCTCGGCGTGATGCGCGCCGCCTCGCGAACATCGTGCGCGTTCTTGAACGACACGATGCCGCTGAAGGAGAGCACCGCGCCGAGCGCGAGCGCGCGTTCAGCCTCGCGCTCACCACCGGTGAAGCAGTGCACGATCGTGCGCGCCGGTGTGCCTTCCTCGGCGAGCACCGCGAATGTGTCGTCCCACGCGTCGCGCGCGTGCACGACGAGCGGCAGCTCTCGCTCGTGGGCAAGCCGGACCTGGGCGCGAAAGGCGATGATCTGCTCATCGCGCGGCGAATGCTCGTAGAAGTAGTCGAGACCGGTCTCGCCGATCCCGACGGTCCGCTCCGCCGCGGTCAGCGGGAGGAGCTGACCCCACTCGACGGCAAGCTTGGCGGCCTCGTGCGGATGAAGACCGACCGTCGCCCAGACATCCGGGTGGCGGTCCGCCAGCTCGAGACCCCGACGCGAGCTCTCGAGGTCCGTGCCGATGGAGATGACGGCCTCGACCCCCGCGGCACGGGCCCTGACCAGCGCTTCGTCCGGGGGACCGGACAGCGACGGGAGATGACAGTGCGAGTCGATCCAGGTCATGGGTTGATCCGGGGGAACAGCGGCGCGCCCTTCTCGAGCGTGACCCCGGCCGGCATGGCCCCCCACCCCGCCGCGTCGGGAAGGCGCTGGTCCCCCGGCCGGCCGGTGAGTCCGAGCCGGCGCCAGAGCTCGGCCGACGCTCGAGGGATCACCGGCGACGCCAACAGCGCGACAACTCGCACCGCTTCCAGACAGTCGCCGAGCACCGCGGCAGTCGCATTCGCGTCACCGGATTTGTGCAGTGCCCATGGCTGACGATCTTCGATGTACGCGTTCGCCGCGCGGATCAGATCCCACACTGCGCCGAAAGCGCCCGCGAAGTCGAGCGCGGCCATCGCCTCGTTCTGCGCCGCGAAGGCGCGCTCGACGGCGTCGACGAGTGGACCGTGCTCGCGAGCCGCGGGCGCGACCGCGTCGCAGTAGTTGGTCGCCATGTTCAACACACGACTCGCGAGGTTGCCGAAGTTGTTCGCGAGGTCCGCGTTGTAGCGCGCCACCATCGCCTCGTAGCTGAAGTCACCATCGGGCCCGAACCGCTGGTCGGCAAGGAAGTGGTAGCGAACGCCATCCACCCCAAAGTCGGCGACAAGATCCGCGGGCGCGATCTGGTTGAGCTTCGATTTGCTCATCTTCTCGCCACCGACGAGCAGGTAGCCGTGCGCGAACACGCACTTGGGCGGTTCGAGCCCCGCGCTCATCAGCATCGCGGGCCAATACACCGCGTGCTGGCGGAGGATGTCCTTGCCGATGAGGTGATAGTCAGCCGGCCAGTAGCGATCGAAACGCTTCTCGTCGGAGCCGAAGCCGATCGCGGTGCAGTAGTTGATGAGCGCGTCGAACCACACGTAGGAAACGTGCGCTCGATCCCACGGCAGCGGAATCCCCCACGAGATCGAGGTGCGGCTGATCGAGAAGTCACGCAGGCCTTGTTTGATGAAGCCGAGTGCCTCGTTGCGCTTGCCGGCCGGCTGCACCGCCTCGGGGTGTTCGGCGTAGTGGGCCGCCAGCCGGTCCTCGAAGCGGGAGAGCTTGAAGAAGTAGTTCTCCTCGGACACCTGCTCGACCGGGGTGGCGTGAATCGGACAGTTGCCGTCGAGAAGGTCGTCAGGGGCGTAGTACAGCTCGCAGCCGACGCAGTAGAGGCCCTCGTAGGTGCCGAGCTCGATGTCACCGGCGTCGTAGACCCGCTGGAGCAGCTCCTCCACCGCCCGATGGTGGCGAGGCTCGGTGGTGCGGATGAAGTCGTCGTTGCTGATGTCCAGGCCGGCCCACGCCTCGCGGAAGCGGGCGCTCGTCCGGTCGGACCACTCGAGCGGAGTCACACCATTGGCCTCGGCCGCTCGTTGCACCTTGAGACCGTGCTCGTCGGTACCGGTGAGGAACATGACGTCGTCACCCCAGAGCCGCCGCCAGCGGGCGAGCACGTCCGCCGCGACCGTCGTGTACGCGTGTCCGATATGGGGCGCGTCGTTGACGTAGTAGATGGGCGTCGTCACGTAGAAGGGCTTGGCCACAGGTTTCTACAGTACCGATCGATTCCCGCGCCGCGGTCCGGAATCGCGGAGCCACGGGATCGGCTCAGCGATCACGTCGGCTGATCGCGGCCTCGTAGGCACGCCGCTTCGGCACCCCGAGTTCGGCTGCGACCGCGGCGGCAGCGTCGCGAACCGAGAGACCCTCCG
>DASRPD010000028.1:0-45134 GCA_035646535.1 Acidimicrobiia bacterium
TCGTGGTCCGACGGGTTGCCCGCGAACGAGAGCGTGACCTTCTTGGGCACGATCCGCACCGTCTCGGTGGCCTCGAGCCCGGCCGAATCCGTCGCGGTGAGCGCGAACTCGAGCAGGTTGTTGCCCTCGCCGGCCCAGTCGGGCGCGTCGAGCGTGCCGCCCGCGACACCGTCGAAGGGGTGGGAGCTTCGGGTGACGCAGTTGTTGCCGCCCGCGTCACAGGTCAGCAGCCGCACCAGCCACGACAGGTCCGCCGCGCCGAGCGGGCCGTCCTCCGGGTCGGTGGCGGATCCCGAGAAGCTGATCGGATCGCCGACCTTCCACGTGAGACTGACCGACGGCGCGGCGATGCTCGGCGTCGGGAAATCGTTCCCCGACGAGATCACCTGCGAGGTGGTCTGATAGGCGCCCCTCGAATCGGTGAGCTTCAGGCCGACCGTGTAGGCGCCCGTGGCGTAGGTGCGGTTGGCGGTCACGCCCGTCGCGTCGTCGTACGCGCCGTTGCCGTCGAGATCCCACTCGTAGGTGAGCGTGTCACCGTCGGGATCGGAGCTCGCGGAGGCGTCGAAGCTGACCGCCAGCGGAGCCGGGCCGCTCTTCGGCGTGGCCGTGAAGCTCGGGACGGGTGGTGTGTTCGTCGGGAAGTAGCGGATGCGGTGGATCTCGCCGTCGATCAAGTTCGGGTAGAAGAGGTCGCCGCTCGGACCCAGGACGAGGTCGACTGCGCCGCCCGCGAGCGTGTCGAACGCCTCGAGCTTGGTCGGGTCGGGCTGGCCGTTGGCCCCGTTGAGCATCACCCAGATGCACTTGCGGTTGTAATCGGTGAAGAAGAGTGCACCGTCGTACTTGGTGGGGTACGGGGTGACGCCCGGACCGGTGGGTTGGTTGTAGTAGGCGACTCCCGCGAGCGCCGAGCCCTGGTCGATGGGGCACCCGTCGGACGCGACGGGGTGCTCGTTGCGGTTGTAGGTGTACAGCGGGCTCTCGACGGCGGACGCGCCGGCGTTGTACAAGTCGGTGCACACACCGAGGTTGGTGCCCTCGTAGCCGGGCTGGCGGTCGTTGCCCTCGTAGCACGGCCAGCCGTAGTTGAGCGGCGCGGTCATCGTCGTGGCGTCGGGGACGACGTCGATCTCTTCCCAGTCGTTCCAGCCGACGTCGCCGACCCATATCTCGTTGGTGCCGCCGCGCGCCGAGAAGCGGAACGGGTTGCGGAGGCCGTAAGCGATCACGCGCTGCTCGTTCGCGTCGGCGCCCGGCTTCGAGAACCACGGGTTGCCCGGCACCCCGAGCCCCGTGTCGGGGTCGATTCGGATGATCGAACCGGAGAGGCTGATCTTGCCGGTGGCGCTCTCCCGCGCGGTGATTCCCGAGGACTGGCTTCGCAGGGCGCCACCCGTCGCGGTGGACGGCGACGGTGCGGTGCCGATCGGCGCGGGGGGGTCCCCGCACGGGTTGACGGGGGTGGGGCTCCCGGCCGAACCGCCGGCCTGGCCGTAGTCGACGAAGTTGTAGTTGGCGCCGTCGCCGCCACCCGCGTAGAGGTTGCCGTCGGCGCCGAAGATGATCGTGCCGACCGAGTGGGCGGAGAACTGTTGGCACCAGTCCTCCACGAGCACCTGCTCCGATTGCACCGTGCCGGTCACGCTCGACAGCACCAGCTTGGAGACGCGCCCGCTCGCGACGCACCCGTCGGTCGTGTCGCCGGGCAGGGGGGTCGGGCAGTCGTCGTAGCTGCTCGTCAGCGTGCCCCAACGCGGCGCGGGCGACGCGTCGCCGAGGATGTGGTCGTAGGTGTACTGCACGTAGATGTACGGGCGGCTCGGCCCGAAGTCCGGATCGACCTGGAGGCCGACGAGGCCCCGGTCCTGGCGGTTGTGCACCTCGGCGCGCAGGTCGGCGATGAGATCGCCGGTCGTGTCGGTGGGGCTGTCGAACCGGGTGATCGTGCCCTGCTTCTCGGCGACGAACACCGCGCCGTTGTTCGCGAACGCCACCGCGGTCGGGTGGGTGAAGCCGCCCCAGACGGTCTGGTCCTGGAACCCGGCGGGCAGCGCGTACGCGGGTGCAGAGGTGAGCGTGATGGCGACGACACCGGCTATCGAGAGGACGACCGCGAGCAACAGCGCCGTGGCCCGCCGATGCACGAGCACACCCCTTGCCACATCCATGTTCGCCCCTTCGTACGGGTGCAGGAAGGGCACCCTCCGAAGAATCATGACCGATCTACGGAGTTTGTGCCATCTCCAGCCGTAGTCGCGGACGACGAACCGCGCCAACGTGAGCCCACCGCTCGAGTGACCCGATGCTCCCCCACGATCGACGGCCGGTGCCGGCTCCCTCCGGTTCCGGCCGTCGATCGCGCGGGTCGGCTCACGGAGCCGAACGGCGGTTGTAGTCGACGAGCGCGGCCGTGACGTCCTCCTGGGCCTGTTGCACGGCTTGGTCCGCCGGAACGCCACCCTTCAGCATCGAGTCCAGCGACTCCTCGATGATCTGTCGGACCGCGGCGTACGGACCCATCACCGGGCCGCGGGTCTGGGGAATGTCCGGGATCGCCCCCAGCTGATCGAACGCGACCTTGTACTCCGGGTTCGTGGTCCAGTAATCCTGCACGATGGTGGTGTTCGCCGCCGCTTCGCTCATCGGCAGGTAGCCCGTGCCGACGTGCCAACGGGCCTGCTGCTCGGGTTCGGTGAGCCACTTGGCGTACCGGTACGCGGCGGCCTGCTTGGCCGCTGACGACTCGTTGGAGATGTACAACGACGCGCCGCCGACCAGCACCCCGCCCTTGGTCGGCCCCGGCGCCGGGGCGACACCGAGGGTGACGTTGGGGTACTGCGGCAACAGAGTGGTGATCGTGCCGAGCGTCGCCGACGACGCGATCGCCATTGCCGAGTCGTCGGTCGTGATCGAGAGGAGGAACCGGAAGGCCGTATCCTCGCCCGTGTACAGCGCATTGCCGTCATCGACGAGACGCTCCAGCGTCTCGTAGTACTGCTTGCCCGCGCCCTGTGCGAACACGGCTGCGGTCGGACGACCGGTGCGGCCGTTCTTCTCGTTCACGTAGAGCTCGGCCGACTTCGCGCTGAACACCTCGAGGTACACGGCATCGCGCGGAAAGGCGAAGGCGGGGCCTTTCGTCGCGCCCGATTCACGCAACTGGGTCGCCGCGTCGTTCAGGTCGTCGAAGGTCTCCGGCGGGTCATCGGGATCCAGCCCGGCATTCTCGAAGGCCTGGCGGTTGTAGAGCAGCAGGTTGTTCGACACGTTGAACGGCATCGACCACATCGTGCCGTCGACGGTGTACTGGTTGAGCACCGGCTCGAACGCGTCCACCTCGTCGCCGGCGGCTTTCAGACAGGCCGACACCGGCACGATCTTGGCCGAGTCGATGAGGAACTGCTGCTGAGTGTCTTCACCTTGGTAGAGATCAGGAATATCGCCGCCGCCCAGCGCGAGGCGGTATTTCTCGAGCTCCTCGTCGTAGGTCCCCTGGAAGGCGAGCTTCACCGTCACCTGATCCTGGGACGCGTTGAAGTCATCGGTCAGCTCGGTCAACACGACGTCGTTCTGGCGCGCCATCCCGTGCCAGAACGTGATCTCGACCGGCCCGGTCGCGTCGTCGAGCGCGTCCACCGGGCAGCGCCGATCCTTGCTCGCGCCACCGTCGGACGCCTTCCCATCTCCACTCGTGCTGCACGCCGCGCCAACGATGGCGAGCACCGCGATCATCGCCAACCGGCGCTTCCAGGCACTCATGTCGATTCCTCCTTCTCCTGCGGGCTCTCCCCGCAAGCCTGTGGACCCTGAGCGGATTCTCAGCCCTTGACCGCGCCCTGGGTGAGGCCGCGTACGAGCTGCTTGTTGAACACGATGAGCAACACAAAGATCGGGATCGCCGCGATGATGGTGCCCGCGAACACGACGTCGAGCTTGTCGAGGGACTCGCCCCGCAGCGCCTTCAGTCCGATCTGCACCGTTCGGTACTTCTCGTCGTTGGTCACGATGAGCGGCCACAGGTACTGGTTCCACGCGAGGAGGAATGAGAACACACTGAGCGCGGCGATGGTCGGCCGGGCGAGCGGCACGACGACCCGGCCAAGGAACCGCAGATGCCCGTACCCGTCGAGCGCGGCCGCGTCGCGCAGGTCGCGCGGCACGCCGAGAAAGGTCTGGCGCAAGAGGAACGCGGCGAACCCCGTGGCGAGAAACGGCAGGACCAGTGCCTGGTACGAGTCTCCCCAGCCGAGCTTGTTCACGATCGTGTCGTAGTTCGAGACGATCGTGACCTCGAACGGCACCATCAGCGTGGCCAGGAATGCGAAGAAGATCGTGCGCTTGAGTGGGAAGTCCAAGAACGCGAACGCGTACGCCGCGAGGATCGCGGTACCGACCTGGCCCGCGGTGATCAGGGAGGTCACGATGAAGCTGTTGACGAGGTAGCGGCCGAGGTGGCCGGCGCCGAAGGCTTCGGTATAGGCGCTGAATCGAGGGCTCGTGGGAAAGAACGTCGGTGGCCGCGCCAGGATCTCACGGGTCGGCAGGAGCGAGTTCACCACCGTGATGTAGATCGGGAACAGCACGACGAACGCGACGGCGACGAGCAGGGCGTAGCTGCCGATCCGCTTCGCGATCAGCAGACCCCGGCCGGGACGGCCCGACATCGCGCGCTCAGTTGCCATAGAACACCCGCCGTTCGAGGAAGCGGAACTGGAGCAGCGTCAACGCGAGGAGTATGAGGAACAGCAACCCCGCGGTGGCCGACGCGACGCCGACGTCGCTCGAACCGCCGCGAAACGCCTTGTCGTAGATGTCGTACACGATCACGTTGGTGCTCTTGAGTGGACCTCCGCCGGGTGTGAGGAGGTCGATCTGGCCGAACGCCTGGAAGGCGTTGAGGGTGAGGATCACCGAAGCGAACAACAGCACCGGCGACAGCATCGGCAGTGTGATGTATCGAAACCGAGCCCACGAGCCCGCACCGTCGATCCGAGCCGCCTCGAGGAGATCGTCGGGAACGGCTTGGAGCCCGGCCAACATGATGATGAAGACCGCGCCGAGGTTCTGCCAGATCGTGCTGAGGGCAACCGCGTACAGCGCGGTGTTCGGGTCCTGGAGCAGGTCGATGGCTTCGGCGCCCTCGCGACCGAGCCAGTAGTTCAGGAGTCCGAACTGCGGGCCGATGAGCGTGAGCCACATCACTGACGCGACCGCGACCGAGGTGGCCACCGTGGACGAGAACACGGTCCGAAAGATCGCGATGCCCTTGAGCTGACGATGCGCGAGCAGCGCGAGGGCAACGCCGAGGATCAAACCACCGGGCACGGTGATGAGCACGAACTTCGCCGTGACCCACATGCTGTTGCGGAAGGTCTCCGACGTCAGCACGTTGCGGTACTGCTCGAATCCGATGAAACGAATGCGTTCACCCTGCGGGCTGACGAGATAGAAGCCCTCTTGGAATGTGCGGACGAGCGGGTAGAACGCGAAGAGGGCGAACACGAGCAACGATGGCAGCACGAGAAGGTACGCGAGTGACACCTCCCGGCGCCGCCGACGGCGCCGGACGAGTGTCGGCGCGTTCGTCGGCGCGGTCATGCGGGCTCGATCCGTTGACCCGTGTCGGTGTCGAACAGGTGCAAGTGCTCGGCCTCGGCCGCCAGCCGCACCGCTGAGCCTTCGCCGGGCACCGGCGCGTCGGACGGGAACCGCGCGATGAGCACCTCGTCGGTGCTGAGTCGGCAGAAGACGTGACGCTCGTGACCGAGTGACTCGATCACCGAGACCGTCGCCCGCAGCGGCCCGTCGGCCCCCAGGCGCAGGTGCTCCGGACGCACACCGAGGGTGGCCGTCTGGGCGCCCACATCGGCCAGTGCCCGAGAGAGCGGATCGGGAAGCTCGACGGTCGCGCCGTCGACCTCCACCGCGGCGTGACCCACCGGGGCCGCCGGAACGACCTGCCCGTGCACCGTGTTCATCGGTGGGCTCCCGATGAAGCGCGCCACGAACAGGTTGGCGGGTCGCTCGTAGACGTCTTGCGGCGGGGCGACTTGTTGGAGGACCCCATCGTCCAAGATGGCGATGCGGTCGGCCATGGTCATGGCCTCGACTTGGTCGTGGGTGACGTAGACGAACGTCGCGGCCAGACGGCGGCGGAGCTCGATGAGCTCGGCGCGTGTCTGCACCCGCAGCTTCGCGTCGAGGTTGGAGAGCGGCTCGTCCATGAGGAAGGCCTGCGGGCGGCGGACGATCGCGCGCGCGAGCGCGACCCGTTGACGTTGTCCACCCGAGAGCTGCGCGGGCTTGCGGTCGAGCAGGTCATCGAGGCCGAGCGAACGAGCGGCGTCGGTGACGAGCGTGCTTCGCTCGGCAGCCGGCACCTTGCGCGACCGCAGCGGGAACTCGATGTTGCGGCGGACGGTCATGTGCGGGTAGAGCGCGTAGCTCTGGAACACCATCGCCACGTCGCGGTTCTTCGCCTCGACGTCGTTGACGACTCGATCAGCGATCCGGATCGTGCCCTTGGTGGCCTCCTCGAGCCCGGCGAGCATCCGCAACGCGGTGGACTTCCCGCAGCCCGAAGGACCGAGGAGCACGAGGAACTCCTCGTCCGCGATCTCGAGGGTCAGGTCTTCGACGGCGGTCACGTCGCCGAAGCGCTTCGTGACCCCCTCGAACGCCACGCTCCCCATGCCACTCCCAGCGCCCGCCGGGCGAATCGCCCGGACCAGTTGCACCTTAGGTGAGCGCCCCGAGCGGCGGCGGGCCCACGGGTAGCGCGGCGGTGAACCGCGGGCCAACTCCCGGCGCGGCGCGCGCTACCGGCCCGACCAGCGCGGCTCGCGTCGTTCCAGCGCGGCGGTGATGCCCTCGGTGGCGTCGGCCGTCGCACCTGCGACGCGCCGCATCGTCTCGCCCATCCGCACCGCGTCGACCCACGGCAGGGTCTGGCCGCGTGCAGCCATCTCCTTGATGGCCCGGGCCGCGAGCGGCGCGCCTCGACACAGCCGATCGGCGAGGCCTCGCGCCTCAGCCAGGAGCTCGTCGTGGGACACGACGCGCCAGGCGAGACCGATCTCGCGGGCATGTTCGGCGCCGAACCGCTCGCCGGTCAGGAGCATTTCCATCGCGTCGGCCCACCGAAGCCGGTCGGCCAGGCGCATCGCGCCGACCATGGTCGGCACACCGAGCCGCACCTCGGGCATCCCGAACTCGGCGCGGTCGCTCGCGATCAGGAAGTCGCACCGGCTGGCGAGCGTGAGCCCGTAGCCCAGACAGTGCCCGTTCACCGCGGCGATGGTCGGCTTCCAGACCTCGAGACCGCTCTCGAAGGAGTTGACCGTCGGGATCTCCCAGAACGAACCGGGCCAGGTGCCGACCGCGCCGGCGCCGTCGCGCAGATCCGCGCCCACACAGAACGCCCGGCCCGCGCCGGTGATGATGGCGACCCACGCGTCCTCGTCGTCGCGGAATCGTTCCCACGCCGCGTTCAGCTCCTGGCGGAGGTCGCCGTTGACGGCGTTGAGCACCTCAGGGCGGTTGTAGGTGATCGTGGCGACGTGACCATCGCGCTCGTAGCGCACCGTCTCGCTCATGGACCCTCGCTTCGTGTGGGGGAGCCCTAGTCTGCGCCACCTCCACGACGCCGGGCCGAGTCGGGGCTGTTCGCGGCGACCCGGCCCGTGAGCAGGCATAATAGTTGTTATCATTGTTTTATGACTGTGGCTGAGGCACCCGTAGGCCCCCCGGCGAGCACCCGCGACCGGCTGGTCGCCGGCGCGCTCGAGGTGTTCCGCCGGGATGGCTACGAGGGCGCGCGCGTCAGTGAGATCGCCCGCGTCGCGGGCATGACCACGGGGGCCATCTACGCCAACTACCGCGGCAAGGCCGACCTCCTCCTCGACGCGATCGCGACCGGATCCGGCACCGAGATCGACGAGCTGCTCAGCGCGGCCTCGTCGATCGGGTCCCGCCAGCTCCTCGAGGTGCTCGGCAGTGGCCTCGTGGACCGCCGTGAGGGTGATCTCCCGCTCCTGCTCGAAGCCATCGTCGCGGCGCGGCGCGACCCCGAGCTCGCACGGCTCCTGCGCGATCGGTTCGACCAGCGGGGGCGGCGGCTCGTCGAGATCGTCGATCACGGCAAGACCGCCGGTGTGATCGACACCGGCCTCTCCACCGATGCCATCGCCTCGTTCTGTCGCACCCTCGCGCTCGGCGTCCTCGTCGCGCGCACGCTCGATCTTCCCACGCCCGATCACGACGACTGGGACGTGCTCATCACGCGCCTGCTCGACGCGGTTACGCCCGAATCGAAGGAAGCTGGATGACCACGACCGACACCCCCGACACCGATCTCGATCTGATCCACAACGTGACCTCGCACTTCGGCACGATCTTCACGTGGGACTACGAGCAACGCCGCACGCCGCTCATCAAGCTCTACGAGAAGGCCAAGACGTCGCAATGGAACGTGACCACCGATCTCGACTGGTCCATCGACGTCGACCCCGAGAAGAGCGCGAGTGAGATGGGCGTCGGTACGACCTCGCGATTCGGCGCGCTCCAGGGCATCGAGCACTCGCCGTTGCGCAACTTCGGGGACAAGGAGTGGCTCCAGGTCTCGGTCGAGATCCAGAACTCGCTGCTCTCCCAGTTCATGCACGGCGAGCAGGGCGCGCTGCTGTGCACCGCGCGCATCGTCGAGACGGTGCCATGGATCGACGCCAAGTACTACGCAGCCACCCAGGTCATGGATGAGGCCCGACACGTCGAGGTGTTCGCCCGTTACCTGGACGAGAAGCTCTCCGGCGAGTACCGGATCAACGACAACCTTCGGTCACTGCTCGATGACATCCTCACCGACTCCCGGTGGGACATCACCTACCTCGGCATGCAGATCATGGTCGAGGGGCTTGCACTCGCGGCTTTCGGGATGATGCATCAGATCACGACCGAGCCGCTGCTCAAGAAGATCCTGCGCTACGTGATGAGTGACGAGGCGCGCCACGTAGCGTTCGGCGTGCTGTCGCTCCAGGAGTACTACGCCGAGCTCTCGGCGTCGGAGATGCGGGAGCGCCAAGAGTTCGCGTTCGACGTCGCGTGCCGGTTGCAGCAGCGCTTCATGCAGGCAGAGGTCTGGGAGCGGATGGGGGTCGACCCGGTCGAGGTTCGCCGCCTGCTCGACGCCAACAACCCACCCGAGCAGCAGATGTTCCAGACGATGCTGTTCTCGAAGATCGTGCCGAACTGCAAGAGGCTCGGCCTGCTCGACACCGCCGACGGATGGCTGCGCGAGCGGTTCACCGAGACCGGCGTGATCCAGTTCGAGGACTGGGCCGATACCGGCGAGGAGTACGCGATGCTCGACGAGGTGAGCCGCGACCGCGCCGAGGCGAGCTCGTAGCGCTGCTCGCCCGCGTCAGATCCGGTCGGGCGCGACTAGGCGGGAAAACCCTCGGGCCAGTTGAACTCGGTCCACCCGGTGCCGCGGCGACCATCGTCGGTGGTATAGCGGCACAGCGCTCGAGGAAAGCGCGCCTCGCGCCCGTCAGGCGCGACGAGCAGCACCGGTGCGAAGGATACGTACTCGGTCGCGAACGCCAGCGACCCGATCCGTTGCTCCGCCCGGATCGGCATCTTCTCGTCGTCGACATCCACGCGCACGGTGATGTCGACCGACTCGATCGGCGTCAGCTCGGAGGCCCCGGGCGGGATGACGTAGCCGGTGCCGAACAGCTCGAGATCACTCATGATCGAGCGCGCGGCGTGGAAGAAGGTGCCGTCGTCGAGATGACCCGAGGTCCAGTTCCACGGGAACTGCCACCAGTCGCGCACGGACCACGAGTGGTCGCGCTGGCCCGCACAGTCCACGACGAGCGTCTCGCCGCCGATCGTGCACGTACCCGTCACCCAGGAGGAGACCTCGTAGCGCGTCGTCATCGGATACGGGAACGCCGGGCCGCGACTCGCCCACTCGAGGTCCATGGCCACCTCGACCGGTTCGCCGGGCAGCCCGCGGTAGGCGTCCACCGGATCGGCGAGACGCACACCGGTGCCCGAGCCGTGGACCCGGAACCGGTCGAACGGCGCGGGCCACGACAGCTGGGGATGGGCCACATCACCGTCGGGACTGGCGAGCTCGTGGTCGATCATCAGCACGGTCGGTTGCCCGTCGGCAACGAGCGCGATCCACCACCATGCCTTGTTCTGGTTCGGATAGAGGCCGAGCCGCGCGTAGCCACCGTAGGAACCGTCGGCCGCGGCGAAGTCCAGGTACCACGACTCGCCCCACAGATCTTCCGGGCCGGCCGGATGCCGGCCTTCGTCGGCGTCGCTCAAGATCGGATAGCTCACGCGCGCTGCTCCCCTCGGCTCGCGCTCAGGCGTCGAGCTCGCTTCGGCCGTCGGTCGCCCACCAGCTCGCGGTGAGCTTCAGCCCCGGGATGGAACCGCGCGGCTGGATCTCTTCGTACGTTCGCTTGTAGCCGGTACGACTGATCTTCCACTCGCCGTCCTGCTTCACGTACTCGTCGGTGTAGAAGGCGGCGCCGCGAATGGTGATGTCCCACTGCGTCTCGATCACCACATCATCGAGTGCCCAGGTACCGACGGCGGCGCCGGGGTCGACGAGGTCGATCTCGGGATGATGACAGCGGTGACTCGAGAGGAAGGTCTCCGCGCCCATCGAGCGCCGGAGAAAGTCGAGGATCGCGGCTCGGCCCTCGTAGGAGTACTTCCCGCCGCTGTAGGCCGCCGTCGCGCCCTCGGTGAAACACGCCTCGACCTCGTCCCATCGCTTCTGGTCGAGCCCGCGGAGGTATCGGTACTTCACGCGCTTGATGGCCTCGATCTCGCACAGCTCCTCGGGCGTCATGACGGCAGTATCCACCATCGGGCCGAGCCCGCGTCAGAGCGCGGCCGGCTTCGAGCCGACGCGCCCGCGCTATCTGGCTTGCAATCAGAGACCGCGCCGGGCAGTGTTCTGATCGGATCTGACGGTCCATCAGGTTTGGTTGCTGTCCGTGCGGGTGAGCCCGGCGGCGCCTGCTGAGATGTCGAACGCGTGACGTAGGGGGGAACGTGAAGCGATTGCGTTGGATTGCGGCCGGGCTGGCCCTCGTGTTGGTCGCGGCGGCGTGCAGCCGAAGCAGCGACGACTCCGGTGGCGGCGCCACCCCGACGCCGGAGTCCAGCTCCAGCTCGGGCCCGAGCTCCACCAGCTTCGGCACCCTCGATGACGTCTGCCAGGAGGGCGACGCGTCGGGCGCGACCGCCACGGGCGTGACCGACGACTCGATCAGCATCGGAACGATCTCCGACCCGGGCTACGCCTCACGCCCCGGTCTCAACCAGGAGCTGTTCGACGTCGCCGAAGTCTTCACCGCGTGGTGCAACGACCGCGGCGGGATCAACGGTCGCGAGCTGAATGTCGACCTCCTCGACGCGGCCCTCACCGAATACAAGCCGCGGATCGCCGAGGCGTGTGTGCAGGACTTCTTCCTCGTCGGCGGCGGCGCCGTCTTCGACAACACCGGCGTCGAGGATCGCCTGACCTGTCTGCTACCCGATGTCGCCGGCTACGTGGTCAGCCCGGAGGCCCGAGGCGCCGATCTGGTCATCCAGCCGGTGCCGAACTCGAACGAGGTCCTGCCCGTCGGCGACTACCGCTGGCTCGGCGAGCAGTACCCCGACTCGACCGAGCACGTCGGCGTCCTCACCGGCGCTCTCCCCGCCACTGTCCTCGTCGCGAACCAGGCCACCGAGGCCGTGAAGGGCCTCGGCTGGACCGTCGTCTACGAGAACCAGTACCCCGCCGCCGGCCCGCCGAGCTGGGCGCCCTACGCACAGTCGCTGAAGGACCGAGGCGTCAAGGGCCTCGTCTGGGTCGGCGAGCCGGAGAACCTCGCCAAGTTGGAGCAGGGACTCGCCGACGCCGCCTACGAGCTCGACTGGATCCGCACCGACGCCAACCACTACGACCAGAAGCTCATCGAGGTCGGCGGATCCGCGATCAACAACACCTACGTACGGACCGTGTTCTGGCCGTTCGAAGAAGCCGCCGACAACCCCGCAACCCAGGAGTACCTCGACGCGTTCGCCGAGTACAAGCCCGACGGGAAAGCCGAGGCCAATCTCGGTCTCCAGGCGTGGTCGGCGTGGCTGCTGTTCGCGCAGGCGGCGAGGGAGTGCGGCTCGAATCTCACCCGCACCTGTGTGTACGACAACCTCCTCACCGTCGACGACTGGACGGGCGGCGGCCTCCACGCCGTACAGGACCCCGCCAACAACGTCGCCGGAGACTGCTTCGCACTCATCCTGGCCACACCCGACGGTTTCGAGCTGGCCGACATCGACCCGAACGACGGGATCTACAGCTGCAACCCCGACAACCTCTACGAGCTGACCGGCGACTACCCGGCAGGCGTCACCTTGGAAGACGTGGGCAGGACCCAGAAGGACTTGGGCTAGCCGGCGAGCGAGCTCGAGGCTTTCGGAGCACACGGTGGACAAGCTCCTGACCTTCACGATCGTCGGCCTGGCGACCTCGGCGATCTACGCCGTCATCGCGAGTGGTCTCGTGCTCACCTACACGACGACCGGCATCTTCAACTTCGCCCACGGAGCGGCCGGGATGCTCGCCGCGTTCACGTACTGGCAGCTCCGCTTCGAGTGGGGCTGGCCGACGCCGGTCGCGCTCGTGATCATCCTCTTGGTGCTCGCCCCCCTGTTCGGCGCGTTGCTCGAACGGGTCATCATGCGTGGGCTGGGCGACACGTCCGAGACCACCAAGCTGGTGGTATCGATCAGCTTGCTCCTCGGCATGATCGGCTTGGCCCAGATCATCTGGAAACCCGGGGTCAGCCGGCCGTACTCGACGTTCTTCTCCGACAGCCCGCCCCTCCACCTGGGTCCGACCACGATCACCTGGCACCAGATCATCACGATCGCGGTGGCGATCGGGGTGGCAATCGGACTGCGTTTCCTGCTGTACGCCACCCGCACCGGCGTCGCGATGCGCGCGACGGTCGACGACCGACCGCTGGCCGCGCTCAACGGGGCGCGGGCGCACCGGGTATCGATGTACGCGTGGTCCGTCGGCACCTCGCTGGCGGCGCTCGGCGGCATCCTGATCGCGCCGCTCGTGCCGCTCGACGCGGCCACGCTGTCGCTGCTCATCGTGAGCGCCTACGCCGCGGCCATCTTCGGTCGGCTGCGCAGTCTCCCCATGACCTTCGTCGGCGCCATCGTCGTGGGCTGCACCGAGGGCTACCTCTCCGGATATCTTCCCCAGAACCAGTACCTGCCCGGACTGCGCCTGGCGAGTCCCGCGATCCTGCTCTTCCTCGTCCTGCTGGCGATGCCGCACCAACGGCTTCGGGGCCGGACCCGCACACGGGAGTTCTTCCCGATGCCGACGCGCAGCGGAGCCATGGGCTTCGCGCTCGGCGTCGCGGCCTTCGGCATCGTGTTGGCCACGACGCTCAGCCGGCCCGACTTGCTGATCTACGGGAAGATCTTCTCGATCGGCATCATCGCCCTCTCGCTGGTGCCGCTCGTCGGCTTCGCCGGGCAGGTGTCGCTGGCCCAGCTGAGCTTCGCGGGGATCGGCGCGATCGTGATGGCCCACCTCGGCACCGACGGCAACCCCATGGCGCTGGTGTACGCCGCGCTCATCACCGGCGCGATCGGCGCCATCATCGCCCTTCCGGCGCTACGGCTCTCGGGCATCTACCTCGCCCTCGGCACCGCGGCGTTCGCCATGGCTCTCGACCGGTGGGTGTTCACGCTTCCGAAGTTCTCGGTGTTCGGGTGGTTCGACATCGACCTGTTCCAACAGGGCTCGGTGTCGGTCGACTCGCTCGCCGTGTTCGGATATTCCTTCGACACGCCCGCGCGCCAGATGGTGCTCATGAGCGTCGCGTTCGCGCTCCTCTCACTCCTCGTCGTCGCGATCCGCCGTGGGCGCCTCGGGCGCCGGCTCCTGGCCATGAAGGACAGCGAGGCCGCCTGCGCGACCCTGGGGCTGAACCTCCTCGGTACCAAGGTCCTCGTGTTCTCTCTCTCCGCCGCGATGGCCGGCGTCGGCGGGGCCCTGCTCGGCACACAGCTCTCGTCGATCTCGCCGCAGAACTTCGACCTCGTCATGGGCCTGCCGATCTTCGCGCTCACCGTGGTCGGCGGTATCGGCGCGGCCGGGGGTGCCCTCTTCGGGTCGATGTCGCTCGACGGTGTGCTTCCAGTGCTCGGCGCGCTGCTCCCGTCGCTCACGACGTACTTGGTGGTGCTCCCGGGTCTCGCCGGCATCGGGCTCGGCCGCAACCCGAGCGGGGCGGTGCACGAGCTGCGCGAGGCGTTCCTCCCGATCGTGGCCGTGCGACCGGCGCTCATCGCGACCGTCGGCGCGCTCACCGCGATCTACGCGCTGCGCATGGTCGACGCGATCGACAACTGGACCTACGTCATCGCGAGCCTCGCCGTACCGGTCGTCGCCGTCATCGTCGCGGGTTTCGTTCAGCGCGAAGCCCCCACCGAAGCCGAGGAGGTACCGCTGGAATGGCGCGGCATCACCGAGCCATGGTCCGAGGAGGACGTCCGTGAGCTCGACCGGGCCCTCGGCATCTCCGAGGTGCAGCTCCATGGGTGAGCTCGTCGCGCGCGGCGTGACAGTCAGCTTCGGGGGCAACCTTGTGCTCGACGGCGTCGATCTCGAGGCGTCGACGGGTCAGGTCACGGGGTTGATCGGCCCGAACGGGGCGGGAAAGACCACGCTGTTCAACGTGATCACCGGGCTGATCCCCGCGAACGCGGGCACGATCCAACTGAACGGTGAGGTGCTCGATCGCCTCAACCCGACCAAACGAGCTCGCCGAGGCCTCGCCCGGACGTTTCAGCGCCTCGAGCTGTTCAGCCTCCTCAGCGTGCGCGAGAACATCCGCGTCGCGGCCGACATCCGCCGAGGGTGGAGCCGCGACAAGGAGGACCCGGTCGCAGTCACCGAGGAGATCATCGAGCGAACCGGGCTGGGTGACGTCGCCGGCGCGCGAGTCGACTCGCTCCCCACCGGTCAGTGTCGCCTGGTCGAGCTCGGGCGGTCGCTCGCCACGCGACCTCGCGCGCTGCTGCTCGACGAGCCCGCCTCCGGACAGAACGAGAGCGAGACCGCACGCTTCGGCGAGCTCCTCCGGGACCTCGCGGCCGAGGGCATGGCGGTCGTGCTCGTCGAGCACGACGTGCACCTCGTCATGCGCGTGTGCGACCGGGTGCACGTGCTGGACTTCGGACGGATCATCGCGGTCGGGAACCCCTCGGAGATCCAGACCGACAAAGCCGTGGTGACTGCCTACCTCGGTGTCGGCGCAAGAACTGAGCAGACGTCGTGAACCTCCCGACCGCCCCCGGCGAACCCGAACGACCCAACCTGCCCGAACGACCGAACCTGCTGGAGCTGCGGGGCATCCACGCGGCCTACGGTCAGATCGAGGTCCTCTTCGGCATCGACCTCGTCGTGCCCGAAGGCTCGGTGGTCGCGCTGCTCGGACCGAACGGGGCCGGCAAGACGACGACGTTGCGAGTCGCGGCGGGACTCCATCCCCCCACCGAAGGCGACGTCCTCGTCGCGGGCCGTCGGGTCAACGGCGCGCAGCCCGAAGAACTCGCGCGCTGCGGCCTCTGTCTGATCCCGGAGGGCCGCGGGATCTTCCCGAACCTCACGGTGCGCGAGAACCTCCTCATGATGACCTACTCGGGGCGCAAGCTCTCCCGCGTCGAGGAGATCGCGTACGAGCAGTTCCCCCGGCTGGCAGATCGACGCGGCCAGACCGCCGGGACACTGTCGGGCGGTGAGCAGCAGATGCTGTCCATGGCGCGGGGCCTGGCCACCGAGCCGGCGCTGCTGATCCTCGACGAGCTGTCGATGGGTCTGGCGCCGATCATCGTGGCCGAGCTGTACGAGCTCGTCGCCAATGTGGCGCGACGAGGAGTGTCGATCCTGGTGGTGGAGCAGTTCGCGAGCACGGTCTTGGGTGTCGCGGACTATGCGGCCATCATGGTGCACGGACGGATCGAACAGATGGGTCGACCCGACGAACTCGAAGCCGAGCTGTCCAAGGCGTATCTCGGCGCGTGAGTGGAGAACAGATGACCGAAACTCAGGACCGCGTGCAGGATTTCAAACAGGAGATCGCGGACATGCGCGTCCGCGATCCTGCGACCGGTCGCGACCGGCGCTGGTTGCGCATGGGCGTCGGCCTGATGGTCGCCGGGCTCATCGTCGCCGTGATCGCCTACCCGCTGTCCCACGGAACCAGCAACCCCCTCTCCCAGACGGATGCGCTGGCGCTGGGGCTCGGCGGGATCGCGGGCACGATCGTCGGCGCGGCGCTCTTCCTGCGCTACTCGATCGCGGGGTTCCTTCGGTTCTGGCTCGCCCGACTCTCCTACGAGCAGCAGACGCAGACCGACCGCATCGTCGACAAGCTCGGCGACTGACGACCGACCCACCACATCCGCCCGTCCTCCCCCACGTTGGTGCGCGAACGGGTCCCATGGCACCGTCGAGTGCACCAACGCAGGCCGGGGTGGGCGGGCCACGGGAGCCAGGGCGTGCTCACACCGCGCGTCCGGCGAGGTGGCCGTCGAAGATCGCCCGGTCCGCCGTGCGCACCGCCACCGCGTCACCGACCCGGAGGAGCTCATCGACGCGCCCTTCGAGGGCGCGGAACAAGCCGTCGTCGGGAACACCGTGCGTGCGGATGACCACATGATCGGCGGGCACGGTGTCGAGCGCGTAGGACAACACGTCGACGAGCGTGACCTCGTGGTCGCCGATCGCGGCAATCGCAGTGTTCGGCCGCCACCGCATCCCTGCCCGCACCGCGCGGGGCAGGGCCTTCTGCATCGTCTCCGCGTCGAGCAGGAGGGGCGTGGCCGTCGGGCTCGCACAGGTGACGTCGAGCCCACGTTCCGCGAGGAGCTGACCGAGGCCGACGGCTTCGATGTGGCCGATCGCATCGAGGATGACGACCCGCGGGCCGAGCACGGCCGGATCGCGCAGTGCCCGCTCGTGATCGACGACCCACGGCCGATCGGCACCCGGGATCGGAAACGGGTGTGACTTGGAGGGTGTGTCGGTCGCGGCACGCCCACCGGTCGCGACCACGACCGCGTCAGGCGCCAGCGCGAGCACGGCGTCGGCGTCCATCTCGACACCGAGGCGCACGTCGACGCCGCGACGGACGCACTCTGCGGCCCGCCAGTCCGCGAAGTCGGCGATCTCCTCGCGACCGGGGAGCTGCTCGGCGAGGCGGATCTTGCCACCGAGCCGCTCGGCTCGCTCGACCAGGATGACCTCGTGGCCGCGCGCCGCGGCCACCCAGGCGGCCTCGAGCCCGGCCGGACCGCCACCCACGACGACCACTCGCTTGGTGACCGACGCGGGCGTGAGCTCACCGAGCTCGCGTTCGCGGCCGACGACCGGGTTGGTCACGCACGTGACCGGGTAGCCCTGGGTCAGGTTGCCGTAGCAACCCTGGTTGCACCCGGTGCACTGCCGAATCTCGCTCGCGCGTCCGGTCCGGGCCTTCTCGGCCCAGTCGGGGTCGGCGATCAGCGGACGTACCAGCGTGATCGCGTCGGCTTCGCCGCGCTCGAGGATGCCCTCGGCCTCGTCCGGTGTGAGGATCCGATGCACCGCGAACACCGGGGTATCAGGAAGTGCCTTCTTGACCACGGCCGTGGCGGGCACGCCGACGAGATGGCGCACGTACATCGGTCGCACCATCCCTGTGCCGGAAGTGCCGATGCTCACGTTGACGAAGTCGACCAACCCGGCCGCGACGAGCCGAGCCGCGATCTCGGCGCAATCGTCGGGGTCGAGTCCGGAGCCGTCGCGCGTCTCCTCGTCACCAACGAGGCGCACACCCACCGCGGTCTCGGCGCCCACGGCGTCCCGCACCGCCTCGAGGACCTCGACCGCGAACCGCATCCGACCCGCGAGCGAACCGCCGTAGCCGTCGGTCCGACGGTTCGACTTGGGTGAGAGGAACTCGTGGATCAAGTACCCGTGCGCCGCGTGGATCTCGATTCCGTCGAAACCACCGTCGCGGGTGTGGCGTGCCGAACGGGCGAAGTGGTCGATCACCTCGCGAATCTGGCCGGGCTCGATCTCCGTCGACGCTTCCATGTGGTTGGCGATCCCGCTCGCGGACCACACGGGCAGACGCGACCAGGTCGCGTGGTTGACGCCGCCGTTGTGGGCGAGCTGGAGGAACGCCAGCGAGCCGGCAGCGTGAATCGGGTCGGTCACGTCACGGAGATGCCGAACGCAGGCCGGGTCCCAGACCTGGGCGTTGTTGTGCATCTGGTAGGCGCTCGTCGGATGCACCTGCGCCTGGCCCGCGATCACGATGCCCGCGCCACCGCGGGCCACCCGGGCGAGGTAGCGGCCGTAGCGCTCGCCGTAGAAGCCGGGCTCGCCGTAGACCTGATTGGGCTCGCCGTACATGGTGAAGTGGGCCCCGAAGACGACCCGGTTCCGCGATTCGCACGGCCCGACACGAAGCGGGCTGAACAGCCGGCGGTCGCTCATTCTCGGCCTCCATCTCGGTCGCGCATGCGTCGATCCAACCATGATGGGCCCGAACGGTCGAACGCGCTCTCGCGCCCAGTTCCACCGACCCGAGCATCGGCCATGATTTGATGCACGGATGAGCGAATCGGACACCACCACCACGACTGCGTCACCGACGCGAACCCGCCACGTGTCATTCGGTCGCCGCGCGCTCGTCGCCGTCCTCATGGTCATCGGTGTGATCCTGGCTCCGCTCGTCGTGGTGGCGACGTGGACCCGGAACCAGATCCTCGACACGAGTCGCTACGTCGAGAACATCGGGTCCCTGGCGTCGGACCCGGCGATCATCGACGCCGCGGCCGCCCAGGCCACCGACGCGCTCTTCGAGTCCGTCAACGTCGAGAAGCTCATCGACGAGGCGCTACCCGAGTCGGCGGATCTGCTCGTCAGCCCGCTCACCGACGTGATCCAGGGCTTCACCGAGGACGCTGCCCGTCGGGCCCTCGAGACCGACGCGTTCCAGAAGATCTGGAATGAGGCGAACCGCATCGCGCACGCTCAGATCGAGAAGGCCCTCACCGGCGACGGTGACGTCATCTCGACCAAGAACGGCATGATCGTGTTGGATCTCAGCCCGATCGTCGATCAGATCCGCGACTTCCTCAGCGACCAGGGAGTCACGTTCTTCGACGACGTCTCCGCCGACGACCTCGATCTGCGCTTCGAGCTGTTCGACGCCCGCGCACTGGGCCAGACACAGGAGATCGTGAACCTGCTGGACACGATGACGTACGTGCTCCCGATCGTGATGGCCGCGTGCTTCGGGGTCGCGCTGTGGCTCTCACCCAACCGTCGACGCTCGGTGATCCGCGGCGGTATCGGCGTGGCGATCGCGGCGGCCGTCGTCGCGGTGGGCGTGACCGTCGGCCGGTCGTTCTACCTGGACTCCGTCTCGGGTCCCGGACTCCCCCGCGACGCGCTCGCGGCGACGTGGGACATCCTCGTGCGGTACCTGCGCGGAGGGTTGCGGGCCCTGATCGCCGTCGGCCTCCTCGTTGCACTCGGTACTTGGGTAACCGGTCCGGGCCGAATGCCAGTGCGACTTCGCACCACGTTCCGACGGATCATCGGCGGCGCGACCGATCAGGCCGACGCACGCGGACTCGAGCTCGGCCGCTTCGGCCAGTTCGTGGGCCGGTACCGGACGATCCTGCAGATCGCGGGAGTCGCGCTCGGCGCGCTGTACCTGCTGCTCGTCGACCGGGTCTCGGCCGGCGAGCTCGTATGGACGGTCGTGGTCGTGCTGGTGTATCTCGCGATCGTCGAGTTCCTCGCGCGCGTCGCGCGGCTCGAAACCCGTTGAACAGCTCCGGTCAAGCCAGGTTGAGCCACAGGCGCAGCAGATGGCGCGGCGCGGCCGGGTCGTCGGTGTAGGCGGTGCGGGCGTGGACGATCGATCGGTTGGCGATCAGCTGGACGTCGCCGGGTCGCAAGTCCATGTCGAGGTGAAACTCAGGGGACTCGGCGAGTGCCTCGAACAGCTCGAGCACCTCCCGCTGGGGGGTGCTCAGACGAGGCGCCTCGGCCAGCCGCTCGACCGATCCGAAGTAGCCGGCGTGGAAGAACACGTGCCGGCCGAACGGTCCGAGCGTGCAGATCGGCAGCATCACGAAGCTCGGCTCGCCCGGGCCCTGCTCGTTGCGCCGGTCGAGTGGGAACGGCTCCTCGAGCACGGCCAGAAGATCGGGGCGACGACGGGCGATCTCGTCGCCGATCGCCAATGAGCTCGCGATTCGACTCGCGCCACCGCGCCGTCCGGGGCTCAGGCACAGCAGCCCCACGACATCGCCGAGATCGACGTGGAAGCGGATCCGGTCACTGGTCTGGTACTTGCGGACCATCGGATCGTCGCGAGCTGCCCCGGTGTCGGTGACGTGGCCCAGGAGGTCGCCCGCGGCGTTCTGGCGGATGGGAACGCCCAGCAGCACGCCCAGCAGCCAGAGCATCGCCCCGGCGAGATCATCTCCGTCGCCGACCGGAACGCCCCGGACCAGCACGAAGCCGCGCCCGCGCGTCAACTGGTCGCGCCACGCGCCGACCTGCGCCTCGAGCCCGCTCGACCCGACGTCAGCCGCGGTCACCGACTCCAGCGTCCGACCGCGGATCCGCGCCGCCCCCGTGCGCAGCCGGTCGACGTCCTCCTCGTCGAGCACGACGATCCAGTCGTCGCTCCCCGCGACGTCGTGTGCGCGCCAGGCGGCGGGGTCAGGCGCTCGGGTCGTGGACGGAGACGGCTCGGGTGTGGTCACGGAAGCCAGATCGTCGACCGGTCGGAGGGTACGCGTCAAGATCGTGGTGTCGCTACCGGCCGCGAGTCGATCTGCGAGGAGGCCACGATGAGCGAACCCGATCGGACGACCCGACGCTTCCAGGTCGGCGAGACGACGATCACGAGCGTCGTCGAGGAACAGACTGATCACATCCCGCCTGAGCTGTTCTTCCCGGACGCGACCGGCGCCAACGTGTTGCGCCACGACTGGCTCCGGCCCGGCTTCGCCGACGACCAGGGTGCGGTCTCGCTGCGCATCCAGGCGTTCGTGATCGAGCACGAGTCTCGAGTCGTGCTCGTCGATCCGTGTGTCGGCAACGGCAAGCAGCGGTCGATGTTCTTCTGGAACGATGGCTCGTGGCCGTTCCTCGAGCGTTTCGCGGAGGCGGGCTTCGAGGCCGAGGGGATCGACACCGTCATCCACACACATCTGCACGCCGACCACGTCGGATGGGACACGCGCCTCGTCGACGGTCAGTGGGTCCCGACGTTCACCTCGGCCCGGCACCTCTACACCGAACGCGAGCTCGAGTTCTCCCGGGCGCTGCGAACACCCGAAGAAGACGTCTACGGCGACTCCGTCGAACCGATCGTCGCCGCCGGTCTGGCCGATGTGGTTGCCGAGGACGCCGATCTTGGTGACGGACTCCGACTCGAGCCGACGCCGGGCCACACGCCGGGCCACGTGTCGCTGTGGGTGGAGTCAGCCGGCGAGGTGGCGTTGATCTCCGGCGACTTCGTCCACCACCCGGTGCAGTGCGCGGAGCCGGAGTGGCGCGAGGTCGCCGACGCGGATGTCGAAGCGGCGCGAGCGACACGACGGCGCATGCTCCATCGAGCCGCGGAGACGGGGGCGCTGTTCCTCGGCACGCACTTCGGCCCGCCCCCCGCCGGCCACGTCCTCGTCGACGGCGACGTGTGGCGGTTCGTGCCCAGCGAATAGCGGCGCGAGCACCGGTAGGCTGGGCCCATGGTGGAGCCCGAACATCCGGCCGTCGATTACCCCGTCTTCGACGGTGACAACCACTACTACGAGGCGCTCGATGCCTTCACTCGGCATCTCGATCCGAAGCTCGGGCCGCGAACGGTGCAGTGGGCCGACATCAACGGGCGTCGGTACCCGGTGGTCGCGGGACGGGTGAGTCGAGCCGTCGCCAACCCGACCTTCGACCCGATCGCCAAGGCCGGGGCGATGCATGACTACTTCCGCGGGAACCCCGACCAAAAGCTCCCACTCGAGTTTCTCCGAGAACGCGAGCCGATCCGGTCCGAATACCGCGACCGAGACGCGCGCCTTGCGGTCATGGACAAGCAGGGACTCGGCCAGGTCTGGCTGTTCCCAACGCTGGGCATGCTCTACGAAGAGCTCCTCACGCACGACCCGGGAGCGGTGGCGGCGACCTTCACGGCGTTCAACCGCTGGGTCGAGGAGGACTGGGGCTTCCACTACCGCGACCGGATCTTCGCCGCCCCGTACCTCTCGCTCGCCGATCCGACATGGGCGGTCAGCGAGCTCGAGTGGGCGATCGATCGCGGCGCCCGAACGATCGTGATGCGCCCCGCCGCGCCCACCACCACGCTCGGCCAACTCCCACCCACCGACGCGATGTTCGATCCCTTCTGGGCCCGGGTCAACGAAGCGGGTATCACCGTGGTCGTTCATGGCGCCGACAGCGGCTACTCCGCGCAGGGCTACGCCAAGGACGGCTTCGCCGCGACCTTCGAGGGCGCAGAGCGCCCGTCGATCAAGATGCTGACGATGGAGCGCGCCATCTACGACTTCCTCGCCTCCCTCGTCTTCGACGACCTCTTCCGTCGGTTCCCGAACCTGCGGATCGCGTCGGTCGAGAACGGCTCCGAGTTCCTCGGCGACCTCCTCAAGAAGCTGATCTCGTATCACCGCCGGATCCCTGGCCTCTTCCACGAGGACCCTCGCGACATCTTCCGTCGACACGTCTGGATCAATCCGTTCTGGGAAGACGACGTCTACGAGATCGCGGAGCACGTCGGCACTGACCGCGTCATCTTCGGCTCGGACTGGCCCCATATCGAGGGCATGCCCGAACCCCTCGACTACGTGCGCGAGCTCGAGGATTTCGACGACGCGACGCAGCGCCTGATCCTCGCGGACAACGCCGCGGGGCTCACTGAGCTCCGCCCCGCCTGAGGCTCTCGCGCGCTCCAGCCGACTCGAGTCGACTGTCAGCGGGTCTGTTCGCGACCGCGGGCGACGATCCCGGCTCGCCGCTTCTCGATCTCGGCCGGGTCGAATCCCGCGCCCTCCCACTCGCGCGACACGCGGCCTTCGATCGTCCAGGCATCGGCCTCGGTGACCAGGCTCGCCTCGTCGTAGGTGGCCAGCATGCGTCGCACTGCGGCTTGGTCGATCGTGGCGCAGTCGGCCGCGAGCTTCCGACAGAACGGGAGCAGATCCGCGTGGGCCACGACGTGGTTGACCAACCCCCAGTCGTAGGCGAGATGCGCGTCGACGAAGTTGCCGGTGATGCTCATCTCGCGCGCCCGGGCGACACCGATCCGTTGCGGGAGCAGCACGGTCAACCCCCACCCGGGCATCACGCCGACGCGAGCATGGGTATCGGCGAAGCGCGCGAGGTCCGAGGCGACGAGGAAGTCACACGCCAACGCGACCTCGAGGCCACCGGTCACCGCGACACCGTTGATCGCGCCGATCAACGGCTTGGTTCGGGGCGGCAGTGCGCCGCGCCAGGGGTTCTTGCCCGCCGGGTCGCGACCACCCATGTCGGCGAAGCCCTCACCGTCTGCCGCCACCTCGCCGGAACCGAACTCCTTCAGGTCCACCCCGGCGGAGAACGCGGGGTCGGTGCCGGTGAGGATCATCACATCGACCGTCGGGTCAGCCTCCAGCTCCGTGACGAGCCGTGGCAGCCGGGTTCGCACCGCTCGGTTCAGCGCGTTGCGCGCCTTCGGCCGGTTCAGCGTGATCGTCGCGACACCCTCGTCGACGCCCACCAGCACCACATCGTCACTCACTCGATCCCCTCTCGTCGGTCGGCGCTAGCCTCCCATGCCGTGATCCTCGACCGCTTCCGACTCGACGATTCGGTGGCCATCGTCACCGGCGCCGGCAAGGGCATCGGTGCCGGAACGGCCCGGGCGCTGGCCGAGGCCGGTGCCGACGTCGTCTGCGCGGCGCGCACCGCCACCGATATCGAAGCGGTCGCCGCCGACGTTCGCGCGCTCGGGCGACGCTCGCTCGCGGTGCCGACCGACGTGACCGACCCGGACCAGCGCACCCGACTCATCGAAACCACCGTCGCCGAGCTCGGCCGCATCGACATCCTGGTGAACAACGCGGGCGGCTGGAACCCGAGGCCGCTCCGCGAGACCAGTGAGGCCGCGCTGGAAGCGGCATTTCGCTTCAACGTCACGTCCGCGTTCTCCCTCACCAAGCTCGCGCTCGACCACCTCGCGTCGGGTGACGGCGGCAGCGTGGTGAACATCTCGTCACGCGCCGCGAGCATGGTGCAACCGTGCTTCACCGCCTACGCTGCCGCGAAGGCGGCGCTCTCGATGCTGACGCGCGCAATGGCACCCGAGCTCGCGCCCAAGGTCAGGACCAACGCCATCGAGGTTGGGGGCGTCGAGACGGACGCGCTCGCGCACGTGCTCACCGACTCGTCGATCCGCGACCAGCTCGAACGCAACACGCCGATGCAACGCGTCGGACAGACCGATGACATCGCGGCGTGCGTCGTCTACCTCGCCTCTCCGGCGGCCCAGTGGGTGACCGGCAAGGTGTTCGAGATCGACGGTGGCGTGGAGGCTCCTGCGTTCACCATTCCGTTCGAGCCACTCTGACATGGTTGATGACGCCGAGCTGGCGGGTCTCGACCCGTACGCGCTCCTCGATGCGGAGGCAGCCCGTGTCGACGCTCACTGCTCGGGGCTCGCCGGGCCGGAATGGGACCGTCCGAGCCGGTGCGCCGGCTGGACCGCACGCGACCTGCTCGCCCATCTGCGGGCGACGGAGGACTACCACCAGGCCTGTCTCGACGGCGAGGTGACCGCTCTGCTCACGCGCTTCGCCGAGCGCGGAGTCACCAGCCTGGACGCGGCGAACGCTCTCGGCATCGCCGATCTGACCGCGCGGTCGAGCTCGGAGCTCCTCGACAGCTGGCGGACGGCGAATCACGAGACGCGCGCCCGCTATCGCACGCGCGGCGACGGTCGCATCGATACGACGGTGGGCGACTACCCGGCTCGCTGGCAGGCCTCCCACGTCGCGCTCGAGTTGGCGACGCACGCCGACGATCTCGGCGCCGCCGTGACCGACGGCGAACGCGCCACCCGCACAGCCTGGATGGCACGAGTGTCACGGTTCGCGCTCGCCGAGACCAAGCCCGACGCGAACGTGAGCGGCACCGACGGGCGAACGCACGTCCGGCTGGGCGACGATGACGTCGACGTCGAGCTGGCCGACGATGACTTCGTCCGTGCTGCCGCGGGGCGGCTCAACGACTCGGCGGGGTTGGACGAGCCAACCCGGCGAGCGCTGAACACGATGCCGTGAGCTCGACTCCCTTCGCAGTCACCCTTGCGGCTGCCGCCGAGGCAGATCCCGAACGGCCGGTCATCACCTGCGCCGGACGGACCGTCACTCGACGCGAGCTCGATGTGCGCACCAACCGCCTCGCCCGTGCCTACGAGCAGCTCGGCGTGACGCCCGATTCGTTCGTGACCATCGGGCTCCCCAACGGCATCGAGTGGTTCGAGTCGGCGATCGCGACCTGGAAGCTCGGCGCGACACCGCAACCCGTCTCGGGTCGACTCCCACGAGCCGAGCTCGACGCGATCACCGAGCTCGCCGATCCGAGTCTCGTGGTCGGGCTCGACGCGCCCGAGCGGCCGTGTATCCCGGCGGGCTTCGACCCCGACCCGGGCCTCGCCGACGCTCCCATCGATCCGCCCCGGGTGTCGAGCGCATGGAAGGCCCCCACCTCGGGTGGCAGCACGGGACGGCCCAAGCTGATCGTCGCCGGCGCTCCCGCGATCACCGCGCCGATCACGGCAAGCGGCCTCGGGCTCGGCATGGTCGCCGATGGCGTGCACCTGGCGACCGGACCGCTGTACCACAACGGCCCGCTGTCCTTCTCGGTCTACGCGCTGCTCCTCGGCAACCATGTCATCGTCATGGAGCGCTTCGATGCCGAAGAGGCGCTCGCTCTCACCGAGCGGTACCACGTCGATTGGATGTACGCGGTCCCGACGATGATGCAGCGAATCTGGAAGCTCCCCGAAGCGTCACGCGAACGCTACGACCTGTCGTCACTGCAGGTCGTGTTCCACCTGGCCGCGCCGTGCCCCGACTGGCTCAAGCGAGCGTGGATCGACTGGCTCGGTCCCGAACGGATCTGGGAGCTGTACGCGGGCACCGAGTCCCAAATGGTGACGGTCATTCGCGGGGACGAGTGGCTCGAACATCCCGGCTCGGTGGGCCGGCCGATCCTCGGCGAGATCCGCATCCTCGACGTCGATGGCCGCGAGATTCCAGCCGGCGACGACGGCGAGGTCTTCATGCGCGCACCCGAGGGGATGACGACCTACCGCTACGTCGGCGCGACGGCGCGCACCGTCGACGGATGGGAATCACTCGGCGACATGGGCCATGTCGACGCGGACGGCTACCTGTACCTCGGCGACCGCTCCGCCGACATGATCCTCGTCGGCGGCGCCAACGTGTACCCCGCTGAGGTGGAGGGCGCACTCGACGCGCACCCGCTCGTCGCCTCGAGCTGCGTGATCGGCCTCCCCGACGACGATCTCGGTCACCGCGTCCACGCCATCATCCAGCCCGCGGGTGGTGCGGCGGAGCCTGTCACCGACGCGCAGCTCCAGAGGTTCCTCGCCGATCGGCTGACCCGGTACAAGATCCCGCGCACATTCGAGCGCGTCGACCATCCGTTGCGCGACGACGCGGGCAAGGTGCGCCGCTCCGCGCTTCGGGCCGAGCGCTTGGACTGATCAGGTGACGAAGCGGAAGGCTTGACCGCCCCGGGCGCGGCTCCTCCGGCGACCGAGGGCACGCCGAGCGGGCTGGCGATATCGAACACCTGTTCGCTATCATCGCCGGGTGGCGCTCCAGCTCACCTTGCACGGCACCGACGCGCGCAGCATCGACAGCCAGGCCGTGTTCGAGCGCAGGCCGCTCGACGGCACGTCTTGGCTGGACGTCGCCCGCGGCTGGCTCCACGGCGCCGACACCCTGGCCTGCGAGCTGGTGTCACGTGTCCCTTGGCGCCAGGGGCGGCGGCGGATGTGGGACCGCATGGTCGACGACCCGCGCTTGTCCTACCGGTCGCTCAGCGGCGGCGCGCCGGTGCACCCTGCGTTCACGGCACTCGGCGCGGCCCTCGCAGACCACTACGGGAGGCCGCTGCGGGGACCGGCGCTCAACTACTACCGCGACGGTCGAGACAGCGTGGCGCCGCACGCGGATCGAGAGCTGCGCGATCTGGGTGACACGCTGATCGCGATCGTCACGCTCGGAGCCCGCCGGCCGTTCCTCGTTCGGCCGAAATCCGGCGGACGGTCGCTCGACCTGGCGCCCGGATCCGGTGACCTGCTCGTCATGGGCGGGGCGACGCAGCTCGGCTTCACCCACGCCGTACCCAAGGTCGCGCACGCGGGGCCGCGCATCTCGCTGTCCTGGCGCTGGCATCGCTGACCTACCCTCTTCGCGGGTGAGCGCCGGCTACACGCCCGCGCGCTCGGCGCGGTGCAGCGCAGTGATCGACCAGACCGTGAGCACCACCATCAGGCCGACGAGCACGAGGAAGGCAGTGGCCGCGGTGTCGGCGTCACCCGCGACCAGGTCGCGCGCCGCGGTGATCACCCGGCTGATCGGGTTCACCTCCGCCGCCCCACGGATCCATCCCTCGAGCAGCACGAGCGGCACGAACACCGGGGCGAGGAAGAAAGCCACGAAGATCGGCATCTGGATGAGCGGGCCGGCCTGCACGTTGCGCACCCGGTACGCCACCCCCGCCGACCACAGCACCCCGACCTGACTCAGGCCGAGGCCCAGCAGCACCAGCAGCCCGAACTCGAGCAGGGAGCCGTTGAAGTTGATGCCGGTCGCGAATCCGACGAGCGAGATCACGATCATGAACACCGTGGCCCGCACCGCGCCGGCCGCGAGGAAGCCCACGAGGATGCCTCGGCGGTCGGGCGTAGCGAGGAAGAGGCGACGCATGAACCCCGTCTCGAAATCGCGCATCATTGCGAAGCCCAGGAACACTCCACCGAACATCGAGCCCTGCAACAGCACGAACGCCCACTGGAAGGTGGTGTAGCCCGGCGGGTAGTCGAAGTTGGGGACGTTGGCGATGCCCGCGAGCCCGCCGGCGAACGCCGTGTAGAAGAACAGCGGAAAGATCAGCGACGGCAGGAAGAGCGAGGGTTTCGAGTAGAAGGTCTTCAATGACCGCCACGCCACCGCGCCTGCGACACCGATGACTGTGCTCCTCCGGGCGACCTGCACGCTCATGCCCCTCGCTCCAGCCGCGTCCGCGCCGCGCCGGCCGACAGTGCGACGGTCAACACGGCCAGCGGCACGATGACTGCGAAGCCGCGGCCGAGGGCCTGCGCGTCCCATCCGGTGATGAACAGGCTACGGATCGCCTCGATGACGTACGAGATCGGGTTGATCGTGGCGATGAGCTTGAACCAGCCCACCGTCATGAGACTGCGGGGGAAGTTCGATGACGACAGGAACAGCATCACGAAGAAGAGCGGGAACATTCCCTCCACGGCCTCCGACGACCCGAGTCGCAACGCGAGGTAGGTGCCGAACCCGCCGAAGAAGAGCGCCGCCAGCGCGGCGAAGGCGAGGATCACGGGCACGCCGAGCAGTCCCGCGTCGGGCTCAACGCCGAGCGCGAGACCGACGATGAGATACACGACGCCGTTCAGGAGCGACACGCCCACGATGCCGAGCAGGTGACCGCTCAGCAGCGCGCTACGGCTGAGCGGCGTGAGCGACAGGCGGTTGAGAAACCCGTCTTCGATGTCGACGGCCATGTTCGAGCCCGCGATCGTGGCCAGGTTCACCGCCCCGAAGATGAACGTGTTGGCTATCCAGAAGTCCATGTAGGTCGCGCCGGGGAAACCCGGGAGCTCGTCGGCCCGACTCAGGCCGGCACTGTTGATGATCATCAGCAACAGCGGGAACACCAACGGGAACACGAACTGACCGGGCTGGCGCATCACCCGGAGGAACGAGCGGCGCGCGAGGAAGCCGACCTGGGTCGAGAGGGGCGCGGACACCGGCCGCGCCGCGACCGAGATCTCGACCGCGCTCACGCGGGCGTGAGGGACTCGCCGCCCTCCAGCATGTGTCCGGTCTTGGCGAGGAACACATCGTCGAGGGTCGGCGCGTGCAACTGCAGGTCCGCGACCACGATGCCGGCCCCGTCGAGGGCACGCACGACCTCGGTCACCGAGAAGTCGCGACCGAGGCGCACTGCCCGAGCGCCCGTGGTGGTCTCCTCCAACTCGCCGAAGGCTGCCAGCGCGCGCCCGAGATCCTCACAGCGCGCCTCGTCGGTCGGCACCACGTCGACGCGGGGCCGGCCGATCTCGGCCTTCAGTGCCGTGGGTGTGCCCTCGGCGACGATCCGGCCATGGTCGATGATCCCGACGCGGTGGGCGAGCGCGTCGGCCTCCTCTAGGTACTGCGTGGTGAGGAACACGGTCACGCCATCGTCCCGACTCAGCCGCGCGACCTCCTCCCACAACGCCACCCGGCTCTGCGGGTCGAGGCCAGTGGTCGGCTCGTCGAGGAAGAGGATCCTCGGGCCATGGACGAGCGCGAGCGCGAGGTCGAGTCGCCGCTTCATCCCGCCTGAGTAGCCGCCGGCCTTGCGGTGTGCGGCGTCGGTCAGGCCGACGCGTTCGAGGAGCTCCTCGGCACGCGCGGCACGCTCGGTCCTGCCGAGACCCTGCAGGGCCCCTTGCAGCAGCAGGTGCTCACGACCGTTGAGCTGGGGGTCGAGCGCGACGTCCTGCAGCGCCGCACCCATGATCCGACGCACCTCCGCGCCGGCCGTGCACACGTCGTGACCGCCGACGCGCGCGGTGCCCGCGGTCGGCGGCAGCAGGGTGGTGAGCACGAGGGCCGTGGTCGACTTGCCCGCGCCGTTCGGGCCGAGGAACCCGTAGATCTCGCCCGGCGCCACGGCCAGGTCGATGCCGTCGACGGCGCGCACTCCGCCCTTGAACTCTCGGACCAGACCTTCGACCTCGATACCTGCCTCCCGCACGACCGGGCATGCTAAACGGCCGCCCGCCGGGGTCCCATTCGAGACCCGAGCTCGACCGGTCTCACGCAGGCGGGGAACACCCGCGCGGTATCACTGGCTCGCGAACTCCGGACTCGGAGACGGGAGGATCGGTTGACCGGTGAGCTCCGAGACCAACCTGTTGATCTCATCACTGAGCGCGTTCTGCTGATCCACGGTGGCGTTGATCTGTCTGATCGATGCGTTGTACCGGTCGAAATCGTCTCCGGACACGAGCGGGATCAATTGGCGCCACAGCGTGACCTGCCTCGACGCCGGCTCGAGCGACGCTCGGTCGAGCTCCAGAATCTCTCGGGCGAGCGCGGCGGTCTCCCGGGCCGCGGCTCGGCCCCCCTCGAGCTCGCTCTCCTGATGGCGCGCCAATGCCTGGCTTCGCTCCAACGAGCCGCCCGTCTCGCGTTGTGCGTCCTGCGCATCGCGCCGCGTCGACTGCCCCACGTTCATCCAGAACAGACTGCCGACCATCGCCCCGACCATGGCGATGACGCAGAGCCACCGCCAGATGCGACGGAACGACAGCCGCCGCGCCGGAGCCACCGGCGGCATGAGGGGCCGGCTCACGGCCGGACCGCGAGGGCAAGGGCGACGTCGAGACTCGCGAGGGAGTCGGACGCGGCTTTGACGCTGCTCTGCAGCGCCGCCAAGGTCACGTCGTAACTATCGGCGGCAACGCTCACACCGGACCGGAACGCGTCCTTGCCGCCAGAGGTGTCGCCGGCATTGATCCGACCGATCGTGGCGTCGGCCGCGGCCACCAGATCGTGTTGAGCCAGCACCGTCGTGTTCTGGGCTGCGCCGACGTCGAGCACTGTCGCGACCAGGGCGGTCGAGCCCTGGTCGATGCGTGTGGCGAGGCGTTCCGCCGCGTCGGACCGGGTATCGGCGCGCTCGACGAGCTCGGAGAGCCGGTCCGTCTCCACCCGAAGCTGCGATGTCTCCTCACGGACAGACGCACCCCGCGCGATGAACAGCGCCGACGCGCCGGCGAGCGCGATCACGACGACCAGCGGCAGCACACGGGCGAGCAATCGTCCCACCCGCGACTTGGACGCGGGCGCTGGCGGCTCCCATCGGGGGATGACGCCCCCGGTGATCCCTCGCATCGTGACCTCCGGCGAACATTCCGTCCGCAATACCGACAATGGTTCGCTACGCACCGGCGGTCAACCGATGTCGGTCGGCCTCACGGTCGCGTCGTGGCCGCGCTCCGCCGGTGCGGCTTACTCGTGCTTGAGCGCGGCGGCCAGCTCGGATCGTAGGTCGGCAGGCGCGAGCGCCGGTACGACGATCTCGAGGGTGTGAAGCGTTCCGGTGAACGGCGCCGGCGGGGTGTAGTCGTCCACGACCGGAAATCCGGCATCGCGACCGACGAGGAAGCCGCCACCACCGATCTGCCAACGGAACGGCAGGTGCCGGGACAGCTCACCCTCGGCCACCACCGCGGCGTCGACTGCGAGCCTGACCGTGCCGCCCGGGCGACCCTTCGCCTGTTCGTAGCTCACCGTGACCGTGTGGACGCCGGACGGCACCGCCGCCTCACCGGCCAGTCGCATGACCTCACCGAGCAGCGCGAACGCAACCACGGGCCGACCCTCATGGAGGTAGCACGCCCAGCCGTTGCTCCAGTCGCCCAGCGAACAGAGCACACCGTTCGCGCCGCCGGCCGGGACGTCGAGCCGGGCCGCGATCCGGAACCCCGATCCGAGCGGCGGGAGCGCGTCCTCCGAGATGGGCCCTCCGCCTGGGCGCAACACCGCCCGCCATCTCATGCCGTTGGGTGACGGCTCGAGCGCGACGATGCGCTCGAGGAACGAGTCCGAGATGGGCAGGACCTGGTTGCGTCCGGCCTCGCTCCACCATTGCTCGATGAGCGCGCGGACCTTGTCGGGATGCTCTGCGCTCACGTCATGGGCCTCGGAGAAGTCCTCGTCGAGGTGAAAGAGCGCCCAGTGGTCCTCATCGAAGTCCTGGCTGCCGGTGACGCGCTCGACCTCGACGGACAGCTGTTGGCCGACGTGGTCGGTCGTGGCCTTCCAACCGTCGTGGTAGATCGCCCGACTTCCGAGCATCTCGAAGTACTGGGTGTCGTGAGGTGCGGGCGCGTCCGCGTCGGTCAGCGTCGGGAGGAGAGACGCGCCGTCGATCCGTTGCTGAGTCACGCCCCCGACGACCTCGGGCGCGTCGATGCCGGCCGCGTCGAGCACGGTGGGGAGGAGGTCGATGGCGTGGCAGAACTGCGACCGGATCTCGCCGCGCGCGGCAATGCCTCGGGGCCAGCGCACCACGAGCGGCGTGCGCACGCCGCCCAGCCAGGTGAACCGCTTCCACAGCCGGTGCGGTGTGTTGCCCGCCCACGCCCAGCCCCACGCGTAGTGGTTGTAGGCGCGAAACCCGCCGAGCTCGTCGGCTCGAGCGATCGTGTCCGCGATGTCATCCATCTCGTCGTGGATGAAGCGGTGCTCGTTCAGCGATCCGATCGGACCCCCCTCGGCGCTGGTGCCGTTGTCGGACAGCGCGAGGACGATGGTGTTCTCCGACGCGCCGATCTCGTCGAGGAAACCGAGGACCCGGCCGATCTGCGCATCGGTATGCGAGAGGAATCCGGCGAACACCTCCATCATGCGGGCGAAGAGCCGGCGCTCGTCGGCGGGCAGCTCGTTCCAGTCCGCGACCCATGGCGGGCGGGTCGGCAGCGTCGTGGCTTCGGGGACGATGCCGGTCGCGAGCTGGCGAGCGAAGATCTCCTCCCGCCACGCCTCCCAGCCCTGGTCGAAACGCCCACGGAATCGGTCGATCCATGCGCGCGGTGCCTGGTGCGGCGCGTGGGTAGCACCCGGCGCGAAGTACAAGAGGAACGGCTTGTCGGGCGTGGCCTGCTGTTGGTCCTGCACCATGCGAATGGCTTGGTCGGCCAGATCCTCGGTGAGGTGGTAACCCTCCTCGGGCCGCCGAGGCGGATCGATGAAGCCGTTGTCACGCACGAGCGCGGGGGTCCACTGGTTCGTGTCGCCGTTCAGGAAGCCGTAGTACCGCTCGAAACCCAGCCCGAGCGGCCACTGCGTGAACGGCCCCGACGCGCTCTGTTCCCAACGGGGTGCGAGATGCCATTTTCCGACCGCGAAGGTGCTGTAGCCCGCGTCGCGCAGGAGGCGAGGCATCGTCGCGGCCGACTGGGGAATCCGTGCCGTGTAGCCGGGATAGCCAACCGGCACGTCGGTGAGGAAGCCCATGCCGACTGCGTGGTGGTTCCGTCCCGTGAGCACGCACGCCCGCGTCGGAGAGCAGAGCGCGGTCACATGGAACCGGTTTGCGCGAACGCCCTCGGCCGCGAGCTGGTCGATCGCGGGTGTGTCGATGTCGGAGCCGAAGCAACCGAGCTGAGCGAAGCCGAGGTCGTCCAGCAGGATGACCACGACATTGGGCGCACCGTCGCGTGGCTTCGGCAACGCCGTGAACGACGGCTCCGAGTCCGCGATGGTTCTCCCGATGCGCGCGGCCTGCCTCAGCTCGGTCATCCCTGCTCCTCGCACGTTCGCGCCCCGGACCCGCCCAGAGCAGTGGGCCAGCTTGGCGCGCACGACCCCGGCGGGGCCAGATGAGCCCTGGAATGGGACAGGGCCGCGGGCGGGCGTTCGACGGGTGTGGCAGCGTGGTCGCATGGCTGATCTCGTGATCCGCAACGGCAGCGTCGTCGACGGCACGGGTGCGCCGCCCCCCAACGCCGTCGTCGAGTCCTCGCCGAGCACGCCACGATGACAGCGACCCTGGAACCCGGGCTCCTTCGCACCCTGGCCACCGACTTCGGCTGGCTCGACCGGGGCGTACTCGCGCCCGGGTACCTCGCGGGCCTGAACCTCATCGAGTTCGACGCGCTGGGGTGCCGTCCGCCGCACGTCATACACGATCTTCCCGCCGGTGGTCGTCGTCTCGTACAAGAGGCCCGCGGCTACCGGGCCACGATCAAGTCGGGCCAGGTCACCTTCGAAGACGGCGGGCACACCGGGTCGCTCCCGGGCACGCTGGTACGAGGGAGCCGGCCCGAGCCCGGCAGCTGATCCCGTGGCGACCGCCGACCAGAGGGACCGGATCCTCGACGCCGCGCAAACCATCGTCGAGTCAGGCGACCCGCTCACGATGCGCAAGCTCGCGGCCGACGTGGGACTGGCCCCGACCGCGATCTACTGGCACGTCGGCAACCGCTCGGAGCTCGTCGACGCGCTCATCGACCGGATGATCGCAGCGCTCGGGTCTCCCCGACCACGCGGCTCGACGCCGGCGGCGCGGATCGCCTCGATCGCCCGATGGCTCCGGCGTCGTGTCCTCGAACAGCCCCACCTCGTGACCCTCGCCCACGAGCACGGCCGGAGCGGCGCGCTGTACTTCCCCGCGCAGGCCGCGCTGGCCCGAGAGGTGCTGGTCGCCGGGCTCGCCGGCGAAGACGCCGCGAACGCCGTCCGCACCGTGCTGTTCCACATCGGTGGTTCCATCCTCATGGAGCGGTCCGAGTTCGTCGGGGCCCGACCCATGACCGAGCCCCACTGGAGCGGCGATGACGCAGCCGGCGTCGAACCCGCGGTGGCGGCAGCACTGGCCGCGCCGGTCGACTTCGACGCGCAGTTCGAGACCTCGCTCGGGGTCCTGCTCCGAGCCATCCTGCCGCGGGCTTGACGAGCCGCCGCCGTTCTATAACGCTGTGACAGGAGCATCGACGCGTCGGCGGTGATCGGCCCGGGCCCACAGGGGGAAGCCATGGCAGCGATGGGAGATCGGTACACGGTCATCTCGGCTGACTGTCATGGCGGCGGCCAGATCAACGACTACCGCGACCACCTGGAGCACGAGTACCTCGACGACTTCGACGCGTGGGCCGAGACCTACGCAGTCCCGTTCGAAGACCTCACGGGTGACGACGGCCCGCGCAACTGGGACAGCGACCGACGACTCGCGGATCTCGAGGCCGACGGGATCGTCGCCGAGGTCATCTTCCCCAACACGATCCCGCCCTTCTACCCGAAACCCTCCTTGCTCGCACAGCCGCCGCCCGCGACCGCGGGGGACGATCTCGAGCATCGCTGGGCGGGGTTGCGCGCCCACAACCGCTGGCTCGCCGACTTCTGCGCGCGTACGCCCGGCCGGCGCGCCGGCATCGCCCAGGTGATGCTCCACGACGTCGACGCCGCGGTCGACGAGGTCCGGCGGGCACACGAGCTCGGCTTGACCGGCGGGATCCTGCTCCCCGGTGCGCCACCCGGCAGCGGGCTTCGGCCGCTCTACGCACCCGAGTACGAGCCGTTGTGGTCGGTGTGCGAGGAGCTCGAGATGCCGGTCAACCATCACAGCGGCAGCGCGGTGCCCGATCTCGGCGAGTACGACGTCGCCCAGGTGATCTTCCTGCTCGAGGTCACGTGGTGGGCACACCGGGCGCTGTGGCACCTGATCGCCGGGGGTGTGATGGAACGCCACCCCGACCTGCACGTCGTGTTCACCGAGCAGGGCAGCTCCTGGGTCCCCGAGACCCTCGGCACGCTCGACTACTACTTCGGCCGCATGCAGGCCGCCGCCGGTTCCCAGGAGTTCGAGTGGGGCGCGCCGATCCAGCAGCTGTCACTCAGCCCGAGTCAGTACTGGGATCGGCAGTGCCACGTCGGGGCGAGCTTCTTCCGGCCCACCGAGACGCATCTGCGTCATGCCATCGGCGTCGACTCGATCATGTGGGGCAGCGACTACCCCCACACCGAGGCGTCGTACCCGTTCAGCCGAGAGGCCCTGCGGGTCTCGTTCCACGACGTCGACCCGACCGAGATCACTCGCATCGTGGGTGCGAACGCAGCGGAGCTCTACGGCTTCGACCTCGACGCGCTGGCACCGATCGCGGCGCGCGTCGGACCGACCGTTGCCGAGATCACCGAACCGCTCACCGACATCCCGCCGGGCGCGATCAAGTGTCCGGCGTTCCAACCGCAACCCGCGACCCGGACGTAGAACCGAGGAAGTTCCATGAGTCGAGTGCGCCACGGCGCGCGTTCGGAGACCGAACGCACGAACCGTGAGCTCGAGGCCACGCCAGTCGGCATGCAAGGCGGCCGCGACCGTGCGTGATCTGCGCGGCCGTGTGGCCGTCGTGACCGGCGCCGCGGGCGGCATCGGCGCGGCGATGGCCGCACGATTCGCGAGCGAAGGAATGCGAGTCGTGCTCGCCGACGTCGAGCAGCCCGCGCTCTCCGAGACGACCGCCGAGCTCGCAGCCGCCGGCCACGACGTGCTCGGCGTCGAGACCGACGTGTCGAGCTACCCGTCGGTCGAAGCGCTACGCGATCGAGCGAACGACGCCTTCGGTGCGGTCCACGTTCTGTGCAACAACGCAGGCGTCGGATCCGGGGCCCAAGGCCGGATGTGGGAGCACGAGCTCAACGACTGGCGTTGGGCGATGAGCGTCAACGTGTGGGGCATCATCCACGGGCTCAACGCGTTCCTTCCCGGCATGCTGGCGCACGGTGAGCCCGGTCACATCGTGAACACGTCATCCGGTAACGGCGGGATCTCCCCGCTGCCGGCGCAAGCGGTCTACGCCACGACGAAGGCCGCGGTCACCACGATCTCCGAGTGCTTGTACGCGCAGCTGCGCGACCTCGACGCGCCGGTGAGCGCGTCCGTGCTCTTCCCGGGGCCCCACATGCTCCGCACGGGTCTGTGGACCTCGGGACGCAATCGCCCGGCCGCGCTCGCGAAGTCGACCGGTCCCAGCGGGCCCCTCCCGACGATCGAGGACTACGAGGCGAAGCTGTCCGCGGCCGGGATCGACCTCGTCTACACGCCCGTCGAGGAGGTCGCCGACCGCGTGGTGACGGCGATCCGCGCGGATGAATTCTGGATCCTGGCCCCGAGCGAGCGCACCGACGCGTCGATCCGCGGCCGCGCCGAATCGATGCTCGCCCGTGAGAACCCGTCCTATCTGCGGTCGCTCGCGGGCCAATGAGCACAACCCAGCCAAGGAGCCGATGATGGACCGGTACCTCGTGATCTCGTCCGACTGCCACGCCGGTCTGCCGGGCGAGCAGTACCGCGAATATCTCGAACCGGGCTACCGCGACGAGTTCGACACGTTCCTCACCGAACGCGCCGCGATGGAAGCCGAGATCGCGAGTCGCGGGTTGCGCAACGAGGAGTTCGCCGAGCAGTGGTTCGAGGACAACGAGGAGGGACTGCGCGGCGGTTGGGACGCGACCCGGCGCGACCAGGAGCTCGAGGCGGACGGCGTGGCCGGCGAGGTGATCTTCCCCGACGCCGACGCGGTGAGCGGCGGGGCTTCCGCGCCTTTCGGCGCAGGCCTCGGGATGTCGAGCGACATCCCCGGTGACCTGCTCATGGCCGGGGCCCGGGCTCACAACCGCTGGCTCGCCGAGCTGTGCTCCGACAGCCCGCACCGGCGCGCCGGCATCGCCATCGTGCCGATCCTCGACGACATCGAGGCGGCCGTGACCGAGATCCGACGGGCGCGCGAGTCGGGCCTGCGCGGCGGGATCCTCATCCCCGCGATGTGGCGTCCGTACGCGCCGTACCACGACCCCCGATACGAGCCCGTGTGGTCAGTGTGCGAGGAGCTCGAGATGCCCGTGCACACCCACTCGGGCTCCGCTCCGAAGGAGGAGTTCGGCGAGCACGTCGGTCTGTACATTGCCGAGGTGCGCTTCTGGGCGACGCGCCCGCTGTGGTTCCTCTTGTGGAGCGGCGTGTTCGAGCGGCATCCGGGGCTCCGCTTCGCCGTGACCGAGTGTGGTGCCTTCTGGGCCGCCGACCTGCTGTGGACGATGGACATCGCGTACGACCGCGAGCACGCCTCGAAGAAGCTCGGGAGTCAGTTGACCGCGACGCTGCCCCGGCGGCCGAGCGAGTACTTCGACCGCAACTGTGGGATCGGCGCGGCCAACACGCGCCGGCGGGAGCTGGCGCGCCGCCATGAGATCGGCGTCGGCAACATCATGTGGGGCAACGACTTCCCCCATCCCGAGGGCACATGGCCGCATACCCGGGAATTCCTGCGCGACGCGTTCTGGGACATCCCCGTCGACGACACCGCGCGCATCCTGGGCACCAACGCCGCCGAGTTCTTCGGCTTCGACACCGCCCGGCTCCGCGAGCTGGCCGACAGGATCGGACCGACGCCGGCCGAGCTCGGACAGACCGAGGCCGACGATGGCCGATGGACGGAGCTCGCCGCGGCCGGCCGGCCGTGGCTCACCGGCAAGGAAGCCCTAGCCGTCCCCGAGGGCTGATCCCCCCGTTCCGGTCATCTCCGACGTCGCACACCAACACAGATCCTGACCGGAACGGGAGGCTCGGGCCCGACTCGCCGCGCTCGCCTCGGGTGGCCTGACGCTGCTAGAGATAGGGCCATGCCGAACATGTGTGCAGGACGAGTGTGTGTGGTGACCGGCGCGGGGCGCGGGATCGGACGCGAGCACGCGCTGATGCTCGCGAGCCAGGGTGCCAAGGTCGTGGTGAACGACGTCGGCGGCAGCCGGGAGGGCTCCGGCCACTCCGAGGGTCCCGCCCACGATGTGGTCGCCGAGATCGAAGCGATGGGTGGACAGGCTGCCGCCAACGGGGACGACATCTCCACCTGGGAGGGCGGTGGTTCGGTCGTCAAACAGGCGATCGACATGTTCGGCACGATCGACGTCGTGGTGAACAACGCCGGGATCCTGCGCGACCGGATGCTCGTCAACATGACCGAGGAGGAATGGGACGCGGTCATCAAGGTGCACCTGAAGGGCACCTTCTCGGTGAGCCGCTTCGCCGCCGCATACTGGCGGGAGCGCTCCAAGAGCGGTGAGACGAACGACGCGCGGATCATCAACACGACGTCACCGTCGGGGATCTACGGCAACGCGGGCCAGACGAACTACGGCGCGGCCAAGGCCGGCATTGCCTCGTTCAGCATCATCGCCGCCATGGAGCTCGAGCGCTACGGCGTCACCGTGAACGCGATCGCGCCGACCGCGCTGACCCGCATGACCGAGGACCTCATGCTCGGCGGCGCGGACGAGGCAGCCAAGGCCGCTATGGACCCCCGCTGGATCGCTCCGCTCTGCACCTGGCTGGCGTCGCCCCAGTCGGCCGGAGTGACCGGTCGGGTCTTCGAGGCGTCGGGCGCGTACCTCGCGGTCGCCGAGAGCTGGCACCGGGGTCCGAGCTCGAAGGCCGTCGACGATCCGGAACAGGTCGACGCGGTGGTCCGCAAGCTGCTCGCCGACGCCCGCCCGAACGCCGACATGTTCGGCCAGGACAAGACCTCCTGACCCTCACGGCGGCTTTCGCCCGCACGGCGGCTTTCGCCCGCGCCGGCTCGGAAGAGACGTTCCCGGCTCGGAAGAGACGTTCCCGACTCGGCGTGTTCGGTCGGTACCCTTCCGGCGTGTCCGGCCCCATCATCGTCACCGCGGCCGAGGCCGAACGGGACCAACGGGCGGCGGCGGGTGCGCTCGCGCACGGGGGCCTACGGCCCGGTGATCGAGTCGCCATCGTCGCGGAGGCGTCCGCCGCGTACCTCGCCGTGACCCTGGGGGCGCTGCGGACGGGCATCGTCCCCGTCCTGTTGAACCCGGACCTGGCTCCGACAGAACACGCGAGATTGCTCGCCGATGCCGACGCCTCCCTCGTGCTGGCCGACGCCGACCTTCCACCTCTGCTCGACGGCGCACCCGTCGACCTCGCCGGCGCGCCGGCGCGCCGTGCCCGAGCTCGCTGAAACGTCGGGTGATCGAAGCGTGCCGACCGGGCGCGGTGTGGGAGTTCTACGGTTCCACCGAAGGCCAGTTCACCGTGTGTAGCCCCGACGAATGGGCCGCCCGGCCCGAGACAGTCGGTCGGGCCCGACCGGGGCGACGGCTCAGCACCGACCCCGACGGAACGATCTGGTGCGAGGTTCCCGACTACGCCCGGTTCGAGTACTGGCACGATGCCGCGAAGACGGCACGCGCGTGGCGCGACGGTGCGTTCACCGTGGGCGACCTGGGCCGGCTCCACGACGACGGCTATCTGTACCTCGACGGCCGGCGCGACGACCTCGTGATCAGCGGCGGCATGGATGTCTACCCGCTCGAGGTGGAACGGGCGCTCCTCGAGCATCCGGCGGTCATCGATGCGGCCGTGTTCGGCGTAGCCGACCAGCGGTGGGGTCAACGGGTGTGTGCAGCGGTGATCTTCGACCCCGGCGAGACCGTGCCACCCGGCACGCTCGAGGCCTGGGTGTCGGATCGCCTTGCGGGCTACAAGCGTCCGAAGGAGCTCATCTCGGTGGACGCCATCCCGGTGAGCCCGACCGGCAAGGTCCGCCGCAGCGAGCTCGCGGCGGAATTCGGTGTCGAGTGACGCGCGGAGCGGCCAATATCACCCCATGACCGACCCGGACGTCGCGGTGCTCGACAACCCGATCTGGCACGCGCTCGACGGGCCGCAACGCCACTTCGCCCAAGCCCACGGCGCCGCTCGCCGCTTCCGGCCGGGCCTCGCGCCCTTCGCCGGGATTGCCGACGCCGCCGACCCGGCCAGCTGGGCCGATCTGGCCGCGCTCGTCGGACCTGGCGGCGTCGCGGTGCTGGTGTTGCCGGCCATCGCCGTCCCGGCACCGTGGGCGTCGGTGTGGACCGGTCAGGGCCTGCAGATGGTGCTCAGCGGTCCACCCCGAACAGTCCCTGCCGACGGGGCACCGGTCGTCGAGCTGACCACCGTTGACGTGGACGAGATCCTCGGCCTGGTGGAGCGCACGCAACCCGGGCCCTTCCTGGCCCGCACGATCGAGCTCGGCCGCTACGTCGGGATCCGCGACCGTGGCCGGCTCGTTGCGATGGCGGGTGAGCGGATGCGCGGCCCCGGCTTCACCGAGGTCAGCGCGGTCTGCACCGACGAGGCCGCCCGCGGCAGGGGGCTCGCCCGCCGCCTCGTAGCCCACCTGGCTGAGGCGATCCACGACCGGGGCGAACAGGCGATCCTCCACGTGGTCGCGACCAACACATCGGCCGTCCGCGCCTACGAGGCGGTCGGGTTCAACACCCGTGACACCTTCCAGTTCGGAACGCTGACAGCGGCAGGCTGACCCTCTGCATCCCGAAGGTGGCCGGCGCGGTCGACGATCCGGGTCCGCCGGTCTCATGGCGGAGCGCTGAGCGACCGCTCACCCGGTGAGACTCACCGCGTGGCTTCGTCGATCCGAGTGAGCACGGCGTCGTCGAGACGGTCGATGACGTCGAGCGCGTCGAGGTTCTCGTCCAGCTGGGACGCTCGGCTGGCGCCCAGGATCACCGTGGACACGTGCGGGTTGCGGGCGCACCATGCGATCGCGAGCTGGGTGAGCGAACAGTCCAGCTCCTCGGCGATCGCGGCGAGCCGACGGACCTTGTCGCTCGCGGCCGGGTCGGTCACGCTCGGACGCAGCCACTCGTAGCCTGGCTGGGTCGCCCGGCTCCCCTCGGGCATGGCGTCCAGGTACTTGCCGGTCAACAGGCCCGATGCGAGCGGGCTCCACGTGGTGAGCCCCAGATCGACGTCCTCGTACAGACGCGCGTACTCACGCTCGACCCGACGTCGGTGCAACAGGTTGTACTGCGGCTGCTCCATCACGGGCTTGTGGAGGTGATGACGCTCCGCTATCGACCACGCGGACCGGATCTCGTCGGCCGTCCACTCCGAGGTGCCCCAATAGAGCGCCCGCCCGCTCGCGACGATGTCCGACATCGCCCACACGGTTTCCTCGATGGACGTCTCCGGATCGGCCCGGTGACAGAACAGAAGGTCCACGAAGTCGAGACCGAGGCGTTCGAGCGAGCCGTCGATCGCGTGCATGAGGTACTTGCGATTGAGGGTGTGGCGCATGTTCACGCCGTCGTCGAGCCCCCAGTACAGCTTCGTGGAGATCACGTACGAGTGGCGGGGCCAGCCGAGCTGGGCGATGGCGGCACCCATGATCCGCTCGGATTCCCCACCGGCATACGCCTCGGCGTTGTCGAAGAAGTTGACCCCCCGGGCGTAGGCGAGCTCGAGCGTCTCGCGGGCCCGGCCGCCGTCGAGCTGACCGCCGAAGGTCACCCAGGATCCGAACGACAGCACACTGACCTTCAGCCCGGCTCTCCCCAGCCGGCGGTACTCCATCGTGGCCATCGTGTGGCTCCTCTCGCGTGGTCGTCAGGATCGCCGTGACCCGGCACTCGCGACCGGGGGCGCGTCGGCCGTATCCTCGCGCGGCACGACCGACCCGACCCCCGACAACGCGGATGGTGCCACCGTGGCCGACTACCCCTATCAGGATCGCTTCGCCGTGAACCGCAAGCTCCCCGAGCGCGGCCGCGACCGGGCGGACGTCTTGGCCGAGCTCGAGACCATGGCCACCGAGGAAGACGCGTTCTGGGAGACCGGGAAGTGCTCGGGCACGATGTACTGCGGCGACCACGATCACTACGGATTCATGAACGAAGCGTTCGGCCGCTTCGCCCACGTGAACGCGCTGCAACGCGACATGTGCCCGAGCGCGACCAAGTTCGAGGCCGAGATCATCTCCATGACGCTCGACCTGTTTCACGCCGACGCGGTGACCGACGGGAACCCGGCCGGCATCGTGACCACCGGTGGGACCGGCAGCATCATGCACGCGGTGCTCGCCTACCGAGAACACGCCGCCCAGACCCGCGGGGTGCGCCGGCCGAACCTGATCAAGCCCGAGACCGCGCACCCGGCGTTCGACAAGGCGTGCCACCTGTTCGGCGTGGAGCTGCGCAAGGCCCCGGTCGACCCCGTCACCACTCAGGCCGATGTCGGCTGGATCGCCGACGCGATCGACGACCAGACGGTGGCGCTCATCGGCTCGGCCTGCAACTACGGATACGGCACCATCGATCCGATGGCGGAGCTCGGTGACGTGGCGGCCTCACGAGGGGTCGGACTCCACGTCGACGGCTGTCTCGGCGGGTTCATCCTGCCGTTCGGTGAGGAGCTCGGCTACGACATCGCTCCGTTCGACTTTCGGGTGCCTGGTGTGACCAGCATCTCCGCCGATACGCACAAGTACGGCTACGCGTTCAAGGGCACCTCGACGCTGAGCTTCCGGGACCAGGCGTTGCGCAACGCCCAGTACTTCTTCCTCACCGACTGGAGCGGCGGCAAGTACTGCTCCCCCGGCATGGAGGGATCCCGCTCGGGCGGCTTGCTCGCGGCGACGTGGTCGGCGATGGTGACGCTCGGACACGACGGTTACCTCGGCTACGCGCGAGACATCTTCGAGGCGTCGTTCGCGATGCAGGACGCGGTGAGATCCCACCCCGAGCTACGACTCCTCGGCGCGCCGACCTTCCTGTTCAGCTTCACCACCGACGAGTTCGACATCTACCACGTGAACGACTTCATGCGGACCCGGGGCTGGCGTTTCAACGGTCAGCAGTACCCGAACGCGCTGCACATGGCCGTCACCCGACCGCAGACCCAGCCCGGCGTCGTCGAGACATTCGCCACCGACCTCGCGGATGCGGTCGCGTACGCGCACGAACACCGCGACGAGACCCCCAAGTCGGCTGCGATATACGGCGGCGTTGCCGGCGGGATGAGCGACGAGGCCGACGAGCTCATCCGCGGTGTGATGGCACAGATGATGGACGGCCACCAGCAGATTCCCGCGTCCGCCGGTTGATGGCGCCGTCACACGCGCTCATCGCGGGCGTGAACAAGGCGGGGACGACGTCGTTGTTCGCCGCGCTGGCCCAGCACCCTGACATCGCCGGCGCGGCGGTCAAGGAGACGCGGTACTTCCTCCCCGCGCGCTACGGACAACCGCTGGAGCCGGTCGACGTGTTCGATCGTCACTTCGCCGGCGCGCCCGACAACGTCGTGCGACTGGAGGCGACACCCTCGTATATCTACGGCGGCGAGGCGGTCGGCGCGGCGATCGACGAACGGCTCCCCGACCCCCGGGTGCTCGTGGTGTTGCGCGAGCCGGTGAGCCGAGCAATCTCGTTCTTCCGCTACCAGAAGACCCGGCTGCGATTCCCGGCCGAGCTCGACCTGGATGAATACCTCTCCGAGGCGGACCGGCTGACCGGCGAGGACTTCGATGATCCGGCGAGCGAGCGGTACATGGCGTTCCGCGGTGGCTGCTACGCGATGTTCCTGCCCGATTGGTTCGCTCGCTTCGACCCCGAGCGGCTGCGGATCGTCTACTTCGAGGACCTCGTCGCCGACCCACGCACCGAGCTGCGCGCCACGGTCGCGTGGCTCGGGCTCGACCCCGACCGGCTTCCACCGGAGGCTTTCGCGTCCGAGAACCGCACCACCGACTTCAAGAGCAAGAGTCTCCAGCGGGTCGCGCTGTTCGGCAATGACCGGTTCGAACAGTTCCTCCGCCGCCACATGGGCCTCAAGCGCCGACTTCGGGCCGCGTACTACCGGCTGAACGGTCGGGCTCGCCCTCTGGACGACGTGTCCGCCGCGGCGCGGGCGGAGCTGACGGCGCGCTACCGGGCGCCGAACGACGAGCTTGCCCGCTTGCTGTCAGGCCACGGGGTCGCGCTCGCCGATTGGCTCGACGACGCGAGTCGGACGCGCGTCACGCCATAGCTGCTGCCGGGCGGCTGCACCGTCCGGCTCGGGGTCTGCGGTGCGCTCCGCTTCGCCGAGAATGAGGAACGCGACCGCGCACTCCCCGACGATGAGCATCATCGCCGGGATCGCGACCCCGGAGTCGTTGAGGGCGTAGCCCAAGACGGCCGTGACGGCGAGGGCACCGAGCGTCGCCGACAGCGTCGTGACCCTGCGGGTGAGCGCGAGGACAAGTCCGGGCCGGGCGAACCAGAGGTAGACGGCGACGCCGATCGCGATCGGGATCATCCACACGAACACGGTGCCCTGGAAC
>DASRPD010000029.1:0-3244 GCA_035646535.1 Acidimicrobiia bacterium
CTCCGGCCGCCCTTGGTGTTTCCGACGGCGAAGGTCGGCACGCTGGCCGCCCTGGTGATTGCGTCGGCGATCGTCAGCTCGGGCGCGGCAACCTCACTCGTCAACCGTCTCGAGCCCACCGAGCTCCTCCGAGACGAATGAGGGATCACGGACCATGACGCTCGCCGCCTTCATCGGACGGTTGCATCGGCGCATGCCAGCTGTCGATGCTCCTCTGTCGATGTGGCGAGGTCTGCAAGCAGGGTCGGGTGGAGGTGTCAGGCGACGGTATCGCTCGAGGCAGCCCACGACTTCTCGGTGTGCGAGGCCTTCTTCGTCTGCGGCGTCGCGCGAGACGCCGTCGCTTCACGCGCTCGTTGAGGCCGACGCCTCCGGCATGTGCAAGGGCCACGGGTTCGGCGGCCCGTTCCTCATCGAGACCCGGGACGAAGGAGCCGCCGGTGGCGCCGACGCGCTTGCGCATCGACTTGGTTCCCGAGATGCGCACCGAGACTCCTCGGTTCGCCGCCTGCGGTTGCCCCCGGCCACCGCGCGACTCGATCAGCGAGACGCCCTCCGGGTACGACAGGGCATGCTCGCCGGCTTTGCTTCCGGCACCACCCTCCTCGAGGCCGGTGTCGACACCGACTCGGCCTCTGCGGCCCGGGCCATCGACGCGGTCACGTGGCCGCCGGGCACGGTGATCACGGTCCAGCACGACGACGTGGTGCACGCGGTGCACGCGGTGCACGCGGCGACGATCTTGCGTCCGGGCGACACCCTCAGCGTGCTCTGTGACACGTCGAGACTCGACGAGGTCCGCGAGCTCATCACGGCCGGACACGACGGCTCGGAGCCGACCGTCGACGAGACTGATCCCCCCATGGTCTGATCCGCACTGCTGCGTTGGACGCAACTGGGGCACGACGCCGGCTTCCCGCAATGCCCCCGCTCTGTTGCGCGCCCGGTCCGACGCCTACGGCAACATCCCGTACGCGTACCTGGGCGTGATGCACACGACGAGGCGACCGTCGGCCACCATCGCCCGGCGGTAGTCCTCCCAGTCCGGGTGCTCACCCGACAGCGACCGATAGAGCGCGACCAGTGCCTCGACGGTCGTGTCGTGCAGGTGGGCGGCTACCGGGGAGAGCTCGGCGGTCCCCTCGACCACCGCGTACGCCCAGAAGTCATCACGGCATGCGTAGAGCGACGCTCGTGGGTCGCGGCGGAGGTTCTTCGTCTTCGCGCGGCTGGCAGTGACCGAGATGCAGATGACCCCGGCATCATCAACGGCGTAGACGATGTTCGAGAGCTGAGGTCGGCCGTCGCGGCGGATCGTGGTCAGCACGCCTTGCCGGTGCGTCCGCACGAAGCCCATGGCCACAGAGAGGTCCATGGCGCGGACGCTACGCCGCCCGGGCATCGGCCCGCTCGAGTTGGTCGATCACCTGTTCGGCAAGCTCGACGGCCCGGCGAGCCCAGGATGCGGTGTACGACTGTCCGGCATCGCGGCCGGAGCGCGTCTTGGCAGCGGGTCGGGATGTAGCACTGCTCCCGGCTCTACTGCCGATGGGCGCCCCGTCACCCAGCACCCGCAGCAAGCGAGCCCATTATCCTGCCGCGGCATGATTCGCGAGCCAGCGGCGCGTGCCGAGGCGATCATGAGATGAGTCAACTCCCGTTTGACGAGGAAACATCTCAACGACTCGAGAGCCTTTACCGCACGCGCGACGCGCTTCGCCGTCGTCAGTTGGTACTCGAGGCCATCGCGGCCGCGCCCGGCGAGCGCATCCTGGACGTCGGATGTGGGCCCGGTTTCTATCTTGTCGAGCTGGTCGACTCAGTCGGTCCTGATGGTTCGATGATCGGCGTGGACTCCAGCGCGACGATGCTCGGCATCGCCGCAGGGCGGTGCGAGGGACACCACAACGTTACGTTCCGCGAAGGAGACGCCACGGCGCTGCCGGTCGAGGATGCGAGCTTCGATGCGGTGTTCAGCGTGCAGGTTCTCGAATACGTCCCGGACGTCACCGCCGCGCTTGCCGAGATGCACCGGGCGCTCAAGCCCGGCGGCCGGATTGTCGTCTGGGACATCGACTGGGCGACGGTGTCGTGGTATTCGTCTGATCCGGCTCGGATGGGCCGCTTCCTGCGCGTCTGGGACGAACACCTCGCTGATCCTTCGTTGCCGCTCACGCTCGCGGCCCGAATGCGTACTGCCGGTTTCCGCGACGTCAACTTCCAGGCGCACGCGTTCGCCAGCGGCGAGTTCGATCCGGAGGCCTACGGAGTCGCGATCATCCCCCTGATCGAGGCCTTTGTCGCGGGACGCGCCGGGATCACCGCCGACGAAGCGGCTGCGTGGGCAGCCGAGCAGCGCGAGCTCGGCGACCGGAGCGAGTTCTTCTTCAGCTGCACGCAGTTCTGTTTCCACGCAACCAGCACCTGATGGCGCGTCGGCGAGCTGAGAGCAGGCGCGCGGTCTCAGTCGCCGGACTCCAATCGCAAGCCGACCTTCATGGTCACCTGGAAGTGGCCGACGGCGCCATCGACGAGGTGGCCGCGGATCTCGGTGACCTCGAACCAGTCGAGGTTGCGCAGCGATTCCGACGCGCGCTCGAGCCCGCTGCGGACGGCCCCATCGACCCCGTCGGGTGACGACCCGACGATCTCGGTGATCTTGTAGGTGTGGTCGGGCATCACGACTCCTCTTGTTCGTGCGGGTGCTGCCGGTCCAAGATACCAAGCTATGCGGGAGGAGGGTTCGGCCGTGGAGCGGCGGTCGTGGAGAGCGCCGGGCGCTGCGTGGCCCACTCCGCGCGCTCGGCCGCCAGATCCGCGACGAGCTCGTCGACGGTGCCGTTCCCGATCGCGCAGGCAAGCTCGAGGTTGAGCCGGACCGACACCGCCTCGGAGGGTGGACAGGCGACGCCGGTCGTTTTCAGCCTCCAGAACGCGGTCTTGCGCAGCTCCCGGAACGAGGACGTGGCGAACGCCGCCGAGACCGTCGGCGTCGCCGTCTGCGGTTGCGTGATCGGCCTGGCCGTCGGGACCGTCATGTCCTCGTACCTGGTCAACGTCCTGCGGCCGCTGTTCATCCTCCGGCCGCCCTTGGTGTTTCCGGCGGCGAAGGTCGGCACGCTGGCCGCCCTGGTGATTGCGTCGGCGATCGTCAGCTCGGGCGCGGCAACCTCACTCGTCAACCGTCTCGAGCCCACCGAGCTCCTCCGAGACGAATGAACGAGCACGGACGGCTCTGATGCTC
>DASRPD010000030.1:0-31623 GCA_035646535.1 Acidimicrobiia bacterium
TCCCCTCGTCGAGGCGATGGCACGGGGATGTCCGGTCCTCGCGGCGGACGTGAGCGCGCTCCCCGAGGTCGTCGACGGCGGGGGCGAGCTCGTGCCCGTCGACGACGTCGAAGCGTGGGCCGCCGCCATCTCCGAGATCGCGGGTGACCCCGAGGCGAGAGCTCGCTGGTCACGGCTCGGTCAGGAGCGAGCCACCCACTTCACGTGGGCGAGCTCGGCCGAGATCCATGTCGCCGCGTACACCGCAGCCCGAGCGCGCCACACCGGCGGCACGACCTGACGCGGGGCGAAACCCAACCCGGCCATAGACTCGCCCAGGTGCGCGTGCTTGTCGACGTCTCGGCTGTTCCGCGCGATCCCGTGGGCGCCGGCGTCTACATCCTCCGACTGGTCGAGGCGCTCGGTCGACTCGAGCTGGCCGACCTGCACCTCGCGGCCCGCCGGGACGATGAGCCCCGGTGGCGGACAGCGGCGCCACGTGCCCACGTCCACGCGGTCGTGCCACGCTCCCGCCCGGCGCGCCTCGTCTGGGAACAACACCACGCCCCTCGGCTCGCGGCCGAGCAACACATCGACGTCTGGCACGGCCCTCACTACACCCTTCCGCTCCGTGGTGACATGGCACGAGTCGTCACCGTGCACGACCTCACCTTCCTCGACCACCCCGAATGGCACCAGCGCGCCAAGGTCGGGTTCTTCGGGCAAGTGATCCCGGCCGCGCTTCGCCGCGCCGACGCCGTCGTCACGGTGAGCGCGTTCACCGCCGGGCGGCTCCGGGCCCGGTTCCCGGCGCTCGTCGGCGACGGCGGCCGACCCGTCGTCGTCGCACCGCACGGCGTCGACCGCGCCCGGTTCCACCCGGGCCCGAACGCCGCCGACGACGGCCTGCTCCGCAGCACCGGCGTGACCCGGCCCTACATCGGGTTCGTGGGCCTGCTCGAGCCCCGCAAGAACGTTCCCGCGCTCATCGACGCGTTCGCGGCCGTCTCGCGCTCGCTCCCCGAGCTGCGACTGGTGCTTGCCGGCGGTGACGGCTGGGGTGCACCCGCGGTACGAGACGCGATCGCCGCAAGCGGTGCGGCGAGCCGCATCCTGCGCACCGGCCACGTGCCCGACCCGGTGGTGCCGGCGCTGCTGCGCAACGCGGACGTCGTTGCCTACCCGTCATGGGAGGAAGGATTCGGCCTCCCCGCGCTGGAAGCGCTGGCCTGCGGCGCTGCGCTGGTGAGCACCCACGGCTCTGCTATCGAAGAGGTCGTCGACGACGCCGGCGTGCTCGTACCCCCGGGGGACTCGGCCGCGTTGGCCCAGGCGCTGGAGTGGCTGCTCACCGACGACGCCGCGAGATCGAAGTTCTCGCGCGTGGGACCGGCGCGGGCGGCGGAGTTCACCTGGGCGGAATCGGCCCGACAGCACGTGAAGGCGTACGAACAGGCCCGAGCGCGGGCGGGAGCGTGCACATGAGAACCGCAATCACCGGCGCGCGTGGCTTCGTCGGACCACACCTCACCCGCCATCTCGAGGCCAGTGGTGACGAGGTGATCGGACTCGATCGTCACGGCCCGGCGCCCTGTGATGTCACCGACCCCGAGGCCGTCCACGACGCGCTGTCCCGGGCGCGCCCGGACGCGGTGTACCACCTGGCCGCGCTCAGCCACGTCGGCGAATCGTGGCAGGCGCCGGCCCAGGCGTTTCGGGTCAACGCCGAGGGGACGCTGAACGTCCTGCGCGCGTGCTCGGACCTCGGCGTCGAGCGGGTGCTCGTGGTCGGCAGCGCCGAAGAGTACGGCCGGGTCGATCCGGCGCAGATCCCGCTGACCGAAGACGCGCCGCTTCGCCCGGTCACCCCCTACGGCGCGAGCAAGGTCGCGGCGGGCTTCTGCGCGCTCCAAGCGTTTCTCGGCGACGGGCTGGGGGCGATCCGCGTCCGCCCGTTCGGTCACACCGGCCCCGGCCAGGAACCGAGGTTCGTCGTGCCTGCGCTCGCGAGCCGCATCGCCCAGGCGGAGCGGGACGGCGACTCCGAGATCGCCGTGGGATCCCTCGAAGCCGTGCGGGATCTCACCGACGTCCGGGACATGGTGCGCGCGTACCGGCTGCTCGTTTGCCACGGTGAGCCGGGCGAGGTCTACAACGCGTGTTCCGGTCAGGGCGTCGCAGTCGCCGAGATCGCCGAGCGACTCCTGGCTCTCGCGACCCACGAGATCCGGCTACGCGTCGACCCGGACCTTCTTCGCCCGGTCGAAGTACCGCGCCTGGTCGGTGACAACCACCGGTTGCGCGCGGCCACCGGGTGGGAACCGAATTACTCGCTCGACCAAACCGTCGCCGACGTCCTCGACTTCGCCCGAGGAGCCTGACCCCGCCGACCCGACGAGCTCCGGGCCGTCCGGCGAGGTCCGGGCCGTCCGGCGGGGTACCGGCAGCTCGGGGGACCGGCAGCTCGGGGGACCGGCAGCTCGGGGTACCGGCAGTCAGTGGTACTGGCGGTCGAGCCAGCCCAACAGCGCGGCGATGGCCCGGGGATCGTGGCGGAGGCCATGGCCGGCGGCGTAGACGATGCGCAGCTCGGCGGATCCGTCTGCTGCCTCGGCGATCTCCCGGGCCTCCTCGACCGGCACCTGGCCGTCCTCGGAGCCGTGCAGCACGAGCAACGGACGCGGCGGTATCGCCCTCGCGGCACCGACGGTGTCCACCTCGGCAATCTCGCGCGCCCAGGCGGCCGGTGTCGGCGGGAAACCGGGGGTACGGAACACACCGAGCGAACGGGCGTGCTCGAGGAAGCGGGCGGGCTCACGCGCCCACCGACGCAGCACCGCCGGCGCGGCGAGCGTCGCCAGGCCCCGGACCCGCTGATCGTCGGCGGCGGTCTGCACGCCGAGGGCGCCGCCCAGGCTCGATCCGACCAGCCAGACCCCGGACACGTCCTCACGAGCGGCCAACTGGTTGACCGCGGCTCGTTGATCGGCGAGCCACCCACCGATCGAGAAGTCACCCGCCGACGCGCCGGTGCCCCGAAAGTTGAACGTGAGGACCGCCCAGCCGGCATCGCGGGCCAGCCGATCTGCGAGCTCGGGGTAGGTGAGGCCCGAGGCCGCGCTCCCGCGCGGTCCGCTGGGGAACCCGTGGCAGAGCACGAGACCGGGCACGGCGGTCGTGCCCGGCGGGCGGGTGAAGTACGAAGCCAGCTCACATCCGTCGGCGGTACGGATCGTCGAGTCCACGGTGCGTATCCTTCCAGCATGGCCGGCTCCAGTTCGTCATCGACCACCGACACGGGCGTGCCCGCACTCAAGGAGTGGGCCGCGATCATCCACGCCCTGGTTGCGGGCGAGCAGATCATCGATCTCCGCAAGGGCGGACTGCGCGAGGACGGTCGTCACTTCGCGGTCAAGACGACCCGACTGTGGCTCTACCCCACCTACGCCCATCAGCGCGCCGAGCTGGTCAAGCCCGCCTACCGCCACTGGGTGGACACGACCGAGCCCGCCGATCAGGCGATCACCGTGGCCGGCTGGGCCGAGGTCGCCGGCGTCGCTTCCGTCACCGATGCGGATACCCTCGCCGAGCTCGACGGTCGCACGATCTGGACGAGCGCCTACGCGGAGTCGCGCCTGGCATGGAAGCCCCGCGATCCCCTCTGGGTCCTCGCCCTGCGCGTGCACCGCCTCGACGAACCGATCACCGTTGCCTATCGGCGGGACTACGGCGGCTGTACGTCGTGGGTCGATCTCGACGGCCTGCCTGCAGATCCGACGACCGTGCCCGCCACCCCGGCACTGTCCGACGTCGCGTTCGACGCCCGGATGCAAGGCCTGCGCGACGCACTCGGTGACGCCCTTCTCGACCCCGGGTGAAGCGCGCCGCGTGAATCCGGGTCCGCGGGCGGCTCGTGCTCAGGCCGGGCGGTAGCAGCGGTTCCGGGCCTCGTCGAGCGTATCGGGACCGAAGCACGTGAACGTCTCCGCTTTCATCAGCTCCGCGATCAGCGTCGGGTCCAGATCGGGATCGTCGAGGTCGTGGACGCGCTGGGTGCGCTTGTCGCCGACGTAGCGGTAGTCCTCGAACGCTCGGGGTCGGTTCATCGACGAGAAACCGAGGTGTCGAGCGCGGCCATCGCCGTACCCATGAGATCGGCGAAGTTGTCACGGTAGAACCGGTCGCGAACCTCTTCGGAGCAATCCCCGAGTGACGCCTCGAACCGCTCGAGGGGTCGGCGGCCACCCTCGACGTGCGGGTAGTCCGTCGAGAAGAGGCAGACCTCCGGACCCGATTGTTCGACGATCCAGCCGACGTCCTCGGTCGGATACGGCGTGAACCGGATCTGACGCCTCACGTACTCCGTCGGGCGCAGCGAGAGGGCGCGGAGCCGCTCCTCGTGGCGGGCGAACGCGTCGAACGCGGCTTCCATCTGCCGCGTCCACGACGGCACCCAGATCGCGCCCTGCTCGATGACGCCGATCCGCAGGTCGGCGAAGCGCTCGAGCACACCGTCGAAGATCATCGTCGCCAGGGTCTGCGCGGGTGGACCCGGGATCCCCATGTAGTCGACCGAGCGGAAGTTCTCCTCGCCGCCGTGGAAATCGGGCGGGACCGGCAGACCGTTGCGGAAGTAGTCAGCATCGATGAGGTCACCGGTGCCACCGACGTGGAACACGATCGGGATGCCCGCCTCTTGGGCGCGCGCCCAGATCGGGTCGAGACCGATGTGACTCGGCGAGCGCCCCGCCGGACAGCCGCTCGCCACCAACAGTGCGGCCGCACCTTGGGCGATCGCCTCACCGGCCATGGTGACCGATCGGTCGAGGTCGACGAGCGGGAGGTAGCACGTGGGCAACAGGCGGCGGTCGACGGAGCAGAACTCGAGCATCCCGCGGTTGTGGGCCCGCGCGGTGCCGTACGCGAGATCGAGGTCGTCGCCGTGCTCCCAATCGTGCAGCCGCCGGTTGTAGAACGTGTTGAACATGAGCTGACTCGCGACACCGATGAGATCGACCGCACGGCCGCGGTCCTCCGGCACGAAGGAACCGGTCGCGGCGAAGTTCTTGCGTCGCATGATCTCGGCGGCCTCGTCGGCTCGGTACTCGTCCGACGCGTGTTTCACCCGCAGGCGCGCGAAGGCGGCGTCGAGGTCGCGGAGCTGCTCGTCGGGGTCACCCGTCTGACGCAGCTCGTTGCCACCCGACAGCGTGAGCGGCTGGATCCGCTCACGGATCTGCGGGTCGGCGTGATCACGCAGCCACGTCGGTGGTTCCATGATGTGCGCGTCGGCGTCGTGCACGACGCGCCCGGTCACGTACGCCATGAGCTCCCCCTCGGTCGGTCCGGGCAGTCTGGCGCACTTCTCGTCACGCCCGCAGCCCGGTGCGACCCGAACCCGACCGGCCCGCACCCGACGGGAGGCTCGCACGCGACGGAAGGGCCGCACGCGACGGGAGGGCCGCGCGTCGCGACCCTCCCGCATGGCGCTGCTCGAAGCAGCAATCGTGCCTGGATTGCTCCGTACCTCGGAACGCTCGGGTGGGACCAACTCCCGACCGGGGCACGGCGGTGCAGCGGTTCGGACTCCGCTGGACGGTCCAGTGAGCTACCGGCCTAGCGGCCGCGCACCTCCAGGGTCCCATATCGATCATGCATCGATGGACCACCTCCTCTCTCTGGTGCCGATATCTGTAGCACGCCGGACCGGCGGTGACGCGCCGATTTGCTAGATGTCCTCGTCGGGAGGGGCCTGCGGGCCCACGGCTCCGATCGCCCGGAGGTAGCTGAACTGCGTCTCGATGACGCCCTGCACCTGCTCGGGCAGGTATGCCTCGCCGGTGGCGGCGCACCGCTCGACGATGGAGTCGATGATCTCCGAACCCCCGACGACGACCGGGCCGACCGGGACCGAGGTGTCTCCTTGCACCGACACCCCGCGGCGACGAAAGAGCTCGACCTGAAACCCCAGGATGCGACGCACGTCGTCGGTCGTGAGCGTCGCCGCGACGATGTCGGGGAGGTGCTCGACCACCCAGTCGAACACCTCGTCCTCGTCGAAGATCGGATCGGGCGGATCGGCGCGCAAACGAGAGACCTCTCGCATGACGACGAACACCGCGAGCGCGACCACCAATCCGACGACGACGAATCCGACGACGAGTCCCATCGCGGCCTGGCCCGCCCTGACTCAGAGACCCGGGCTCAGACGCCGGGCTCAGATACCGATTCGTTGGGCCAGCAACTCCCGGTGGTACGTGGCATCACCGAGGAGGATCTCCGAGCTCTTGGCCCGCTTGAAGTACAGGTGCGCGTCGTGCTCCCAGGTGAACCCGATGCCCCCATGGATCTGGATGTTCTCCGCGGTGGCGTGGAAGTACGCGTCGGAGCAGTACGCCTTGGCGAGCGACGCCACGACCGGCAGCTCGTCGTCGTCCTCTGCGGCGGCCCACGCCGAGTAGTACGCGGCGGACTTGGCCGACTCCACCTCCAACAGCATGTCGGCACACTTGTGCTTGATCGCCTGGAACGAGCCGATCGGCCGGCCGAACTGGACGCGGTCCTTCGCGTACTCGACCGACATGTCCAGCACGCGCTGTCCACCGCCGACCATCTCGTTGGCCAGCGCCACTGCGGCCTGGTCGAGCGTCTTCGACAGGGCGGGCCCGCCCGCGCCCGGCTCACCGAGCGCAGTCGCCCGCACGCCGACGAGCTCGAGCTTGGCCTGCTTGCGGGTCTGGTCCATCGTCGCCAGCGGGGTGCGGGTGAGACCATCCGCGTCGCCCGACACGGTGAAGAACCCGATGCCGTCGCTGCCACTGGAGCCCGGCGTCCGGGCCACCACGACCACGAGGTCGGCGGTGTGACCGTCGATGACGTAGTGCTTCGTACCGTCGAGCACGAAGCCGTCACCGTCGGGCTTGGCCTCGAGCGTGATGCCGGCGGCGTCCCATCGCCCGTTCGGCTCGGTGAAGGCCAACGCGGCCTTGGTCTCACCGGAGGCGATCCCGGCGAGCAGCTCGGCCTTCTGCGCCTCGGTACCCACATTGAGGATCGCGTCGGCCGCGAGCGCCACGGTCGAGAAGTACGGCGCGCACAGCAGCACCCGGCCCATCTCCTCGAGCACGATGCCGAGCTCGACGAACGTGTACCCCTGTCCGCCGTAGGCCTCGGGAATGTGGATGCTCTGGAGGCCGAGCTCTTGGCCCATCTGCTTCCAGACCGCTTCGTCGTAGCCCTCGGTGGTCTCCATCAGGCGACGAACCTCCGCCGATGGTGACTTGGCCTCGAGGAAGCGACGCACCGTCTGGCGGAGCTCGTCCTGCTCTTCGGAGAACGCGAAGTTCACTGTGTGCTCTCTTTCTCTGCTTGCAATCTGGGCTCGCGCGGGAGCCCGAGCACCCGCTCACCGATGATGTTGCGTTGGATCTCGCTGGAGCCGGCGTAGATCGTCTCCGACCGGCTGAACATGAACGTCGTCTGGAGATCGTCGAGCTCGTAGTCGCCGCCGGGGACGCCGGGGGTGAGGCCGGCCGCGGGGCCGAGGACATCCATGGCGAGCTCGCCGAAATCGCGATGCCAGGTACTCCAGAACAGCTTGCCGATGCTCGCCTCCGGGCCGAGCACGCCGGTGCTTGCCAAGCTCGTCAGCATACGCAGGCCGTTGTACTTCATGATCTGCACGCCGGCGTAGGAATCCGCGAGGCGCTGGCGCATCACGGCGTCGCCGGCCACGCCATTGGTGCCCGCGAGCTCGATCAGGTCCGCGAGCTCTCGCTGGAAACCGAGCTGCTGGGACAAGAACGCCGTACCGCGCTCGAATCCGAGCGTCGCCATCGCGACCTTCCACCCGTCGTTCACCTCGCCGAGCACCATCGACTTGTCCGTGCGCGCGTCGTCGAAGAAGACCTCGTTGAACTCGGCGGTGCCGGTCATCTGCGGCAACGGCCGAACGGTCACGCCGGGCTGGTCCATCGGCACGAGGAGATACGAGATGCCTTGGTGGGCCGGCGCGTCCGGATCGGTACGAGTGATGCAGAAACACCAGTCGGCGTGATGGGCGAGCGTCGTCCACACCTTCTGCCCGTTGATGACCCATTCCTCGCCGTCGAGCACCCCCCGGGTCTGCACGTTGGACAGGTCAGATCCGGCGTTCGGCTCCGAGTAGCCCTGGCACCACAGCTCGTCCGCGGCTTGGATCTTGGGCAGGAACCGCTGCTTCTGCTCCTCGGTGCCGTAGGCGATCAGCGTGGGCGCGAAGAGGCCCTCACCGAAGAAGCTCGCACGGGCAGGCGCGCCCGCCTTGGCGTACTCCTCGTTGAAGATGACCTGCTCCACGATGCCGGAGTCACGGCCGCCGTACCGGCGCGGCCAGGCCATGCCCACCCAGCCGTCGCGACCGAGCTCACGCTCCCATTCGATCCGGGTCTCCCAGCCGGACTCGTCGGCCGGGCCACCCCCGGGGCCGAGCGCGGCGAACTCGCCGAGAAGGTGCTCGGACAGCCAGGTCCGCACCTCGTCGCGGAAGGCGGCCTCTTGGGGGGTGTCGCGGAAGTCCATCCGAGGGCGCACGGTACTTGACCGCGCGGTCCAGTTTCCACCGGCGCCCAATGGGGCGGTACGGGGCCGGACGGGACAGGACGGGACGGTCCGAGACGGGACGGTCCGAGGCCGCCGCTCCCACCGGCGCCATGACCGCCGGGTAGCGTGGCTTGGTGGTTTGGTCACGCCCCGCGCACCACGAGACTGCCGACGTCCGCATCGACAAGCTGGTCGTCGGTCCGTTCGAGAACAACGTCTTCATCGTGCGCGACAAGGCCACGGGTTCTGCGGTGCTGCTCGACGCAGCCAACGAGCACGAGCTGCTGGTGGAGGTGAGTCGGGCCACCGGGGTACGCCGCGTGCTCACCACCCACGGGCACTGGGACCACATCCAGGCGGTGACCGCGGTTCGCGACGCGGGCATCGACGTCGGCATCTCCCCCCAAGACGCGGCCATGCTCCCGGCCTACGACTTCACGATTCCCGACGACGACGTGATCGAGGTCGGTGACCTGCGGCTTCGGACGATCCACACGCCCGGTCACACCCGAGGGTCGACGTGCTTCTTGCTCGAGGACCACCCGATCGTCTTCAGCGGCGACACGCTGTTTCCGGGCGGACCCGGGAATACCAACACCGACGGTGCGAGTTTCCCCGACATCATCCAGTCCATCGACCGCCGCCTGCTCACGCTCCCGAGCGAGACGCTCGTGCTCCCCGGACACGGGCTCGACACGACGATCGGAACCGAGCAACCCCACATCGAGGAGTGGGCCGACCGGGGCTGGTGACACCGGCCGCTGCGGCCGACATCACCTGACGTTCGTCGCTCACCGAGGTGGGCGCCGTCCGACGAGACCGTCACAAGAAAAGCCGAGACGAGAAGAACCGACGAAGGAGCTCGCCGATGAAATCGCGCCAGATCTGGTACCTCTGGACCGCGCCGGTCCGCAACCTCGATTGGGTTGCCTGTCGTTTCGGCCACCGGTAGCGGCGTGCCCACCACCGAGCCCTGCCTCGATGCGGCCGACGCGGCCACGGTCGTCCGCGAGGCCTTCGCCCCGAACCCCAACCGACGGGTCGGCGTCGAGCTGGAGTGGCTCGTGGTCGTCGCTGATGAGCCGACCTGCCCGGTCCCCTTCGATCGCCTCCGAGCGGCGGTGGAGAGCGTCTCTCCCCTGCCCGACGGCGGCGTGGTCACCTACGAACCGGGCGGCCAGCTCGAGCTGAGCTCCGGGCCGGAGACCCTGCCGCGCGCGCTGGGCACGCTCGCGCACGACGCGGCGGTGCTCCACGGCGCACTCGATGCCGCCGGGCTCGCCGCGGTGGGTCTCGGCCTCGATCCACTTCGACCCCGTCGGCGGGTTGTCGACTCGCCGCGATACGCGGCCATGGAGGCCTATTTCGACGACGGCGGACCCGCCGGCCGCTCGATGATGTGCGGCACGGCCGCGATCCAGATCAACCTCGACACCGGCGCACCCGACGAGATCGAGACCCGCTGGAACCGGGTGCACGGCATCGGACCGCTGCTGCTCGCGGCGTTCGCGAACTCGCCCCTGGTGGACGGACGGCCGTCGGGATGGCGATCCAGCCGGTGGGCGGTGTGGGACGCGATCGATCCCTGTCGGACGGCGGCAGTGACCCACACCCCGGAAGATTCGCCCGACGCCGCCGGTGCGTGGACGCGCTACGCCCTGGACGCGCGGGTCATGTTGATCAACTCCGGCCCGGAGCACGCGGTACCGGTGTTGGAGCCGATGTCCTTCGCGGAGTGGATCCGAGACGGCCACGAGCTCGGCTGGCCGACTCACGCGGACCTCACCTACCACCTCAGCACCCTGTTCCCCCCGGTTCGACCACGCGGCCGATTCGAGCTGCGGATGATCGACGCGTTGCCCGACGACTGTTGGCCGGTTGCGGTCGCCGTGGCCACCGCGCTGGTGGACGACCCGATCGCGGCCGAGGTCGCCGACGCGGTCGCGCCCGGTGTCTTCGACCGGTGGAGCGAAGCGGCGCGCGACGGCTTGCACGACGCCCACCTGCGCACCGCCGCGCGGGCGTGCTTCGCCGCGGTCGTCCCCGCGCTGGGCCGGATGGGTGTGAGCCCCGCGACGGTGCGCGGCGTGGAGGAGTACGCGGCGCGCTACGTCGAAGCCGGGCGAACACCGGCCGACGACCGCCTCGACTCGTGGACCCGGCACGGCCATGTGCTGGCGCCGGAGCTCGTGGGTACGAGCTCGTGAACCCCATCGCGACCACGGCGCCGCCGGTGGACGTCGACGCCCTCGCGACGGCCCTCACCGAGGCGCGGGGCCGCACGCTCGGTCTCCTGGCGCCGCTCGACGACCGCGATCAGAACCACCAGCACTCCGAGCTCATGTCGCCGCTCGTGTGGGACCTCGCACACATCGCGCACTACGAAGAGCTGTGGCTCTTGCGCGAGCTCACCGGCGCCGCGCCGACCGCCGAGCAGTTCGACGACATGTACGACGCGTTCAAACATCCGCGGCGGGAGCGCCCGAGCCTCGATCTCCTCGGACCCACCGAGGCGCGCGCGTTCGCGGGCAACGTCCGCGAGCGCGTGCTTCGGCTGCTGGCATCGGGCATCGAACGGCGCGATGTACTGCGGCGAGAGGCTTTTCTGTACGCGATGGTGGTCCAGCACGAGCACCAGCACGACGAGACGATCCTCGCCACGCTCCAACTACGCGACGGCGGGTACCCGATCCCCCGGCGGACCGGCCCACCACCACAAGCGCGGGTGGCCGATCCCGCGGTCACGGGCGAGGTCGAGCTTGCCGGCGGAACGTTCGTGATGGGCACCGACGACGAGGCGTGGGCCTACGACAACGAGCGGCCCGCGCATCGCGTGTCGATCTCGCCGTTTCACATCGACGCGGCGCCGGTCACCAATCGGGCCTACGTCGAGTTCATCCGCCGAGGCGGCTACCGCGACGACACGGCGTGGAACGAGGCCGGCCGCGCCTGGCGCGACGAGGCCGGGCTTGCCCATCCTCAGTTCTGGCGCGAGGAGCCCGACGGATCCTGGGTGCGACGACGGTTCGGCCACTGGGAACCGCTCCCACTCGACGAACCCGTCCAACACGTGTGCTGCTACGAAGCCGACGCGTTTGCCCGCCACGCCGGCAAGCGGCTCCCTACCGAGGCCGAATGGGAGCACGCGGCCGCCGGTTCGGACGCCGGCGCGGCCAACCTCGGTGGCGCCGAGTGGGCGCCCGATCCGATCGGCAGCCACCCGGCCGGGGTCAGCACCCATGGTGTGCACCAGATGCTCGGAGACGTGTGGGAGTGGACCGCGACCGAGTTCACCGGCTATCCGGGCTTTGCCTCGTTCCCCTACCGGGAGTACTCGGAGGTGTTCTTCGACGACGGGTACCGCGTCCTGCGCGGAGGCTCGTGGGCCACCCATCCGCTCGCCATCCGCACGACGTTTCGCAACTGGGACCTACCGATCCGTCGCCAGATCTTCGCCGGCTTCCGCTGCGCACGCGATGGTGCTCCCACCGCCGGGCCGCCGAGCGAACCGAACCCACCTTCCTGAGCCGTGTGCCGCCACCTTGCTCACCTCGGTGCGCCGATCGGCGTGCGCGAGCTCGTGTTCGACACGCCGCACTCGCTCGCCGACCAGGCCCGCACCCCACGTTGTCAGCCGCCCGGTCGGATCAACGCGGACGGCTGGGGCGTGGTGTGGTGGCCGACGCCGACCACCCCGGCGCGCCGGTACCGGACCGCGACGACGATCTGGGACGATCATGACTTCACCGAGGCGCCCACCGCGACCGCCGTGCTTGCCGCCGCCCGGCTCGCGTCGCCCGGCGCGACCTTGGGAGTCGAGAACAACGCACCGTTCCGCAGCGGCCCGTGGGCCTTCTCCCTCAACGGCTGGGCGTTCGTGGGCGGAAGGGCCGACGGACTCCGGGCGCGGCTCTCGCCGGAGCGACGCGACGCGCTGGCCGGTGACTCCGACAGCGAGGTGCTCTTCGCGCTCGTGCTCGACCAGCTCGCCGACGGCGCCACGCCGGGCGAGGCACTCGGAGCGGCCGTCGACGCGGTCGCGCCCGACGAGGACATGGAGATCAACCTCCTCATCACCGACGGTTCCCGGCTCGCCGCCAGCCGACACCGAAACTCGCTCTACGTCCGGCGCGACCGCGGCATCACCCTGGCGTCGGAGCCCCTCGACGACGATCCCGCGTGGTACGAAGTGCCCGACGGGTCGATCCTGACGGAAGGAACCTCGTGACCGGCACGATCACCGTCGATGTCCATCTGGGCCCCGACGACCTCCGCGCCGCGCTCGAGGCCGACGCGCGGGCCGGACTGACCGCCTCGCCCAAGGGCCTGCTCCCGAAGTACTTCTATGATGACCGGGGCTCGGAGCTGTTCGACGAGATCACCCGCCTCGACGAGTACTACCCGACGCGCGCCGAGCGGGCGATCCTCGCGGCACGCGCCGACGAGATCGCTTCGATCACCGGAGCCGACACCCTGGTCGAGCTCGGCTCGGGAACGTCGGAGAAGACCCGCCTGCTCCTGGACGCCCTGTCGCGTGCCGGCCAGCTCCGCCGGTTCGTGCCGTTCGACGTGAGCGAGACGACACTCCGTGCCGCGGCCCACGACATCGCCGGCGACTATCCGGCGATCGACGTGCACGCGGTCGTCGGCGACTTCGAGCGCCACCTCGACCGGCTGCCGAGCGGCGGCCGGCGGGTGGTCGCATTCCTCGGCGGCACCATCGGCAACCTCACCCCCGAGACCCGCGCTCGGTTCCTCTCGACGCTCGCCGCCGGGCTCGAACCCGGAGACTGGTTGCTGCTCGGCACCGACCTGGTGAAGGAGCCCAGCCGCCTCGTCGCGGCCTACGACGACCGGGACGGCGTCACCGCAGCATTCAACCGCAACGTCCTGTCGGTGCTGAACCGGGAGCTCGGCGCTGATTTCGACCCCGACGGGTTCGACCACGTCGCTCGGTGGGTCGCCGACGCCGAGTGGATCGAGATGCGGCTGCGGGCCCGGACCGCCCACACGGTGAAGATCCCTGCCCTCGATCTCGCCGTCGAGTTCGACAGGGGCGAGGAGATGCGTACCGAGGTCTCCGCCAAGTTCCGAGACGCACGCGTGGCGACCGAGCTCGCGGCCGCCGGGTTGACCCGCCAGTGCTTCTGGACCGACCCCGCGGGCGATTTCGCAGTCTCGCTCTCGACCCCCGATGGATTTACACTACGGTCGTAGTGTTATTAGAATGAGCCTGTGACCCAGCACGAGCTGCTCGAGATCGAGGATCTTCACGCGCGTCCGATCGAGTCGGACGCACTGATCCTGAAGGGCGCGAGCCTCACCGTCGAGGCCGGCCAGGTCCACGCGCTCATGGGACCGAACGGCTCGGGCAAGTCCACGCTCGCCGCCACGCTGCTCGGCAACCCCGCCTATGAGGTCACCTCCGGTCGGATACGACTCCGCGGCGAAGACATCACGACGCTCCCACCCGACGAACGCGCCGCCCGCGGGATGTTCCTCGGCTTCCAACACCCCGAGGAGATCCCCGGCGTCAGCGTCTTGAACTTCCTGCGCCAGGCGCTGTCCGCCCGCCGCGGCATCCCCGACCTGTCGGTGCTCGAGGTGCGCATGGCGCTCATCGAGTGGACCAAGCGCCTGGGCATGGACGACCGCTTCACAGAGCGCTACCTCAACGAGGGGTTCTCGGGCGGTGAGAAGAAGCGCAACGAGATCCTCCAGATGGCGCTCATGGAGCCCGACGTCGCCGTGCTCGATGAGACCGACTCCGGGCTCGACATCGATGCGCTGGCGGTCGTGGCCCGCGGGATCACCGAGGTGCGCGAGACGCGACCCGAGCTCGGGATCCTGCTCATCACCCACTACCGGCGGATCCTCGAGCACCTCACGCCCGACGTCGTGCACATCCTCCTCGACGGGCGGATCGTCGCCACCGGCGGTCCGGAGCTGTCCCGACAGGTCGAGGCTGACGGCTTCGACGCGTTCCGCCGCGAGGTTCACGCGTGACTCCGGTGACGAAGCCCGGCGACGCCCGCCTCGACGTCGCTCGGATCCGTGCCGATTTCCCCATCCTCGCCCGCACGGTGCACGACAAGCGGCTCGTGTACCTCGACTCGGCGTCGTCGGCTCAGAAACCACAATGCGTGCTCGACGCGATGGCGGAGCACTACCGGGACCACTACGCGAACATCCACCGCGGCGTCTACGCGATCGCGGAGGAGTCCACCGAAGCCTACGAGGCGGGGCGGCGCACGGTGGCCGACCTCGTGCACGCGCCGAACCCCCACGAGATCGTCTTCACGAAGAACGCCACCGAGGCCATCAACCTCGTCGCGTACTCATGGGGCCGGGCCAACCTCGCCCCCGGTGACGTCGTGGTGCTCACCGAGATGGAGCACCACGCCAACATCGTCCCGTGGCAGATGCTCGCCCGCGAGCGGGGCATCGAGCTGCGGTGGATCCCGCTGACCCCCGATCACCGGCTGGACCTCGACCACCTGGACGAGCTGCTCGACGGTGCGCGACTCCTCGCGGTCACCGCCGCGTCGAACGTGCTCGGCACCGTCAACGACGTGGCCGGCCTCGCCGCGGCCGCGCACGCGGCCGGCGCGAGAGTGCTCGTGGACGCGGCTCAGGCGGTGCCGCACGCCCCGGTCGACGTGGCGGAGTGGGGCGCGGACTTCGTCGCCTTCACCGGCCACAAGATGCTGGGCCCGAGCGGTATCGGCTGCCTCTGGGCACCGCTCGAGCTGCTCGAGGAGATGCCGCCGTTCCTCGGCGGCGGCGAGATGATCCGCGACGTCAGCAAGGACGGCTTCACCACCAACGACGTGCCCTGGAAGTTCGAGGCCGGCACCATGCCGATCGTCGAGGCCACCGGCCTCGGCGCGGCCGTCGATTACCTCCGGGCCGTGGGCCTCGACGCGATCCACGACCACGAGCAGCGGGTCACCGGCTACGCGCTGGGCGCGCTCGCAGACCGATTCGACGAGCGACTCACCATCTACGGCCCACAGGACACGGCCGGGCGCGGCGGAACGATCTCGTTCCTGTTCAAGGGGATCCACGCCCACGACATCTCCCAGGTGCTGGACGACGAAGGCGTATGCGTGCGGGCCGGCGACCATTGCGCGAAACCGCTCATGGCTGTGCTCGGTGTCCCGGCCCTGACCCGCGCGTCGTTCTACCTGTACAACGACGAGGCCGACGTCGACGCACTGGTCGATACCCTCGCCCGCGCCGAGAAGTTCTTCGCCATCGAGACGTAGCCAGAGAACCCGGTCGGCGACGACGCCCGCCCACTCGGCGTCGCCGACGCTCGACTCCTAGGATCGGATGAACATGCCCGGCCTCGAAGACCTCTACCGCGAGATCATCCTCGACCACTACCGGTCACCCCGAAACCGCGGCGAGCTTCCGGTACCCCCGGCACGCCGAACCGAGGGGTTCAATCCCCTGTGCGGCGACGAGGTGATCGTGTACCTCGACGTGGACCCTGACACCGACGCGGTGCGCGACGTGAGGGTCGACGGTCAAGGTTGCTCGATCAGCCAGGCGTCCACCTCGATGATGAGCGCGGCCGTGAAGGGCCGAACCGTCGACGAGACGCGCCGCCTCATCCGCGCGTTCAAGGCTCTCATGTCGGTGCATGAGTCCAAGCTCGAGGGCGACGCGGGAGACGGCGACACCGAGGGTCCCGCCGGCGATCTCTCCGACGTGCAACTCGGCGATCTGGAGGCGCTGCAGGGAGTCGTGAAGTTCCCGGTGCGCATCAAGTGCGCGACCCTCGGCTGGAACACGCTCCAACAGGGACTCGACGAGCCGGCTCCGGCCGACTGACCGGGCCACGACGGGATCCGGAGCCAAGAGATTCTTGGCTACACGATCGGAGATTGGATGCCGATGGACTCCCAGGAGGACAGCAGCCTCGATGATCGATGAGAGCCGACATATTCCGTCCTGGCTGCAGCGGAAACAGGCCGGAAGACCCTGACCAGGGTGTTCATGGGTCCGTCATGATGCCGACCAGGGCATGAAACGGCGGGCGACTACGTTGGGTTCAAGGAAGGACGCGCGGCATCCGTTGGATGCCGGCGAGTAGATGCCAGGGAGGATCGTTGTGAACGATCAGGAGATCACCCGCATGGTCGACGAGGCACTCGAGCGTTTCGCTCGTCGGGACCTCGTGTCCGGTGGCGAAGTCGTTGACTTCCTCCTCGATCTGCGCAACACCGCGCTCGCACCCGACCCTCTCGCTGAGCTCCTCGAAGCCGAATCACAGACCGCCGGCGCCTCGTAGCGCCCCGGTTCGGAACCGGTTCGGGCGAAGGGCTCGCCGGCTCAGAAACCGGGATCGGCGAAGGGGTCCGCGGGTGATTCGGGCTCGTCGAGCGTCAGTGCCTCCACTCCGAGCTCCGCCGCGAGGCCCTCGTACCCGATCTCTTCGAGGCGCCCCGCGAGCTCGGGTCCTCCCGAAGCGACGACGCGACCGGCCATGAGCACGTGCACTCGATCAGGTCGCAACTCGGTGAGCAGGCGCGCGTAGTGCGTGATCGCGAGGACTCCGAGCGCCGCCTCTTCCGTCATCTGCTCGACCCGTCGGGAGACGTCACCGAGCGCGTCGACGTCGAGACCGGAGTCGATCTCGTCCAGCACGGCGAACTTCGGAGCGAGCACCGCGAGCTGCAGGGTCTCCATCCGCTTCTTCTCCCCGCCGGAGAACCCATCGTTGACGCCGCGCTCGAGGAGCTCGGCCGCAACCCCCAGCCGGTCGGCCTCGACCCCGAGCCGCTCGACATCGGCGGTACCGGCCTCGGCGAGGAGCGCTCCGACCGGAACGCCGGGGACCTCGACGGGGTACTGCATCGCCAGGAAGAGCCCCGCGGCGGCGCGCTCCCACGTCGGGAGCCCGACCAGCTCCACGTCATCGATCGTGACCGAACCCCCGGTGACCGTGTAGTCGTCGCGTCCCATGAGCACATGAGCGAGCGTGCTCTTGCCCGAGCCGTTCGGGCCCATCAGCGCGTGGACCTCGCCCGAGCGGATCTCGAGGTCGACACCGCGCAGGATCTCGTGCCCATCCACCGACGCGCGCAGATCCCGCACCGAGAGGGCGCTCACGCCTTGATGGTTCGCTTCGTTGCGCCGCCTCGATCGCCCACCCGCTCCGGCTCCCTGCGAACCGTCCGGCGGCTCCACTGCGCTCACGGGACGCTCACGATCACGTCGTCGCCGTCTACCCGAACGCCGTAGGTCGGTACCGGCTTCGTGGCCGGAAGTGACTGGGGGTCCCCGGTCCTCAGCGAGAACGTCGACCCGTGCGCAGGACACTCGATCGTGCACTCGCCGGCCCAGACGTCGCCTTCGGAGAGCGAATAGTCAGCGTGCGAGCATTCGTCGCCGATCACGTACCAGTCGTCGTCCAGCCGCACGACGCACAGCCGGAGTCCGTCGACGTCGAACCGGCGCGCCGAATCCGGTTCGAGGTCCGTGACGCCACAGACCCGGCGCTCATCCATGGAGGTGCCCGACCTTCTCTCGCACGGCGGCGCGCAAGGAGTTGACCAATGACCGCACCGGGAGCCGGTCGAAGACGTCGTCGAAGAAGCCGAGCACGATGAGCCGTTCAGCGTCTTCGGGGCGCACGCCGCGGCTCTCGAGGTAGTAGCGCTGGTCGTCGTCGATCGGCCCTACCGTCGATGCGTGGGAGCACTGAACGTCATTCGCCTCGATCTCGAGGTTCGGAATCGACTCCGCGGCCGCGCCCTCGGACAGGACCAGGTTCCGGTTGGTCTGGAAGGCCCGAGCCCGCGTGGCCTCCGGCCGCAGTCGGATGAGGCCCGAGTACACCGACCGTGCCTCGTCCTCGACCGCGCCCTTGAACAACAGGTCGCTGCGTGTCCGCGGCGCCGCGTGGTCTTGGAGCGTGCGGAAGTCGAGCACCTGTGAGCCGTCACCGAAGTACACCGCGAGCAGATCGCTCTCACCGCCCTGGCCCGTGATGAGCGACTCGGTGCGCAGGCGCGCGTACTCGCCACCGAGCGCGATCGCCGAAGACTGGAGCGACCCGTCCCGTCCGACGTGGGCCCGCTGGAGCGCGACCTGCCATACGTCCGGGCCGTGCTCCTGCACCGACGTGTAGCGAAGGTGCGCGCCGTCTCCGACGAGCAGCTCGATCACGGCGTCCGACAGGTGACCGACACCGCCGGCCGCGTAACGGTCCACCACCGTCACCTCGGCGCCCTCGCCGACGACCACCAGCGTGTGCGGGAAGCTCGCGACACCATCGCCCGACGTCCGGTGTTCGACCACGATGGGCTCCGGGACGGCAACGCCCGGCGGCACCGAGATGAAGACCCCACCGCTCACGAAGGCGTCGTGCAGCAACGTGAACGCGTCGGGCGACGCGTCGCTACAGGTTCCGAACCACCTCGCAGCGTCGGCGCCACCGTCCGTGCGTAGATCGCCGACAACGACGCCGCGTGCGACCGATCCGGCATCGATCTCGGGGAGCACGATCGCCCGATCGGCCTCCGGACGCAGCCGGTACCGGTCGAGACCAAAGTGGTCGACCGGGCTGTAGCGCCAGATCTCCTCGGCCGGAGTCGGCCACTCGACGTCCGCGAGCCGTTCGGCCGCGGCGATTCGCCGTTCCATCAACCACTCGGGACCACCGAGCGCGCGCGCCGCGCCGACCGTGAAGCTCGATGCGGCCATCAGGCGACCGCGGCGATCATCCGACGGAGCCCTCCGGCACCTCGGGTCGGTGCGCGGTCGTGGACCCGGGGCCCCCAGCTCTCGATCCCGTCATCCGACCGCTCCCTCCATGTTGAGCTCGATGAGGCGGGAGAGCTCGACCGCGTACTCCATGGGGAGGGTCTTGGTGATCGGTTCGATGAAGCCGTTCACGACAATCGCGGTGGCCTGCTGCTCGGTGAGCCCTCGGCTCATCAGGTAGAAGAGCTGGTCGTCACCAACCTTCGAGACCGTCGCCTCATGACCGACGCGGGCGTCTTTCTCGTTGATCTCCATGTACGGGTAGGTGTCCGAGCGACTCTCGTCGTCCAGGATGAGCGCGTCGCACCGGACGTGGCTCTTCACGTCGTGCGCGCCCTCTTCGACCCTCACGAGCCCTCGGTACGTCGTGCGACCGCCGTCCTTGCTGATCGACTTGGAGTCGATGATGGAAGTCGTCTCCGGGGCGGCGTGGGTCATCTTGGCGCCCGCGTCCTGGTGCTGACCGGGCCCTGCGTACGCGACCGACAGCACCTCACCGTGCGCCTTCGGCCCGGTCATCACGACGGCCGGGTACTTCATGGTCAGCTTCGAACCGAGGTTCCCGTCGATCCATTCGACCGTCGCCTCGGTCTCGGCACGAGCCCGCTTGGTGACGAGGTTGTAGACGTTGGGCGACCAGTTCTGGATCGTCGTGTACCGGATCCGCGCGCTGGGCTTGGCGATGAGCTCGACGACCGCGGAGTGCAGCGAGTCGCTCGAGTACACCGGCGCGGAGCAGCCCTCGACGTAGTGCACCGACGAGCCCTCGTCCGCGATGATCAGCGTGCGCTCGAACTGGCCGGCGTTCTCCGCGTTGATGCGGAAGTACGCCTGCAACGGCATGTCGACGTGCACACCGGGCGGCACGTAGATGAACGAGCCGCCGCTCCACACCGCGGAGTTCAGCGCGGCGAACTAGTTGTCGCCCGGCGGGATGACGGTGCCGAAGTGCTCGCGCACGAGCTCCGGGTAGTCCGCAAGGGCCTGGTCCATGCTCGTGAAGAGCACGCCCTGGGCCTCGAGGTCCTCGCGGTTCTTGTGGTACACGACTTCGGAGTCATATTGGCTCGTGACACCGGCGAGGTACTTCCGCTCGGCCTCGGGGATGCCGAGCTTCTCGTAGGTCGTCTTCATCTCCTCGGGGAGCATGTCCCAATCGGAGACGACGCCCTCGGTGGGCTTGATGTAGTAGTAGATGTCGTCGAAGTCGATGTCCGGCATGTTCTGCGCGAACCACGGGAGCATCGGCTTGCGCTCGAACCGCTCGAGGGCGTTCAGCCGGAAGGTCGTCATCCACTCCGGTTCCGACTTCTGGTGCGAGATGTCGGAGACGACGTCGCGGTTGACGCCCTTCTTCGGCTTGTAGACGTAGTTCTCGGTGTCGCTCCAGCCGAGCTTGTACTTGCCGAGATCGATACCTGTGACTGCCATCGACGACGCTCCTCAGGCCGGGAGGGACCGGTGGGTCGAAGGGGACCCGGCAGACCACGGGGAATTTCCACTACGCAGATAGTAACAATTCCTGGCCCGCCCTCACAACGAGGAACCCACAGGGCCGTGACGTCGACGGGCTCCCGATTCCGTGGGTGCACCGAGGCCGCCTCTGGGCACTCCCACTGCACCGACACGCCCTCAGCGTCGGCGACCGGCCTGTTGCTGAGCGTTGGTGTCCGGCTGCGTGGTGGTCGTGGTGGAAGAGGTCGTGGATGACGTCGACCCGCCCGAGCCGCCGGCGGTCTGTTGCGCCTCGGCGAGAAGCTGTCCGACCTCTTCGATGAGCTCCTGGTACTTCCCGAGGTCGCTGGCGTCGAGCGCGGCCTGGGCCTCGGTGAACTTCGCGTTCGCCTCCGCGACGAGCTCGGCGACCGTCTTGGACCCGCCACCCGGTGTCTCCTCGGGGGTCGTTCCGTCGGTGACGTCGGGAGGGACGGGGATCTCCTCGTCCGGAGCGATGCCCGCGAACTCCGGGAACTGGGCGAGCGCGCCGCGCAGCGTCGTACCGAGCTTCGCGGTCTCGTCGTAGAAGACGATCACGAACCGGTACGAGGGGAGCTGCGCGCCGGTCTGGGCCTGGACGTAGATCGGCCGGATGTACAGGATCGAATCCCCGACCGGGATCAGCTGCATGCTGCCCTGGATCACCTTCGACCCGGTGCGACCGAGCAGGCTGAACTGAGTGGAGATCTCGTCGGTCGTGTTGATCTGGCTGTCGACCTGGCTCGGCCCGAAGACCGACCGACCGCTCGGCATCACGAACGACTCGAGCTCGCCGTAGCTGTCCGGGTCGGACTTGGCCACCATGAACGACGAGAGCTGGGTCAGCGCGTTGTTGCGCGACACCGGCACGAACGGCCGCAGGATCAGGAACTCCTCCCGGGCCGCACCCGGGAGCCGGATCTGCAGGTAGATCGGGTCCATCCGCGCGCCCGTCGACCGGGCGGCCTCGGGCGCGGTCGAGGGCGTGGTGTCGATGCCGCCGGTGTCGGTGAACCCCACCTCACCCGAGCCCGGGTCGGGCGACACCTCCCAGAGGTCCGTCTTGTTGAAGAAGGTCGTCGGATCGGTCATGTGATAGGCGGCGTACACGTTGGTCTGGACCGAAAAGAGATCCTCCGGGTAACGCAGGTGCTCACGCAGACCGGCCGGCATGTCATCACCGTCGGTGAAGAGCTTCGGGAAGGCCTTGCGGTAGGCGCGGATGATGGGATCGGACTCATCGATGACATACATCGTGATCGAGCCGTCGTACGCGTCGACCGCCACCTTCACCGAATTGCGCACGTAGTTGATGGCGGTTCCCGCGCCGCCACCGTCGGTCCTCTCGGAGTACGGGTACCGGCTCGTCGTCGTGTAGCCGTCCAGCACCCACGTCACCCGGCCGTCGAGGATCACGGGGTACGGGTCGTTGTCGTAGCCGAGGAACGGCGCCGCCTTCTTGACCCGTTCCCTGATGTCGCGCAGGTACAACACTTTCGTCTTGTTCGTGATCTGGCTCGAGATCAAGACGTTGTAGTCGGTGAAGCGCAACGCGAACGCGGCCCGCCGGACCCAGCTCGACAGCTTGACGCCGCCGGTGCCTTCGTAGCGGTTGGTCGCGTTCGCGCGCTTTTGGCGCGGGAAGTTGAACTCCCGCTGCTTCGCGTCCACCAGGGAGAAACCACCCAGGTTCTCGGAGAAGTAGATCTCCGGGCGGTCGACGTCGAGCACCGGCGCATCGCTCACCAGCGGGATCTCACTGAGGAGGAAGGAGGGCTGGCCACTGCGCACGGCCTCGTTGGAGGGCGACACGGTCAGGCCGTACCCGTGGGTGTACTCGAGGGTGCGGCTCACCCAGCTCTGGCTGGGCAGGGCCTCGCGGTTGATCTCCCGGGCCGACAACAGCACCTGGCGCGTGCTGCCGTCGATCTCGTACCGATCGACGTCCGCGTCGCCGAATCGGTAGAAGGTGTCGAGCTGTTGGAACGATCGGATGTTCGTCAACAGCTCGGTGGGATCCCAGAGGCGCGCGTTGCCGATGGTCTCTTCGTTGGCCTGGAGATCGCCGAGGGTGAGATCGGTGTCGTAGTCGAACTGCTTGACCGTGACGCTCTCGTTGTCGAGGTTGAACGCGGCGCGCGTCGCGGTGATGTTGCGGCGGATGTACTTGCGCTCCTTGGCGAGCTCGTTCGGGTTCACCTGGAAGTTCTGGACGAACGCCGGATAGATCGTCCCGGCGACCAGCGAGATGAGTCCCCACAGGCCGACCGCGATGATCGGCAGCACCCAACCCCTCCGCCAGATGTTCCAGATGAACAGCCCGGCCGCAATCACCGCGATGACGGTCAGCAACGTGAGCGCGGGAAGCTGGGCGTTGACGTCGGTGTAGCTCGCCCCGTCGACGACACCGCGGCTCGAGAAGTTCAGGTCGAACCGCGCGTAGTAGTAGCCCACCGCCTTCACGAGGGCCATGAGCGCCAGAATCACCGAGAGATGGGCCTTCACCTGCGGGGTCACGCGCTGATGCGGGCTCTGGAGTCGAATGCCGCCGTTGAAGTAGTGCGCGACCACGCTGGCAATGAGCAGGACCAGGAAGGCGGCGAAGAACCAGTCGACCACGAAGCTGATGAACGGCAGCTGGAAGACGTAGAAGCCGACGTCCTTACCGAACTCGGGATCCTTGATCCCGAAGTCCACGGAGTTGCGAAACAGGATCCACTCGTTCCACTGTCCGGACGCGCTCGCACCGGCGAGCAGCGCGAGCACCAGCGCGACGGCGGCCCGGATACGGCCCGCGTAGCGACCCATGACCTGCTGGTAGCGCTCGAAGAACTCGTCCTCCGGCCCGATGTTCCGTGCCAGGGGCGCCAGCCGATCGGCGATCGTGAGGGTCGCGAACATCATCACGAAGAAGACGGCTGTGAAGACGGCCGCGGGCGCGATGCGCGCGAGCAGAAGCTCCCGCCAGACGTCGCCGAGACCGACCGAGTCGAACCAGAGGTAGTCGGTGTAGAAGCGGGCCAGTCCCGAGAGGCTCAGGACCAGGATCACCAGGATGGCCGCGAGCGCGATGACCCACCCGCGAATTCGGAACTGACGCCGCCGACGGCCGATGGTGGGGATACACACGGGAGCGATGCTAGAGCCCGGTCAGCCCGAGGTCACGACGGGCGGGTCGCGGCGGCCTCGACTGCCGCGATACCGAGGACGCAGCGACAGCCCGGGTGAGCGGGCGGCGAGAGCTTGCCGGTCGGGAAGGCCTCGCCCCGCTTCGTGGGCTCGAGCGCGTCATCGTCGCAATCCGGACAGCACCCTCTGACAGGCGTGATCCAGTGGAGCCGGGCGTCCGGCGGCGCAGCGTCGAGTGAACCGCGCACCCACGCGGCCGAGAGCACCTCGACGAGAGCGTCCGCCAGCTGTTGGGTCCGCCACTCGCGATAGCGCGCGCCGAGTCGCTGCGTGACGTCCTCGTCGCTTGCGTCGGCCGACGTGAACGCAGCCTCGACCCGCTCGTGCAGGGGCGCCGCGAACCCGATCGCGAGCTCGACGAGCGTCGCCCGGGCAATCCCCGGGGGCACTCCGCCCCCGGACCCGGCCACCGATCGTCCGGCGGCGCGGTAGATCTCGTCGATCGCCGGCTCGAGCACGTCCGCCCAAGCCTCCGCGCGGGCCTCGGGACTCGGCAGCAACGCGTCGGCCGTCGGGGTTCCCTTGTGCCGGCGCAACGCGTCGAGCACCTCGTTCTGCTCGTCTTGGAGCGCCCGCTTGGCCCGCCGCGCGAGCGCGGTGCGGGCCTTGTCGATCGCGACATCACGCGCCGCGATCTCCGGCGGTTCACCCGGCGCGGGCTCGGCTCCGGATCGATTCCGGCCCCGTCGGCCGCGCGCGCGTTTGCCACCCGCGGGCGCTGCTTCCGAACCGTCCGGCGGCTCCACTGCGCTCTCGGCCTCAGCCCCCTCCTTCGCCAGGTCGAGTGTGGGGCCGGGTTCCGGTGTCGACGCCCCGTCGACTCGCTCCTCTTTGAGTCGGGCGAACAGCGCATCGACCGCAGCGACGCTTCCGGGGATCGCTCCGTCGGCGGGGCTCGACACCTCCGGCACGCCGGGCTCGCCGGGCTCAGCTCCGGTGCTCGGCGCCTCCGGCTCAACGGCGTGCGACTCGTCGCCGGACGCCGCGTCCGCGACCTCGTCGACCGGGGCATCCGCGGAGGCGTCACCGACAGCTTCGGTGTCTGCATCGATGCCGGGTACCTCGGGCACCGGCTCGATCTCGACGCCGTCGGTGGCGTGGGCACGGGCCTGGACGTCCGCGAGCGCGGTGGTGGCGTCCGCGAGGGTCTCCTTCACCACCCGGTACGCCCCCATCAGCCGATCACGGCCCGTACGCAGCTCGGCCAGCTGAGCCTCCATGAGCGCGCGCCGACGGGCGAGGTCCGACAGCACCCGTTCGCGCACGCGGCGCGCCTCTTCGACCATGGCACGCCCCGACTCGCGCCCGCGTTCCACTTCCGCAGCGGCATCGGCGACGGCGCGCTCGGCGATCTCGACGGCCTCGCGCTGGGAATCGGCGCGGGTCGTGTCGGCCGCCCCGATGGACGCGCGTTCCCGCTCCGCCGTGGTCGCCTCGACTTCGTTGCGACGCTCGTCCGCGAACCGCTCAACCTGCTCGCGGACGTGCCGGTCGTGACCTTCGGCTTCGTCGGTGAGCTCGGTCGCAGCGGCCAGCGCGTGAGCGCGGATGCTCTCGGCGGCTTCTTGGGCGGAACGCAGAACCCTCGTGGTCTCCTGGCCGAGCGCGTCGAACAGCTGCTCGTCGGTGAGCTGCGGAGGGGTCGCCAGCTCGGTCTCGAGCTCGCCGATCCGATCGCTCAGCGCCGCGTCGCGCTCGCGCAGCGCGGTGAGGTCCTCGGCGACTCGCCGCAGGAAGTTCCGGACCTCGGTCTCGGAGATCCCTCGAAAGGCGCTCGCAAAACCCCGTCCGACGACCTCTTCGGCAGTCAGCCGACCCGGGATCGCCGTCCCCCTGCGTCGCGCCTCACCGTCGGCCATCGCACCATCGTATTGGGGGGCGGGCGGCGCGTTCCGGACTCCGGCGCCATTCAGGCCGCGGGCGCCACGGCCATCTCCAGCGGGGCGCCCCCGACCCGCGCCAACGCGGCCAGCGCGTCGGTCAAATTTGCGACCCCGACGACGGGAACATCACCGGCTCGGCCGCGCGCCTCGCTGACCTCGGACTCGGGCACGAGCATGAGCCGAGCTCCGGACCGGCGCGCCGCGACGGCCTTCTGAGCGACGCCGCCGACCTCGCCCACAGAGCCATCGGCCAGGATCGCGCCGGTCACCGCGATGTCGTCACCGCCGGTCAGATCCCCCGGGCTCATCTCGTCGAGGACGGCGAGTGTGAACGCGAGGCCGGCCGACGGCCCGCCCACGCTGCCCGTATCGATCTCGACGTCGACCGGGAACTCGAAGGCCAGGTCCCGGGTCTGGGGACTGATCCCGACGAACGCTTCGCCGTCGAGCGGGCCGCCCTCGGCGGCGACCGTCGTCACCTCGACCTCGCGAGTCTGATCATCCCGCTCGACGGTGAAGACCACCGCCTCTCCGGGTGTGCGCGCACGAACCAGGGGACCGACGTCCTCGGCAAGCACCACAGGCGTTCCGTCGACGCCGACGATGACGTCACCTCGGCGGAGCCGGCCATCGGCCGGTGAGTCGGCTTCGACCGAGCGGACGGTCGCTCCCGCGCCGGTGACCTCCACGTCGTAGCCGAGCTTCTCCAGGGCCACGAGCGTGGCCACCTGCTGGGAGGTGTCCATCGCCAGCTCGTTGGCCCGCCGGTCCTCAGCCGGGCTCGTGTCTCCGTAGAAGTCTTCTTCGGAGATGACCCGTGCGTTGTCGTCGAACGAGGCGGCGACGTACTCCCAGAGGCTCGGGCGCCCGCGCGAGACCGAGACGGTGAGGAACAGCAGCTCGCCGTCGTGGTCGTAGGTCGGCGCACCCTCGACCAACACGACGTTCGTCAACGGCGTCGCGGATCCCGGTTCGATGATCACGTACGGCACCGGGACGAAGAAGCCGGCGACGACGACGGCCACGACGAGACCCGTCACGATCGACGCGATGAGGGCAACTCGGCGGCCCACCCGCCGTTGCGCCTCGGCAGGCCCGGCCGCGGCCCCCGCCGACCCGACCGAGCCGGAGGCGGCGTCACTGCCCCGAGAGACATCGGGTACCTCAGGTCGTCCGCTCAAGGTGTCGAAGGAGGGATCACGAGTCGCGCACCGGCGCGAGCAGATCCAAGGTGAGGGAAATGGCGACCACGGTCGATCAGCGTGCCACGACGGCGGGATGGGATGGGACGCGGCACCGACGAGCCGAAACCGGGGCAAAGCTCGCTGGGCTCGTGCTGGCGGTCGGCTTCACGATTGCGATCTCCATGGCGGCCTTGGCCGGCGCCGGCGTGTTCCTCGTGGACGCGGCCACACCCTGACGCCGACGCAAGGTTCAGAGACGAGGCGGCGAGCGTCGCGGGACGGGTCCGAGTTGGTGTCTGGGTTCGCTCACTGGGCGCTGATGCGCCCGATGGTGACGATCAGATGCCGAAACGGAGCGGAGCCGCGAGAATGCCCACCATGGACCCGAGGCCAAGGCCCCCTGATCCCGAGCCCTCCGCGGCCGCACCGATCACGAGCGCGACCGCCAGTGCCGTGGCCACGAAGATCGCGACCACGAGCATGACGACAGCCGCCCTGCCGCGGCGAACCTCCTGCTGCTCCAAGCCCACGGCCGCACGGTACTGAGCGGAGCGCCCGGACATCGTGAGTCGTTCGGCCCGTTTTGTCCATCTTTCTGACCACGACGTCGATCGGGGAGACGCCACCGCCCGGGCGGCCGCGGCGGCCTCGGCGGCGCTGACCGGACCGCTGAGCCGGGCGGACTCGGCGATGCTGCGCCGCTGGGCGGACGAGGACTCCGACCCGCGGGTCCGGGCAGCCGCGCTGGCCGCGCTCGTTCGGGCAGGCCGGGGCACGACGGCACGTGAGGTGTGGAGCGCCCGCCGCTCGGACCCCGCATCGGTGGTTCGTCGACGGGCGGCGGAGCTCGCGCCAATCGTGCACCAGGTCTCACTGCGTGCAGTCGTCGAGCTGTTGGAGGACGCGGACTGGTCGGTGGCGGAGACGGCGGCGTGGGCGGTCGGCGAGATCGCCTGGAGCCCGACGAACCGTCGACGGGCCACCCTGCGACTGGCCGCGCTCGCGACGAGCCACGACGACCCCCTGGTGCGCGAAGCCGCGGTCGCCGCGATCGGGGCGCTCGGCGAGGTGAGCGGGCTCGCTGCGGTGCTGGCCGCGACCCACGATCGTCCGGCGATTCGACGGCGCGCGGTGCTCGCGTTGGCCCCGTTCGACGGCGCCGAGGTCGACGCCGCCCTCACGCGCTCGCTCGAGGACGCGGATTGGCAGGTCCGCCAAGCGGCCCAGGACCTGCTCGGCGTCGAGGTCGACGCCGACAGGCGCGGCTAGCGGCGCGGACTCCCCATGAACATGTCCTTGAGGCGATCGAAGCTCTCGAGACAGCGACCCGCTCCGAGCACCACACACTCCAGGGGGGCTTCGACGAGATGGACGGGCAGGCCGCTCTCCTGGGCGATACGCCGGTCGAGGCCCCGCAACATCCCCCCGCCACCGACCAGGTGGATGCCCTGGAGGATGAGGTCCTGGGCCAGCTCGGGCGGCGTCTGGCCGAGCGCAGAGACGACCGCGTCGCAGATCGCCCGGGTCTGTTCCTCGATTGCGTGGCGTACCTCTTCCGGCGACAGGATGATCGTCTTGGGCAGGCCGCTCATGAGGTCGCGGCCCCGAACCTCGGCCTTGAACTCGTCCGGCGTCGCGGCCGCCGAGCCAATTGCGATCTTGATCTCCTCCGCGGTGTGTTCGCCGACCGCGATCCCGTACTCCCGACGCACGAATGCCTGGATCGCCGCGTCGACGTCGAAGGAGCCCACACGCACGGCTTCGAGTGCCACGACGCCGCCCAGCGAGATCACCGCGACCTCAGTCGTGCCTCCACCGACGTCGACAACCATGTTCCCGAGCGGCTCATGAACCGGAAGACCCGCGCCGATGGCCGCGGCCATGGGTTGCTCGATGAGGTAGGTCGTCGCCGCGCCGGCCCGGCGGGCGGCTTCGAGCACGGCCCGCTGTTCAACGTGGGTGATCGCCGAGGGCACGCAGATCAACACGCGGGCCCGGTAGAGCCGGTTCACTCCGGCGCGCTGGAACAGGAGCCGAATCATGCGCTGGGTGATCTCGAAGTCGGTGATCGCTCCACCCCGGAGTGGACGCACCGCGACGATGTAACCGGGCGTCCGGCCGATCATCTGCCACGCCTCGTGACCCATCGCCAGCACGTCTTGGGTGCGGTCGTTCAGGGCGATGACGGTGGGCTCGTTGAGAATGATCCCCTGGCCGCGCAAGTAGACGAGCGTATTGGCGGTGCCGAGGTCGATCGCGAGGTCTCTAGCCAGACCGGCGCCCTCGCGATTCGTCGGCCGGCGGCGCAATTGCGTCGAGGCTCTCTTCGAACTCGGAGATGCTCGCGTCCGCCCCGGTCGGACGACGATTCCGCGCGATCACGATGGCGATGCCCGCGGCCATGAGCACGACGGCGAGCAGCAGGTACTCCAACGGGACTCTTCCTCCTCGGTACGGGGTCGGATTGGTAGGGGGTCGGCTGGGAAGGGGTGGCTCAGGGGGTGGTGATCGGATCGGAGCTCCCGGCGGCAAGCGGGGCGTCCGACGGCACGGGAACGGGGCGAACCGTCAGGGCGGACTCCGACCAGTCGGAGCCCTCTGCGTGGTGCTCCCGCTTCCAGATCGGCACAGATTCCTTCAGGGTGTCGATACAGAACCGAGCGGCGTCGAACGCCTCGCCCCGGTGGGCTGCGGCCGCCACCACGAGCACCGATGCCTCGGTGGTGGCCACGTCGCCCAGGCGGTGGATCAGGACGACCCGTTCGAGGGGCCACCGGCGAGCGGCCTCGGCGGCCACGCCGCGGAGACGCTCGATCGCCGCGGCTTCGTAGGCCTCATAGGTCAGGCCCGTCACCCCCGAGCGGCCGTCGCTGTGATCGCGGGTGACACCCAGGAACGTCACGACTGCGCCCGCGCGCGCCGTCGTTGCCCAGGCGACGGCGTCGGCGACAGGAAGGGTCTCATCGGTGAGCGCGACCCATGCGGGATCGGGGCATGACACGATGACCACTGTACCGAGGACCCCCCGCGACAGACCATGTGCCGGCCGCACGGCCCTAGCGCCCGGCCGGGACTGCCGCCCGCCCGGCCGGGACTGCCGCCGCGCCCCGCCGGGACTCTTGGCGATGCCTTTCCCGCCGAGCCCGTCGTTACACTCCGAATCCATGCCGTTCGAGGATCCCGGCAACGAGGGACGGAGCCGGCCGCCACCGGACCCGCTCGACCGACTCTGGATCCATCCCTCCGAGCTCGCGAGCACTCCCCGCACCCGAACGGCCGGCCCCAATCGCGGCCTCGGGCGTAGCGACTGGCTCGTCGTCGTCGCCGCGGGCGCACTCGGGGCAGTGGTCACCATCGCAGTCTTGGCGGCCACCGGCGTGCTCACGCCCACCAAGCCGCCCGAGGCGGTCTCAGCCCAGCCCGTCGCGGCACTGGCCGCGCGCGCGGCTCCCGGCGTCGTCGGTGTCGTCGCCGCCACCGCAGGCGCGCAACGGCGCGGCTCAGGGCTGGTCATCGACGACGGTTGGGTCCTCGCCTCGTGCGCAACCGTCAACGACGCGGCGAGCCTCGCGGTGACCGACGGCCGCGGCCGAACTCTTCCGGCGACGCTCCACGGGTGCGACGGCGTGACGGGCCTCGCCCTGCTGTACGTCGACGGGATTGCCGGGGGGCTCCCCTCGGGCGACGAACGGAAGGTCGAGGTCGGTGACACCGTCATCGCGCTCGGCGCCGGATCGGGTGAGCACAACTGGGTCGCGACGGGCGTGGTCTCGTCGGTGTCGGCGGTGCTCGCGGCCGACGAAGTCGCCCAGACGGGCCTCATCGGGACCGACGCGCGGATCGTGTCCGGCGCGACCGGGGGTGCACTGCTCGACGACCGTGGTCACATCGTCGGCATCCTCGCCTTGGCGCCGGACCGCGGAGGCCTCGCCGTACCCATCGGCCGGGCGCGGAGAATCGCCGCGCAGCTACGCGAGACCGGGCGCGTCGCCCATGGCTGGATCGGCATCGCCGGCGCGGACGCCACCTCCGAACCCGGCGGCGGCGTGGTCGTGGGCGCCGTCGTCGCCGACGGGCCCGCAGACCGAGCCGGGATCATGGTCGGAGACATCGTGATCGGCGCCGAAGGAGACCGGATCAACGCCATGACCGACCTCCTGAGCATCGCTCGCTCGCACAGTCCCGACGAACGACTCGCGCTCCAGATCCGGCGGGACGAGGAAGACCTGACGCGACTCGTTCGCCTCGGTGACGTCCCCCGAACCCCAGAGCCGGGGGAGGCGGCGCCGGACGGTCCGATGCCGACAGGTTCAGACGAGCTGACCGCCGCCACGCCGACGACGCTCGTGGGGTCAGCGTCGCCGTCCGCCGGCGGCTCGGGCTGACCGGCCAAGACGACTCGGACCGGCCCGCCGAAGCGAATCGGACCGGCCCGCCGAAGCGAATCGGACCGGCCCGCCGAAGCGAATCGGACCGGGCGAATCGGCCCTCGGACCCGTGCGGCGCGAGAATGGGCGGATGACGACCTCCGAGCCCACCACCGACGAGCCCACCAC